>NZ_ALCA01000143.1 GCF_000278725.1 Actinomyces sp. ICM47 | reverse complement strand
ACGCGCGCCGAGGCACCGGCTCCCAAGAAGGCAACCACGGCCTCGGCGACCCCGCGCAAGGAGCCAACCCCCACGCCCACACAGGCACCCGCTACGCCCGTTGCGCCCACAGAAGCCGAGCGGCGCGCCGCCCTCAACGAGCGCCTGCGCCAGCGGGCACAAGACCGCCAAGCCGAGGACGCCGCCGAAGCACACCGTCGCGCCCAGGTCGCTCGCGAAGAAGAGGCCCGCCAGCGTGAGCTACGCGAAGCCCGCGAAGAGCGCCAACGCCGTGAGGCCCGTCAACGGCGCGAAGCCGAGCAGGCTCAGCGCAAGTCCGAGCGCGCCTCCTCCGCGCCCGACCCGCAGCCGTCCCGCGACGTCAAGGACGAGCGCGCAAAGTCCGCCAAGGCCTCGTCGAAGACCACGACGACCACCAGCTCCACGCCGCGCGTCTTCGGGACCGTTCCCCAACCCCGTGGCAAGGACAAGAAAAACAAGAATGCGTCCACGCGTCCACGTCGCTCCGTGTACGAGTCCAAGCCCAAGAAGGACTCGGGCGGACCGCACTGGCACAAACTTGACGCCCGAACCACCGAGCACAAGCGCCCGGCAGCGAAGACCGCCTACTCGCGTAGTGTCGTTGCCCCGCCGGTCCCTGCATCTAAGAAATTAATCCGCATTGCGGTCATCGCACTCATCGTGATCGCGCTGACCGTACTTGCAGCCTTTACGATCAAATCCATGCTGAGCTCCCTCATCCCAAGCAACGCGGGGGCAACCATCACCGAGGAGGTTAGGACATGGCACAGCCCATGGCCCACCGTCTAGCTGGCCGATATGAGGTCCGCTCGCTCATCGGGCGAGGCGGAATGGCCGAAGTTCACCTGGGCTTCGACACTCGCCTGTCGCGCGTCGTCGCCATCAAGATGCTACGACGCGACCTGGCGCTGGACTCGATCTTCCAGGCGCGGTTCCGCCGCGAGGCTCAGTCGGCAGCGTCGCTGAATCACCCAAACATCGTCGCCGTTTACGACACCGGCGAAGAAATCGTCTCGGACGCGACCAACCGGTCCATCGCGATCCCCTACATCGTCATGGAGTACGTCGAGGGGCACACCGTCAAGGAGCTGATCTCCGACGGCACGGCCGTCCCGATCAACGAAGCCATCGAGATTGTGTCGGGTGTCCTGTCCGCCCTGCAGTACTCGCACGACAACCACCTGGTGCATCGCGACATCAAGCCGGGCAATATCATGTTGACGTCGGACGGCAAGGTCAAGGTCATGGACTTCGGCATCGCCCGTGCCCTGACCGACTCGCAGGCCACCATGACGCAGACGAACGCCGTCGTCGGCACCGCGCAGTACCTCTCCCCCGAGCAGGCGCGCGGTGAGACCGTGGACGAGCGCTCCGACCTGTACTCGACGGGCGTCGTGCTCTTCGAGCTGCTGACGGGCCGCCCGCCCTTCAAGGGCGACTCGGCCGTCGCCGTCGCCTACCAGCACGTCGAGCAGATCCCGCCCACCCCCTCGTCGATCCTGTCCGACATCCCGGATTCCCTGGACCGAGTAGTCCTCAAGGCGCTCGCGAAGAACCGCGACGACCGCTACCCGAGCGCCACCGCGATGCTCTCGGACCTGCAGCGCGTTGCACGCGGCATGGACGTGGGCGCCCCGCCTGCCGACTCGTGGGCGACCGAGGTGCTGCCCGCAGCCGGCCTCGTCGGTGCGCGCGCCGCAGCACCGACGACCACCTCCACGGTGAGCACGTCCGCGGCAGGGACCCCCCCGACATCGACGTCAACGTCGCTGCCCGCCGTCTCCTCCGACGACGATGGGACGAGTAATGCTGCCGCTGCCCGCAAGCGCCGCACCGCGATCATCGCGACCCTCGTCGCCATCGCGCTGCTCCTCATCGGCGGCAGCGTCTGGGCGCTGAGCCGCAGCGCCGCTGAGCCGGAGACCGTCGCCGTCCCCAACGTCGTTGGACTGTCTCAAGCAGACGCAAAGTCCCAGATCGAAGCCGCCGGCCTGACGTGGGAACTCAACCCCGACAAGGTCGCCTCCGATACCGTCGACAAGGACTCGGTCGCCTCAACCGACCCCGCAGGCGGCACCCAGGCCGAGAAGGGCGCCACCGTGCGCGTCACTATCTCGTCCGGCCCCGACTCGGTCACCCTGCCCGACAACCTGGTCGGTATGAGTCCCGACGACGCCCGTAAGGCCGTCGAGGCGCTGGGCCTGAAGTGGGATGTCAACTCCAGTAAGGTCGCTTCCGACACCGTGCCCGAGGGCAAGGTCGCGCAGACCAACCCCTCCCCCGGCTCGAAGGTCAAGGCCGGTCAGACAATCACCGCCTACCTGTCCTCCGGTTCCGACCAGGTTGAGGTCCCCGACCTGTCGGGTATGAGCCAGGACCAGGCGCGCAGCGCCCTCAAGGCAGTCGGCCTGGAGCTCGGCAACGTGTCGACCGTCGACTCCGACAAGGAGAAGGACCGTATCGTCGAGCAGGATCCCGATAGCGGCTCCAAGGTCAAGAAGGGCACCAGCATCGCCGTGTCCGTGTCCAGTGGCAAGGCCGCACAGGTGGAGATCCCCTCCGTCGTCGGCATCGGCCGCGAGGACGCTGAGGCGCAGCTCAAGGCCCTGGGCCTGACCGTGACCGTCGAGGAAGTCACCGGTACCCAGCCCGCCGGTCAGGTCACCGCCGTTGAACCCGGCGTGGGTTCGAAGGTGGACAAGAACTCGACTGTGAAGCTCAAGGTCTCGAAGGGTTCCATTTTCCCGACGCCCAGCCCGTCGCCCTCTACCAAGAAGTAGTCCGACTCACCCAACGATCAGGGCCCGCACCGACAGGATTCCTCCTGGGGTGCGGGCCCTGTCGTATGCGATGCTGGCCTTGCGTGCGGAGTGCGGACCCGTCGTGTGCGGGGTGGGTTCCGCTCCGCGTGCATGCGCCCCTGTCACGGCTTCCAGGGCGGGTACGAGGCCGTGGCGGGATCGCGCAGCGTGCGCGGACTGTCTTGAGCTTCGGTGCGTCATTCGGGCGGCTTGCGAGGACTGTTCTGGCCTTCAGTGCGAATACGAGGCCGTGGCACGGTTCCCGCATCGGTACGGGCCGCGTGCAATGGTCAGGGCGGGTACGAGGCCGTGGCGGGATTCGCGCAGTGTGCGCGGACTGTCTTGAGCTTCGGTGCGTCATTCGGGCGGCTTGCGAGGACTGTTCTGGCCTTCAGTGCGAATACGAGGCCGTGACAGCTATGCGGGTTCCACGCGGCGCCTGCGCGTCCTCGCGATTCTCCACGCACACGGGACGCCTAATTGGGAGCCTTAGCCTGCTCACCGGCGGTTGAACCCCCTGATGCGCACGTTAACCCGCTGGGTCGAGCGTGGGCGGGGTTGCCCACGCTCGACCCAGAAGGCTCACGCTCGACCCAGAAGGCCCAGTCTCCGTCTAGCGGGTTCACACTCCACTCAGAGATCACGAGTTGCCACGATCCCGGCCACGGCCTCGTCGGCGGATGCACAGGACGACGATGTTTCCGCGCCGGGCACACCCCTACGCGGATAGGTTGCGCCTACGTGGATAGGTTATGCGTTCGCGGATAGGTTATTAGCCTATCCGCATGCTCGTAACCTATCCGTGACGTCATTTCCTATCCGCATGCGGCCACCCACAAGCAAGCACACCGACGGCGTGCCTTCAATACCACCGACGTCGCGGCTGTACTCACTGAACGTGTCCAGCCAGTGGGCTGGCGACGCGCCCCTACAGCTTGAAGCGCTCCGCGACGACGGGCTTCAAGGACACGGCCCGCTCCCGCGCGTCAGTGTCGCCGCAGGCGGCCAGCCAGTTGGCGAACATGAGGTGCCCGGACTGTGTCATGACGGACTCGGGGTGGAACTGGACGCCTTCGAGGGGCAGGGAGCGGTGGCGCACGCCCATGATGATGCCGGATTCGGTGCTCGCGGAGACCTCGAGTTCGTCGGGCATGGTCGCGGGGTCGATCGTGAGGGAGTGATAGCGGGTGACAGTCAGCGGCGAGGGGACGCCTTCGAACACGCCGCGCCCGTCGTGGGTGATGACGGAGGTCTTGCCGTGCATGAGTTCGGGTGCGTGCCCCACGGTCGCGCCGAACAGCTCGCCCAGGGCCTGATGGCCCAGGCACACGCCCAGCATCGGGATCTCCCGCTCGGCGCAGTCGGCAATAGTCTGCAGGGACGCGCCGGCGCTCTTGGGGTCGCCGGGTCCGGGGGAAATGAGGACGCCGTCGTAGCCGGCTTCGAACCACGCGGGATCCACGACGTCGTTACGCACGACGTCCACAACAGCGCCCAGGTGGCGCAGGTAGCCCACAATCGTGAAGACGAACGAGTCGTAGTTGTCGACGCAGAGGATTCGTGCCATCGCCGGTCCTTTCATGTACGAGGCCGTGGCCCCTTTCTCCGGCCTCCATCGTAGGGCGCTCCCACAGTGGGCGCGCGACCGCTGTCCGACAAACGGGCGGTGCGGTGCGGAAAGCGGAGGCGTGGAAAGCGGCGACGCATTCACGAATGAGAGGTGGGAGACTGACCCCGCACCCGTGGGCACAGCCGAGCAGAAATTCCCACATCCACGGTTCGCGACCCCGCTCAACGCCCGCGGATACGACACGAGGCCGGGGTGTCCCCGGCCTCGTCCCATCCACAAGCGGGTGGCTCAGGCGCCGCCGACGGAGGACTGTCCCAGTTCCAGGTAGGACTGGACCCAGGGGTAGACCCAGGTGAAGAGGGCGGCGATGGCCGCGGCGATGAGGGCCAGGGATTCGATGACTTTGAACCAGGTGGGGCCGGGCAGGTGGCGGAAGATCCATGCGTACATGTGGGGTCCTTTAGTTCGTGGGTTCGTCGACGAGTTCGGCGGGGACGCCCGTGTCCTTGGGGGTCCAGGATTCGAACTTGAGGTGAACGATGTAGCGCTGCCAGTTGCCGTATTCGGGGTGGCACGTTGTCATGGTCATCCAACGCTCGGTGGGGGTTTTGGACCAGGAGAGGTCGTCGATGACGGGGGCGACGACGCGCATCTGCGTGGGGTCGGTGGCGTCGATGATCTCGGAGGAGACCATAGAGTAGACGAGGTAGCGGTCGTCGACTTCTACGATGACCTTGTCACCCTGGGTGAGGCGGTCGATCCAGCGGAAGTTGTTGCCGTAGGTGCGGCGGTGGCCGGCGACGGAGAAGTTGCCGACGCCGCCGGGTTGGGTGGTCATGTCGTAGTGGCCGGCCCAGCCTTGGTCGAGGACGTAGGAGGTGGTGCCTTCGGCCAGCGGGATCTTCATCCAGTCCCAGGTGGGTACGTGGACGAGGCCGTAGACCTCGCCGGATGCAACCTCGCGCGTGAACTCGGGGGGTGCGTCCGTTCGTGTCTCGCCTTGGGTGCGCTTGGAGGGCTGGTGTTCTTCTTCGTACGAGGCAATGGTCTGGGTGACCTGGCCGGCGACCTGGTAGGTTGTCCAGTAGAGCTGCCACACGGAAAACAGGCCGATGACGAACGCGAAGGTGATGAGCAGCTCGCCGATGACGCCGACGATGTTCCAGAAGATGTTGGAGCTCTTTTTCTTTGTCGGAACGGCTCGAGCGATGTGTTCACCCATTCGTTTCCTCCACGGTTGCATAGTTGACGGTGAGCGAGGTTGTTGCAGGCGCGAAGCTTAGGGAGTCTTTGGTCTGCATGTCCCACCCGAGGCCGTACTTTGACACATAAGCCTGATAATTCACCATACGTGGGTTTGCAGTAACCGTCGCGCGCAGGGTGTCAGGATCACCGATTGCTTGAATCACAAAGGGAGGGGAAAAGCTGGTTCTGTCGACCAGGATGACGTTTCCGATGCATCGGATGACGGTTCGGTTGGTGATGCGTACGCCTTGGACTGTCATGGCTTCAGCGCCGCCAGCCCACAGGGCGTTCATGGTGTCTTCGATGTCCTGCTGGTGGATGACGAGGTCGTTGGGGGTTGCGCCGGCGGGGATGCGTCCGGGGGGCGCGTCGTTGAGGGTGATTTGGACGCCGGGACCGGAGACGGGGCGCGTGGATTTGGCGGTGAAGGCGTCTTCGTCGGGGGTGGGCGCGCCGGGTTGGGAGGTGGAGAAGTTTTGTATCTGCGCGTCAAGGGCACCGACCTCGGCGTCGAGGGCGGCGACCTGGGCTTGTCGGGTGTGCACGAGGGTTGTGAGGTCCGAGGTCCCGGCGGGGTTTTTGCGTTCGTTGAGGGAGGAGATGGAGAAGAGCAGGCCGGAGGCGATGGTGACGGCGAGGATGGCGGCCGTGTGGCGGACCTTGCGTGGCTGCATCATTCTCTCTTTCTGTGGCGCTGCGTTTGGGCACTTCCTATGTCCGAGACTACGCTAGAGTATCGACTAATTCATCACCGCCGGGCGGTTTGTCTTCCCGCGCGGGCCAGTAGAAAGGACCCGACGTGGCCGAATCGAAAAAGCGCAAGAAGAATGGGCATGAGGTCGAGGACGATACCGAGATCAAGAATTGGACGGATGGTATTCCGCTCAGCCCGGTCTGGTGGGCTCCGACGTTCGTGACGCTCATGATTGTGGGTCTGCTGTGGGTTGTCGTGTTCTACATTTCCCAGGGCGTGTACCCGATTCCGAAGATCGGTCAGTGGAATATTGCGGTGGGCTTGGGCACGATGATGGTGGGTTTCCTGATGACGTTGCGTTGGCGCTGAGCGCGCGTCGTTTCGCGTGAAACGTGAGTGTGGGGCGTTCCGGTTGTTGCCGGGACGCCCCACTTCGCGTATGGACGAGACCGTGGCTGGCCGGGTGATTATGCTCGGCTGAGCTGGACGCGCGCGCCGGCGTCGTACATGCCCCGGAGGGAGCGTCCGGCGAGGCCATCTTCGAGGCGCGCGGGGTGGGCACTGGCGAAGGATATGACGGTCGTGGCACCGGCGTGAAGGAGCGCGGGGGACGCGGGCGTGGAGGGTCCTAGGACGACGGTGTGGGCGTTCGAAGCGAGGGTGAGGAGGCGCGGCATGGTCTTGTTGACGAAGGCGGAGCCGGAGATGAAGACGTAGTCCATGTCGGGGAGCAGGTATTCGCAGGCGGAATCGGGGTAGTCGCCCTCGAAAAGGTTGCGTTCGAGGATGTTGAGTTCGGCGGCGTCGGGCATGGCTGCGGCCGCGAAGGGGAAGTGTCCGATGATGGCGACGCGCTTGCCAGCGACGAGGGGCGCGTAGGGGTGGAAGGTGCGCGCCCAGTTGTTTTCTTCGCAGGGGGTGAATCCGCGGGCGAGGGCGACCTCGGGGTGGGAGTGGTAGGCGTTGATGGCGGCCATGCCGATGCCTGCATCCTCGAAGTTCCAGGATTTGGCCAGGGCGGCGACGTCGCGCAGGGGGCGACCGATCAGCTCGGAGGGGTCGTCCGCTATACGAGGCCGTGATTGGACGTTCATGCCGAAGGCCATGCCGACGCCGTCGTCGCTGGAGGCGATGCGGCGCCACTTGCCGTCGGTGTGGATTTGGGTGACGGTGATGTCGGAGGGGATCTCGTCGATGAGCTGGTCGTACAGGTCCCAGGGGCTGGTCATGGTGTCTCCTGTGGGCGCATGAGGGAGGGTCCGGCACTGTGCCGGACCCTCCCTATGTTAGGTCATCCTCAGAAGACTTGCCGAGGCCCTGCAGAGGCGACGGCACCCCGATCACGCGCCATAGACCTCGACAAGGAGGCGGAACACGAGAGCGTTGAGCGCGACGATACCCGCGATCATGCCGAGAGCCACCAGAAGCTGTCGACGATTCTGCGCCGCCTCCGTGATGCCCGCGCGCGGGCGAGCCAGGCGTGCGAGCACCCACGTAGCGGCCACGCCGACGACCGCGCCCCCGATGTGCGCCTGCCACGAGATGCCACTGGCCAAGAAACCGTATACCAGGTTGATGCCCAGCAGCGTCAAGATCGGCGTCGTATCGGCTCCCCCCAATCGCTGCAGGACGAACACAGCGCCGAAGAGGCCAAACACAGCACCCGACGCCCCCACCGTGCCCACGAGGAGTTCCGACGGCTGAATGAGGCACCAGGCGAGGATGAAGGCGGATCCACCCAGCGCACTCAGCAGGTAGACGGTGAGGAAACGCCACCAGCCCAGGACGGGTTCGATCGCGCGACCCACCCAATACAGGGAGAGCATGTTGAACAGGATGTGCAGCAGCCCGCCGTGCAGGAACGCGCCCGTCAGGATCGTCCACGGGCGCGACATGAGGAAGAGCGGAACCAACGCGAGAGACGACTTGAGGGAGGGGAACACCCAGGTCGCCAGGTACATGAGGATGCAGATCGCCATCATCGCGTAGGTGACGACCGGGGCACCCATCTGCGCCGCGCGCGACGCCTGGCGCACCCATCCGCGCTTCGAGGATGTGCAGTCCACGCAGATCGAGCGCACCTCGGTCGGAATTAAGCAGTCCACGCACATTGGCCGGTTGCAGCGCTTGCAGTAGTCGACGCTGCGCACGCCCGGGTGGCGCGGACAGTCGGGGGCGGCCCGCGGGTCGGACCGCTGACCGTAGCTCGGCAGGCTCATAGCGTCCCTTTCATTCGTGGGTAAGGGACGAGGCCGGGGTCCCTCATCCCGCCAACTGCGCTGAGCAGCGGGGGCGGCCCCGGCCTCGTCACTGACAAGAGAAAAGGTCAGTCGACGATCTCGATCGAGTTGATGACCTGCTCCGTCACGGGGCGGTCGTTCGCGCCCGTGGGGGTGGTGGCGATGGCGTCGACGACGCGCTTGGAGGCCTCGTCGACGACCTTGCCAAAGATCGTGTGGTTGCCGAGCAGCCACGGGGTGGGGGCCACGGTGATGAAGAACTGGGAGCCGTTGGTGCCGCGGCCCATGCGCTTGCCGGCGTTGGCCATGGCAAGCAGGTAGGGCTCGTTGAAGTTCAGCTCGGGGTGAATCTCGTCGTTGAACTGGTAGCCGGGGCCGCCGGTGCCGGTGCCGAGGGGGTCGCCACCCTGGATCATGAAGCCGGGGATCACGCGGTGGAAGATGGTGCCGTCGTAGAGGGGACGGGACGTCTTCTGACCGGTCTTGGGGTCGACCCATTCGCGCTCGCCCTTGGCCAGCGTCACGAAGTTGGTGACGGTGTTGGGAGCGCGGTTCGGGAACAGCTCGACGGTGATGTCTCCGGCGGTGGTGTGCAGAATAGCTTTCATGTTGACAATGGTGTCATCTTTTCCTGTGTGTTTCCTGACGGTCGTTCAGCTCACGCCGACTAGTGGGCTGCACATCACAGGCGGATGTAGCACAATAGGACGTGAGTGGCGCATGTGCGCCCCCGTTAATATGGACAGGATCGGAGACAACATGGCTACCTCGCCGACTTTCGATGCAGATAAGCTGCGCGCTACCTCTGAGCAGCTTCGCGACGCTGCCGCCGTTTACGCCGGGAAGGTTGCCGTTCGGGCTGCCGATCTGGCGAACCAGGGCGTCGATTGGGCCGCTCCCCGTGCCCAGGCTGCACTGACAAGCGCGATCGAGCACGCAGCTCCCGCGATTGAGAACGCTGCAGCACGCGCGCAGGCCGCCGCTGCGCACGCCGGCCCCGCGATTGAGAACGCCCGCGAGCACCTGGTGGAGGACTACCTGCCGCGCGCGTCCCTCGCCGTGAACCAGGCGGGTGCCGCCCTGTCGGCACGCGGTTCGCTGTCTGACCGCGCACGCCGCGCCTCCGAGGTGTCGGCCGCCGCCCTGACGACGCCCACCCGCAAGCGCCGCAAGTGCCGTTTCCTG
>NZ_ALCA01000142.1 GCF_000278725.1 Actinomyces sp. ICM47 | reverse complement strand
GCGCTCACCTGGGCGAGCCGCTCAACGGCGCTCGTGCGGCCCAGCGGCACCGAGCCGTGGCCCG
Organism: Actinomyces sp. ICM47; assembly: GCF_000278725.1. Classification (GTDB taxonomy): domain Bacteria; phylum Actinomycetota; class Actinomycetes; order Actinomycetales; family Actinomycetaceae; genus Pauljensenia. The sequence goes on along the minus strand of NZ_ALCA01000142.1, from coordinate 3,581 downwards.
CGTCGCCGCGGATGTGCAGGCGGCGCTGGGCGGCGCCTTTTTCGCCGACGACCACGACAACGCTGTCGCCTCCCCTACGCCCGCGAATGTGGGCACCGCCCATCTCGGACAGGGCCGCGTCCCACGGGAAGGCGTCCGGCCGGTTGTCGCCGATCCACGGGACGCCCAGTCCTCCTCGTGCTTCCTCGTCGGCGGCAGCCACGAACGCCAGGGAACGGGCTGGAGGCTCACCTTTCTGAGCGCGGCGCGCGACCTGGCGGGTCACGACGGCCATCGCGGCGGTCAGGTGGAGCATGTCGACCGTGCCGCGCCCCCACATGACGCCGTCCTCGATCTGGGCGCCAAAAGGATCGCGCGTCCACTTGGCCTCGTCGACGGGCACGACGTCCGTGTGCCCCACGAGGGTGAGCGGCGTGCCGTCACTGCCGGGTTCCGATCCTTCGAGGGTCACCACGAGGGTCGTGCGCCCCGGATGCGGAGTGATCCGCTCGATAGACACGGGCAGGCCCGCGAAGAACTCCTCCAGCAGATCGGCGGCACGCTCCTCCCCGCCCGAATCGGCGGTCAGGTCATTGACGCAGCCCAGGCGCACCAGGCGCGCCAACAGGTCCACGGTCTGCTCGCCCAGCGATTGCGTGCTCACGGTGATCCCCTTTCCCGAGGAGGCCTCGTCCCGGCTCCCCTGTGTGACACCCACGGTATCCCCGCGCGCTCGCGCTCTCCCGGGGAGAACGCACAGGGGACTTTTGTAACGGAGCGTGTGAGCAACCCGCACCCGACGCGTCGGCGCTGCGTTGGACCCGCGCACCTGCACAAAAGTACCCTAGTGGGGCAAACAGTCCACGACTCGGATGGAGACAACTCAATTATGGCCATGAACACCCGTGCGCAGGCACCTCGCGTGCCCGACCGCGCCGCCCCCGAAGGCCTCGAAGCGAAGTGGGGTGAGGCCTGGGAGGACCAGGGCACCTACGCTTTTGACCGCACTGCGACGCGCGAGCAGGTGTACTCGATCGACACTCCCCCGCCGACGGTGTCCGGCTCCCTGCACATCGGCCATGTGTTCTCCTACACGCACACCGACGTCGTGGCCCGCTACCAGCGCATGATGGGCAAGTCCGTGTTCTACCCGATGGGGTGGGACGACAACGGCCTGCCCACCGAGCGCCGCGTGCAGAACTACTTCGGCGTGCGCGTGGACGCCACCCTGCCCTACGACCCCGATTTTGAGCCCCCGCACGTGGGCGGCGACGGCAAGTCGATCAAGGCTCGCGACCAAAAGCCGATTTCCCGTAAGAACTTCGTGGAGCTGTGCGAGCGCCTCACCGTCGAAGACGAGGCTCAGTTCGAGGCGCTGTGGCGCTACCTGGGCCTGAGCGTGGACTGGAAGCAGAACTACCAGACGATCGGCGCGCGCGCCCGCAAGGTCGCCCAGGCCGCGTTCCTGCGCAACCTGGCGCGCGGCGAGGCCTACCAGGCCGAGGCACCGGGCCTGTGGGACGTCACCTTCCAGACGGCGGTCGCCCAGGCTGAGCTGGAGAGCCGCGAGTACCCGGGCTTCTACCACCGCCTGGCCTTCCACATCACTGACGCCGAGGCCGCCGCGAAGGCTGCCGCGGCCGGCGCGCCCGTCGAGGACGGCGTGGACGTGTGCATCGAGACGACGCGTCCCGAGCTGCTGGCCGCCTGCGTGGCCCTGATCGCCCACCCGGACGACGAACGCTACAAGCCGCTGTTCGGCACGACGGTCGCCTCCCCCGTGTACGGCGTCGAGGTGCCGATCCTGCCTCACCCCGAGGCAGAGATGGACAAGGGCGCGGGTATCGCCATGTGCTGTACCTTCGGCGACACGACCGACATCGACTGGTGGCGTGACCTGGAGCTGCCGCTGCGCGCGATCCTGCGCAAGGACGGCCGCATCATCACCGAGACCCCCGAGTGGATCACGACCGATGCGGGCCGCGCGGCTTTCGAGGAGATCACCGGTAAGACGACGTTCTCCGCGCGCGAGGCCGTGGTGGCCGCCCTGCGCGAGTCGGGCGAGCTGAAGGGCGAACCGACCAAGACGATGCGTCAGACCAACTTCTTCGAGAAGGGCGACAAGCCTCTCGAGATCGTCACCTCGCGCCAGTGGTACATCCGTAACGGTGGGCGCGCGTGGACGAACCCGGCCTCGGGCAAGGATCTGAACGAGGAGCTGATCGGCCGCGGCCGCGAGCTGGAGTTCCACCCCGACTTCATGCGCGTGCGCTATGAGAACTGGGTGAAGGGCCTGAAGGGCGACTGGCTGGTGTCCCGTCAGCGCTTCTTCGGCGTGCCGTTCCCGCTGTGGTACCGCGTGGACGCGGACGGCCAGGTCAACTACGACGACATCATCACCCCCTCTGAGGCCGCTCTGCCGGTCGATCCGTCGACGGACGTGCCGGAGGGTTACACGGAGGAGCAGCGCGGCGTGGCCGGCGGCTTCGTGGGCGAGCTGGACATCATGGACACGTGGGCGACGTCCTCGCTGTCCCCGCAGCTGGCCTGTGGCTGGCTGGATGACGAGGACCTGTTCGCTCGCACGTACCCGATGGATCTGCGCCCGCAGGGCCAGGACATCATCCGTACGTGGCTGTTCTCCACCGTCGTGCGCGCGGACCTGGAGTTCGGTGCGCTGCCGTGGAAGCACGCGGGCCTGTCCGGCTGGATCCTGGATTCGGACCACAAGAAGATGTCCAAGTCTAAGGGCAACGTCGTAACCCCCATGGGCATCTTGGAGAAGTACGGTTCGGATGCCGTGCGTTACTGGGCGGCGTCGGCTCGCCTGGGCCTGGATGCGGCGTTCGACGAGCAGCAGATGAAGATTGGTCGCCGCCTGGCGATCAAGGTGCTGAACGCGTCGAAGTTCGCGCTCACGATGGGCGGCGAGGGTGCGGCGATCGATCTAGATCCGGCGCTGGTGACGGTGCCGCTGGATCGCTCGGTGCTGGCGGCGCTGGCCTCCGTCATTGACGAGGCCTCGGCTGCCCTGGCGTCCTACGAGCACTCTCGCGCTCTCGAGGTCACGGAGTCGTTCTTCTGGACGTTCTGCGACGACTACCTGGAGCTGGTCAAGGAGCGCGCCTACAACCGCGATGGCGCGTGGGACGAGGCCTCGGCCGCGTCTGCCCGTGCGGCTCTGGCGATCGTTATTGATAACGTTGTACGCCTGCTGGCCCCCTACCTGCCGTACGTGACGGAAGAGGTGTGGAGCTGGTACCGCGAGGGCAGCGTGCACGTCGCGCCGTGGCCGGTCGCTTCCGACCTGGCTGGCGTCGAGGGCGATCCGAAGGTGCTGGAGGCCGCGTCGTCTGCTCTGATCGCGCTGCGTCGCGTGAAGTCTGAGGCGAAGGTGTCGCCGCGTACGCCGTTCCTGGCGGTGACGGTGCGCGCCCCGCAGGCTCAGGTGGAGGCCCTGGAGTCCGTGAAGGGCGACCTGGAGGCCGCCTCGAAGGCTGTGGGTGCCCTGACCGTGGCTGCTTCCGACGACGCTGAGGCCACCGAGGCCGTGGTCGAGTCCTTCGAGCTGGGTGAGGCGCCGGCCAAGCGCAAGAAGGCCT
>NZ_ALCA01000141.1 GCF_000278725.1 Actinomyces sp. ICM47 | reverse complement strand
CCGGTATTCCGGGCGCGCGCAGGCACACCCGGAAAGGACCACCATGCGCATCTGCTTCATCGGCGACGAGCTCGTCGCGGGCGTCGGAGACCCCCGAGGCCTGGGCTGGGTTGGCCGCGTCAACGCTCACTCGACCTTCGACGTGCCCGCCACATTTTTGACGCTGGCGGTCCCCTCCGAGACAACCAAGCAGATGGCCGCCCGCTGGGAGGCCGAGGTCCTGCCGCGCCTAGCCGACGGAGAACCCCACGGCCTCGTCATCGGGATCGGCCCCGGCGACGTTCCCGCCGGCATCTCCACGGCCCGTTCGCGCCTCAACCTCGCCAATATCACCGACCGCGCGACCTCTCTAGGCATCCCCAGCTTTGTGGTGGGTCCCCCGCCCCTGGCCGGCGTCGACTCCGGCGCCCTCAAAGCGCTGGCCTCCTCCTGCTCCGAGGTGTGCGGGCGCCGAGGGATCCCCTTCGTCGACTGCTACACACCCCTGGTCGCCCACGACCAGTGGTTCGAGGACATGGCCGCCTCCATGGCGCGCGGCAAAGACGGCCAGACCCTGCCCGGCCAGGCCGGATACGCGCTCATGGCGTGGATCGTCCAGCATCAGGGATGGTACGAGTGGACGGGCGCAACCCCGACCGACGTGTGAGGACATGCGAACCCAATTGTCATTATCGTGATGGCTTTGTTCAGTGGTATCTCTACAATCATCGACGAGGCATGCAAGGCGCGTTCCGGCGCAACGTCACTGACCGTCGATGTCTATTGCCACAGCTGGATCGTCGTCGACGCGCGAGTGGAATGAGCGGCACATGACCAAGGAGAAAGCCACCACGCGCGAGAAGCTCCTTATCTGCGCAATCATGATCGCTTTCTTGTCCCTCAATATTGTCCTGGGATCTTTCTTCTCACGCAGCTCATGGTCGCCGGCTGTCGTCACCGCAGCGGCTTCCTATCTGATTGTCTTCATCGTCGTCGCAGCAGCTGCCGGCATCCGAGTCCTGTACAGGGATTGGAAGACGCCTCCCCGCCACGGCCTCGGCCACCCAGCCGCGACACTGCCCGCGAACCTCGCTGGGCCCGCGC
>NZ_ALCA01000140.1 GCF_000278725.1 Actinomyces sp. ICM47 | reverse complement strand
GCCCGCCCGCTCGCCGTCCGCGCCGCGAGCTTCGCTCGGCGCGTCGTCTCGAAGCCCGGCCAGGCCCTGCCGCCGCCCCCAGGCACCAGAGCCAACACAGGTGTCTGGCTTCTCGCCTTGTCCCCTCCTGGGGCAGATCGTGCGTAGGGGAGAACCCGCAACTGAGCAGGACACACCGACCCGCCACGGCCTCGTGATCGGAGGCGACGCGCCGAGGGCTGTGTTTGCCGTCTCAGCTTAGGTTCCCCTTGGCCTTTGGGCGCTAGACTTGGTGCCCAGGTGCGCGCACTCGCGCGCGGTCACGAAGAAGGAGAACTCGCTTGGCACCGCTCAACGTTGCCGTCATCGGCGCCGGTCCCGCTGGCATCTACGCGTCGGACATTCTGTCGAAGTCGGGACTCGAGGTGAATATCGACCTGTTTGAGCGGCTTCCCGCGCCGTACGGCCTCGTGCGCTACGGTGTGGCCCCCGACCACCCGCGCATCAAGCAGATCATCGTCGCCCTCTACAAGATCCTCCAGCGCGGCGACATCCGCCTGCTCGGCAACGTCGAGGTGGGCCGCGACGTCACCATCGACGACCTGCGCGACCACTACGATGCGATCATTATCGCAACCGGTGCGGATCGCGACCACCCGCTCGACATCCCCGGCGTCGACCTGCCCGAATCCTACGGTGCCGCCGACTTCGTGTCCTGGTACGACGGCAACCCGGACTACCCGCGCACGTGGCCGCTGAAGGCCCGCGAGGTCGCGGTCCTCGGCGTCGGCAACGTGGCCCTGGACGTCTCGCGCGTGCTGGCCAAGCACGCCGAGGATATGCTCAAGACCGAGGTCCCCGCCAACGTCGCCGAGGCCCTGGCGGAGAACCCGATCACCGACGTGCACGTGTTCGGCCGCCGAGGCCCCGCGCAGGTCAAGTTCACGCCGCTGGAGCTGCGCGAGCTGGGCAAGGTGCCGGACGTCGACGTCATCGTTTCGGAAGAAGACTTCGACTTCGATGAGGGGTCGGAGGAGGCGCTGCGCGCGTCGAACCAGCAGCGTCAGGTCGTCAAGACCCTGACCTCCTACGCGATGGCCGACCCCGAAGAGCACACGGCCTCGCGTCGCATTCACATCCACCTGTTCCAGTCCCCGGTCGAGATCGTCGCCGACGAGAACGGCCACGTGAAGGCCCTGCGCACCGAACGCACCGCCCTGAATGGCGACGGAACCGTGTCGGGCACGGGCGTCATCACGACGTGGCCCGTGCAGGCCGTGTACCGCGCGGTGGGCTACTACTCGTCGCCGATCCCGGGCCTGCCCTTCGATGAGCGCGCCGGCGTCGTGCCCAACGTTGAGGGCCGCGTCATCGAGGGTGACACCACGAAGGATGAGTCCGCCCCCGTTATCCCCGGCGTATACGCGACCGGCTGGATTAAACGTGGCCCCGTCGGTCTCATCGGCTCCACCAAGTCCGACGCTCAGCAGACGATCACGCACCTCGTGGAGGATGCCTCGGAGGGCCGCCTGCACGCGAATACCGCCGAGGTCGGTCACGAGGCCATGGTGGCCCTCCTGGAGTCCCGTGGCGTCGAGTTCACGACCTGGGAAGGCTGGGAGCTGCTGGATGCGTACGAGCAGGCCCTGGGCGAGTCCTACGGCGAGCTGCCGGGCGGTCGCGGCACGCGCGAGCGCGTCAAGGTCGTGTCCCGTCGTGCGATGACGGACATCTCGCGCGGAGCGCAGGTGGATGCCGCCTCCGCCGACCTGATCGGTGAGATGGGCGAGATGGGTGTGCCCACCGCCCCTGAGCGCTTCGACGACTACACGGGGCCGGGGCGCCGCAACTGAGATTGTCACCTCCCCATTTGTGACGAGGCCGTGGCCGGGTTTTCCGGCTGCGGCCTCGTCGCTACCGGCCGGTTGTCGTACAAAGTCTCACCGGTGGCTCGGGTGTTTTTCAGGGCGTTCCCAGGTAACCTCTTTAGGATCACGAGCATGGTGCACCGCAACTATCACAATGGCCTCAAGACGACCCTCCTGCTGGGCGGCATGTGGGCGTTGTTGGTGTGCATTGGCGCGCTCGTGGCGTGGGGCACGGGGCAGGCCGTGTGGATCCTCTTGTTCGCGGGGATCGGACTCGCGCAGACCGCCTACTCGTACTGGAACTCTGCGTCGTTGGCGCTGCGCTCGATGAACGCGTACCCGGTCTCCGAACTCGAACGGCCAGAACTCTACGCTATCGTGCGTGAGCTCGCCGAACGCGCTGGTCAGCCGATGCCCCTCATCTGGGTTGCCCCGACCATGACGCCCAACGCGTTCGCGACTGGCCGTGACCCGAACCACGCGGCCGTGTGCTGCACTGAGGGTATCCTCGCAATTCTCAACGAGCGCGAGCTGCGCGGCGTCCTCGGGCACGAGCTTATGCACGTCTACAACCGCGATATCCTCACGTCGTCCGTTGCCGCAGCCATAGGTGGCCTCATTACGTCGGTCGCGCAGTTCCTCATGTTCTTTGGTGCCATGAATCGACGCGACGAGGAAGGCGGATCGGGGATCTTTGGGGTCCTCGGGATCCTCGCTATGAGCATCCTGGCTCCGATTGCCTCGACGCTCATCCAGTTCTCCATTTCTCGCACCCGTGAATTCGACGCCGACGAGGACGGGGCGGAGCTCACGCAGGATCCGCTGGCCCTCGCATCCGCGCTGCGTAAGCTTGAAATGACGACCGACCGGCGTCCCATGGCCGACACGCCCGGCACGCGCAACGTTGCCGCCATGATGATTGCAAACCCCTTCCGCGGCGAGTCCCTGGCGCGCCTTTTCTCCACGCACCCCCCGATGGACCAGCGCATCGCGCGTCTGGAGAAGATCGCGGGCTACTGAGATCGTCGATTGTAGGCCTGACCCGTTACCCGGTAGTCCTGCGGTTTCTTCGGGTTTGGGCATCGGGCGACCTCCGTGCAGCCGATTCGTGGTACGTGAGATCGGCAATAAAAAGCGGGGCAACTCGGAGGAGTCGCCCCGCCGCGCAGCCCGTCAGGTGGCCGCGCTTGGGAAGCGTGAGATGTGATCAGCGGTAGTTCACGAACTGGAGTGCGACGTCCAGCTCCTCGCCCTTGGGACCTTTGAGCAGGGCAATGACGGCCTGCAGGTCGTCGCGCGACTTCGAAGAAACGCGAAGTTCGTCACCCTGGATCTGTGCCTTGACGCCCTTTGGGCCTTCTTCGCGGATCAGCTTCGAGATCTTCTTCGCCGTGTCCTGGGGGATGCCCTCCTTGAGGGGGCAGGCCAACTTGAAGAGCTTGCCGGAAGCCTTGGGTTCGCGGTCCTTGTAGTCCAGAACCTTCAGGGATAGGCCGCGGCGGATGAGCTTGGACTGAAGAACGTCGAGGATCGCCATGACGCGGGACGCGGAGTTGGCTTCCATCGAGATTGTGTCACCGCTCAGGGTGATAGCGGCGTCCACGCCGCGGAAGTCGTAGCGGTTGGCGATCTCCTTGGCAGTCTGGTTAACGGCGTTGTCGACCTCCTGGCGGTCGAGCTTGGAAACAACGTCGAAGGAGGAGTCGGCCATGAGGGGCACCTTTCGTTGAAATTCCGCCAATCAAAGTTTCGATTGGCGCTCGGGTCTATTTTAATGCTATTCTTTCACGGCACCGCGAGAGCGGCGCAAGGCAGGTTACCAAAGCGGCCAAATGGATCTGACTGTAAATCAGACGCTTCGTGCTTCGGGGGTTCGAATCCCTCACCTGCCACCACTCGCTGGTTTCAGTGAGTAACGCCTGTGAGACGCTTCTCAGGTTTCTGGTTTGCTTCGGCAGCTGGAGATAAGATAAGCTTCTCGGCGTTGCCCCGATAGCTCAGTAGGCAGAGCGTCTCCATGGTAAGGAGAAGGTCAAGGGTTCGATTCCCTTTCGGGGCTCCGGTCGCGGATTCTTCCGCTTCCGGCGGCGGGGTAGCTCAGCTGGTCAGAGCGCACGACTCATAATCGTGAGGTCGCGGGTTCGAGCCCCGCCCCCGCTACCAACTCTTTATTCGACAGGTCGCTTGAGCGACGAAACAAAGCGAGGGAAACAACCGTGGCAAGCAAGTCTCAGGACGTTCGCCCCAAGATCACTCTGGCCTGCTCGGAGTGCAAGGAGCGCAACTACATCACCAAGAAGAACCGTCGTAACACGCCGGATCGTCTCGAGCTGGCGAAGTACTGCCCGCGCTGCCACAAGTCGACGGCGCACCGCGAGACCCGCTGACGGTTTCTATAAGAACCCCGAGGAACGAGAAGTTCCCCGGGGTTTTCTGTATATTCGCCACGAGGTCTCACTGTGTGTTGTGTGCCACTCATGTAAGCTGGACGAATGACTGAGACCTATGGCGTATCCGTTCAGGTACATGTTCGCCAGATCGTCGCGCCAATCGGCGCGGGTGAGGCGCGAATTCCGGCCTTGGTGAGGCTTCCGGATGAGCGCCTCTTTCTCTTGTATGACGAGCGCCCCGCCCCGGCCTCGGGCACGGGAGCCGACTTCAACGGGCTGACCATGGCCTCGGACCTGCCAAACCCGAACCAGATCCGCTGGATGGAGCGCAACGCGCGCGGCGAGTGGTCAGATCCGCATCCCCTGCCTGAGGGAGCGCCGCCGGTGTCCTCGGATGCTTGTGTCGGCGTCGATGGGGACGGGGTCATGCACCTGGCGTTCGCGTCGAGTGAGGGAGCTGTCGGCTACATGGACTCGCGCGCGGACGGCGAGAGGCTGCGTGCGTGGTGGGCGTGGGGGAGTGGCCCGGGGAACCTCGTCTACGCGGATATGACGGATGCGCTGTACGAGGCCACGGGCGCGGATGCGCTGTTCGCGACGTCGGGCTCGACTGCGAGTGTCGATGGTGCGGTTGCCATGCCTTACGTGGTGCGCGTGGGGGAGCGGACTCATGTGCAGGTTGTCTACGCGCAGGGAGGGCGCATCGTGAGCCTCGCTGACCCCCTCGCGGGGCCGGACGGCATCCTCTTGGATGAGACGTCGGTGACGGTCTGGGATGGTCGCGTCGTCGCGAACTGCCGCCTGCAGGGCTTCGAGGGGCGCGGTTCGGGCGCGCGCTATCTGGCGTGGGGCGACGGACTGCGCTGGGAGGATGGGTGCCTCTGGGAGTTGGAGGATCCCGGCTGCAATGCCTGCACGTCGCAGAGTATCTTTGTGCATCCGCACGCTCGTGACGCGCGCTCCGATGGTCTGCTCGCGCAGCTCTCTGCGCCATGGGAGGGGCCGATCCGCTTGCGTCGGCTCGTGTCGATGGGGCGTGGTCCCTTCGGCTATAGCGACATCAGCGACTATGGATACGAGGTCGTGGTGGTCTTCGAGCGGGAGCGTGGTCTATGGGCGGCGTCGTGTTTCCCAGAGCGATGGTAGTGACGTTCCCGGCGCGCGTTGTCGTCGTCGAGCGCGCCGGGACTGCTGTCAGCGGCCTTCGATGATGGCCATGAGGGGTTCGTAGTGTGCGTCGACGGCTGCGGCGTACGCCTCCACGTCCCCGGCCTCGCACGCGCGCAGGATCGCGGCGTGCGCCTCGGCGGTGTCTTCCATCTCCTGGCGCGAGGCAGTGGCCAGTTGAGGGGTCACGCTCTGGTGGACCAGCCACATGGCAGCGACGAGCTGGTGCATGAGCGGGTTCTTCAGGTAGGCGAGCAGCCCCGAGTGGAACGCGATGTCCTGGTCCAGGTAGGTGCCACCGGCGTGCGCGTGGTCGGTCATTGTGTTGACGAGTTCCCACAGCTGCGGGTTGCTCGTGCCCTTCATGGCGCGGGTGAGCGGCAGGGCGATGCCAAGGTCGAGGGCGTGGCGGGTTTCGACGATCGAGTGCAGCGATTGCACGCCGTTGATGTCGTCAAGGGCCGCTCGTAGAATCAGGGTCTCGACCAGTGGCTGCAGGGACATGTCTCCGACGTAGGATCCCGATCCTTGGCGCACTGTGACGATGTCGAGGGCTTGCAGTTTACGCAGGGCTTCGCGCACGGAGGAGCGCGAGACTCCGAGGTCGGCGCACAGTGCTGACTCGGTGGGCAGGCGGTCTCCGGGGTGCAGGCCGTGGCGCAGAATGTAGGATTTGATAGCGTCCATCGTTACTGAGGATCGCGTATCGATTTGCGCTGGTCCAGTGCGGTTTGAGTCTGTGGATCCGGGTACTTGTGCTGTAATCTCTTGCACAGATTTGTCTGACAACATAAACTAAGTATAGCGAGCGGAACACAAAAGGTCCGCACGTTCCATTTCTCGAAGATGAGGAGCGAGAGCATGCGAATGCGTAAACACTTCGCGACCGGCGCGGCGCTGGCCGCAGCGGCTGCACTGGTCCTGACCGCGTGCGGCGGTGGCGGATCGACCGGCAGCGCTGGGGGCACAAACGATACTCTGACCGCTGGCGTTGCCTACGAGACCACCGACTACGGGCCGATCACTACCTCGGCACTCGGCATGGGCACGAACTGGCAGGTCCTCGAGGGCCTGTACCGGTTCAATATGGCCGACTACTCCGTCAGCCCCGCACTGGCCGCCGGTGACCCCGTGAAGGTTTCCGACACCGAGTACGAGGTCAGCCTGCGTGACGGAGCGAAGTTCTCCGACGGCACCGACGTGACGGCCGCGGACTTCGTCGCCTCCTACGAACGCGCGACGTCCGAGAAGTCCATCTACCGTCAGTTCTTCACCTTCGTTGACTCCGTCGAAGCCAAGGACGATAAGACCATCACGATCACGCTGAAGCACCCCTTCACGAACCTGAAGGAGCGTTTCGTCAACGTTCGCGTTGTTCCCGCATCCATGGGTGAGGACGCGCTGAAGGCCAAGCCTGTCGGTACCGGTCCTTACAAGTATGAGAACATCACGGCGACCGAGGTCACCGCGGTTCCCAACGAGTACTACAACGGTAACGAACCTGCCAAGGCCCCGACCCTCAAGTGGCAGTCCCTCAAGGATGACTCTGCCCGTCTGGCCGCCGCCGTTGGCGGTACCGTCGACATCATGGAGGCCGTCCCCGCGTCCGCCCAGGATCAGCTCAAGGCTGCCGGCTGGAACGTCGAGTCCAAGCCCGGCTACGGCAACCCCTTCCTGATGTTCAACACGCAGAAAGCGCCCTTCGACAAGCCCGAGGTGCGCCGCGCCTTCGTGAAGGCCGTCGACAAGCAGAAGCTGATCAGCTCCGCACTGGAAGGACAGGCCGTTGAGGCGACCTCCTTCCTGCCGGAGGCCAACCCGGCGTACAAGAAGCCCGCGACCGATCTGTCCTACGACAAGGACGCCGCCACCAAGCTCCTGAGCGATGCTGGCGTCACCGACCTCGAGATCAACCTGGTGACGACGGATCACCCGTGGATCCTTGCCCTGGTTCCCCAGATCAAGTCGGACTTCGAAGCCCTCGGCGTGAAGGTCAACCACACGCAGATGGCCTCCTCCGACATGTACGCCAACGTCACCGACGTTGACGACCCGTCCTACGACATCGTCCTGGCCCCCGGCGACCCCTCGGTCTTCGGCACCGACCCCGGCATCATCATCTCCTGGTGGAACGGTGACAACGTCTGGACGAAGAGGCGTGACGGCTGGCAGACCTCTGACCCCGAATCCTTCAACCAGCTGCAGACGCTCATCTCGGAAGCTGGCGAACTCGACGGTGACGCTGCCAAGGACAAGTGGGGCGAAGCCCAGGATCTGCTTGCCGAGAAGACCGTCATCTTCCCGCTCGTGTTCCGCAACATGATCACCGGCTCCAACCCCGCCAGGGTGGAGGGATTCCAGGCAATCTCCTCTACTGGCCTGCAGCTGCTCGGTGTGAGTGCAAAGTAAGTCCCGCTGGGACTGATGAGGAAGGAGGGGTGGAGCGCCTTCCCTGAGGCAGACGCCACAGTTGGGCGCCACCCCTCCTTTCCTATTGTCAAAATCCGTTGAAAATGGAGGTCTAGCAGTGAATAACCTTCTGCGACTCATCGGACGACGACTAGTGGCCCTGCCGATCATGGTGGTCGGCGTGTCCTTCCTCGTCTTCTTCATCATGTCGCTGTCTCCTATCGACCCGGCCTACTCGGCACTGGGTGAGACGGCGACTCCCGAAGCCCTCGAAGAGTACCGTGTTCAGCACGGTCTCAACGACCCCTTCCTCGTTCAGTACGGCCGCTACCTGTGGAACATGCTCCACGGCGACCTCGGCACCTACGGCGTGGGCACGTCTAACCACGTGACTGATCTGGTCGCGAAGGCGCTCCCGATCACCCTGCAGCTGACCTTCCTCGGTCTGCTCTTCGCCGTCCTTATCTCCTTCCCCCTCGGTGTTCTCGCCGCCCTGTACCGCGACCGTTGGCCCGACCAGGTCATTCGTATCTTCTCGGTGATCGGCATTGGTACCCCCTCCTTCTGGCTGGCAGCGCTGCTGGTCCTCGGCTTCGTCGGCAAGCTCCCCGTGTCCGGCCCTCTGCCCGCGTTCACTGTTGATCCGGGTGGCTGGTTCCTGCGCATGCTACTTCCCGCCATCGCCCTCGCCGTCCCCGTCATCGGTCAGATGACCCGCGTTGTGCGTACCTCGATGGTGGAGGAACTGGACCGCGATTACGTCCGTACCGCCATCGGCGCGGGCATCCCCAAGCGCATCGTCGTGGCCCGCAACGTCCTGCGCAACGCGCTCATCACCCCCGTGACCGTCCTCGGCCTGCGCATCGGCTACCTGATGGGTGGTGCCGTCGTCATCGAAATCATCTTCTCCGTCGATGGCATGGGTAAGGCGGTCCTGCTCAAGGGCATCCAGGAAAACTGGGTGACGCTGGTGCAGGGTGGCGCGCTCGTCGTCGCGATCGCGTTCATCGTTGTCAACATCATCGTCGACATGCTCTACCTGCTCATCAATCCGCGTATTAGGTCGGTGTGAGGCATGAATCAGAAAGAAAAGCTCAACAAGGTCACCGCGACGAGCGCGCGCTTCTCGCGCATCGGCGCGATGTCCCTGGGATCGAAGATCGCGATGGGTATCCTTGCCCTCGTCGTGCTCATGTCGGTCCTCGCGCCCTTCGTTTCCCCCTATGGCCCCGACCAGATCTTCGACAAATGGAGTGCCCCGTCCGGCGAGCACCTGTTCGGTACGGATCACGTCGGCCGTGACATCTTCGCTCGCGTCCTGTACGGCGGTCGCTTCTCCCTGCTGATCGGCCTGTGCTCGACCCTGATCGCCCTGTTCTTCGGCGCGATCATCGGCTCGGTCGCGGCGGTTGTCCGCAAGAGCTTCTCCGAAGCCATTATGCGTCTCATGGACATCATCATGGCGGTGCCCGGTATCGCCATGGCGGCTGTCTCCGTCCTGGTCTTCGGCCGCACGCTGTCCAAGTCGGGTAACACGTGGGGCCTGGTGGTCGTCATCATCTGCTCGATCGCCTTCGTCTACATTCCGCAGCTGTCGCGCATCGTCCGCGCGAACGTCATGGCCGCCTACGGCGAGGACTACGTTCGTGCCGTGATCGTCTCGGGTGCTCGCGCCCCGTGGATCCTGGTTAAGCATGTCATGCGCAACACGGCCGCTCCGGTCCTGGTTTTCGCGACCGTCCTTGTCGCCGACGCGATCATTCTCGAGGCCTCCCTGACCTTCATCGGGTCGGGCCTCCAGGCGACCACGGTGGCCACGTGGGGCAACGTCCTGTCCGAGGCCTCGTCGAACCTGTCGGTCCTCCTGGGTAAGTGGTGGACAGCCTTCTTCCCCGGCCTGTTCATCATGATCACGGTCCTGTGCCTGAACATCCTCTCCGAGGGCATCACCGACGCCATGGTCGCCGCGCCCGCTTCGGCTGCGGTCGCCCAGGTCGATAAGGACTCCGACCGCGAGGCCGACAAGCTCCTGCTCGACCCGCGCCGCGCCTACGCCGAGCAGGCCGAGTCCCTCCAGGCTCGCCTGGACGACCTTGAGGCCGTTGAAGAAAAGCGCACCGACCGCTTCGAGGCCTCCTTCGAGGCGACGCCGCTGCTGGAAGTCAAGGACCTGTGCATCAAGTTCGAGCGCCACGGCGACGTCAATGTCGTTGACCATGTCTCCTTCAAGGTGCGCCCGGGCGAGACCATGGGCCTCGTCGGCGAGTCCGGCTGTGGCAAGTCGATCACGGCCCTGACCATCATGGGTCTCATCGATCCCAAGGCTGAGATTACGGGCGAGATCCTCTACGAGGGCGAGAACCTGCTGGAGAAGTCCGCCGAAGAGCGCCGCGCGCTCCTCGGTCATGAGATGGCGATGATCTACCAGGACGCCCTGTCGTCGCTCAACCCCGCCATGCTGATCAAGGCTCAGATGAAGCAGCTGACCAGCCGCGGCGGCACGCGCAGCGCCGAGGATCTCCTCGAGCTGGTGGGCCTGGATCCCAAGCGCACGCTCGAGTCCTACCCGCACGAACTGTCCGGCGGCCAGCGCCAGCGCGTCCTGATCGCCATGGCCCTGACGCGCGACCCGAAGCTCATCATCGCCGACGAGCCGACCACCGCCCTGGACGTCACCGTCCAGAAGCAGGTCATCGCACTGCTCAACGAGCTGCGCGAGAAGCTCGGCTTCGCCATGATTTTCGTGTCCCACGACCTGGCGCTCGTCGCCGAGGTGGCCCACCACATTACGGTCATGTACGCCGGTCAGGTCATCGAGCAGGCCCCCACGAAGGAACTGCTCACGCACCCGACCCACGAGTACACGCGCGGCCTGCTGGGCGCGGTCCTGTCCATCGAGGCCGGCTCCGGGCGACTGCATCAGGTCCCCGGAACGGTGCCCTCGCCTCGTGACTTCCCGGTTGGCGACCGCTTCGCCCCCAGGTCCTCGCACCCCGATTACGGCCTGAATATCCGCCCGGTCCTCACTGAGGTCGGTCCCGAGCACGTGTACGCGGCTTTGCCGTCCCGCGAGGAGGTTCTCGTGGCGAGCGAGATCATCATCGAAGAAGGTCAGGAGGAGCAGCGATGAGCCCCGAAACTCTGATTGTCGAAACCGAGACGATGATAGCCACATCCGAAGCTCCGATCATCGAGCTGAAGGACGTCGAGGTGACCTTCACCTCGCGTACCGGCTCCCTGTTCAAGCCCAATAAGGTCCACGCGGTGCGTGGCGTCAACATGCGCATTGAGCGCGGACAGACGCTCGGCATCGTCGGCGAGTCCGGCTGTGGCAAGTCCACGACCGCGAACGTCATGTGTGGCCTGCAGATGCCGACGAAGGGCCAGGTGTTCTTCAACGGCGAGGAAGTTACGAAGCGTGGTGCCGACGCGCGTCGCCGCATCGGACGCGTCGTCTCCGTGGTCTTCCAGGACCCGGCGACCGCCCTCAACCCCCGTATGCACGTCGCGGATCAGCTCGCTGACCCGCTGCGGGTGCACGGCATTGGGGACGAGGCCTCGCGAGCCAAGCGTGTGAAAGAGCTGATCTCGCTGGTCGGCCTGCCCTCCAGCGCCCTCGACGCGCTCCCCGGACAGCTTTCGGGCGGCCAGCGCCAGCGCGTCGCCATCGCCCGCGCCCTGTCCATCGGCCCCGACGCGATCATCGCGGACGAGCCCACCTCCGCGCTCGACGTGTCGGTGCGCGCACAGATCCTGAACCTGCTCACGGACCTCAAGAGGGACCTGGGCCTGGCGATGGTCTTCATCTCGCACGACATCCAGACCGTGCGATACGTCTCTGACCGGATCGCCGTGATGAACGGCGGCAAGGTCGTCGAAGAAGGGCCGGCAGCGCAGCTGCTCGCCGACCCCAAGGACCCCTACACCCGCAAGCTCCTGGGCGCCGCGCCCTCGCTCCTGCACCCCACCCTCGAAGGAGAAAAGTAAGTATGTCTTCGAAGATCCGTGGCGTTGTCCCGCCCCTGGCCATCCCGCTCAAGGACGGCGAACTCGACGTCCCCTCGCTCGAACGTCACATCAACCGCATGATTGAGGCAGGCCTCGACGGTCTGTTCGTCTCCGGCTCTACCGGTGAGGTCGCCTTCTCGACGACCGAGCGTCGTGCACAGATCCAGCGCGAAGCCGTGCGCATCGTCGACGGCCGTATCCCGCTCCTGGTTGGCGTCATCGACACCGAGACCGAGCGCGTCCTGGAAAATATCAAGGTCGTGGAAGAGATCGGCGGTGCCACCGGCGTTGTCGCAACCGCCCCGTTCTACGCCCTCGGCGGCGAAACCGAGGTCGAGAAGCACTTCCGCATCCTCAAGGAGAACACCGACCTGGAGATCTGGGCCTACGACATCCCCGTGTGCGTGCACACGAAGCTGTCGCCCGACCTGCTCATGCGCCTGGGCCGTGACGGCATCATCGACGGTGTCAAGGACTCCTCCGGAGATGACGTGTCCTTCCGCTGGCTGTGCCGCGCAAACGAGGCTGCCGGCCATCCGCTCCAGCTCCTCACCGGCCACGAGGTCGTCGTCGACGGTGCCTACATGTCTGGTGCGGACGGCAGTGTGCCCGGCCTGGCCAACGTGGACCCCGAGGGCTACGTGCGTCAGTGGCAGGCCTACGAGCGCCGCGACTGGGAGGCCGTGCGCAGCGAGCAGGACCGCCTCGCGGACCTCATGCGCATCGTCCAGGTGAAGGGCGTTCAGGGCTTCGGTGCCGGCGTCGGTGCCTTCAAGGCCGCCCTGTACCTGCTCGGCGTCTTCGAATCGCCCGAGATGCCGCGCCCCGTCGCCGCCATCGAGGGTGACAACATGGAGCACGTTGCGTCCGTGCTGCGCTCGGTCGACCTGCTCTCCTGATACGTCGACGAGGCCGGGGCCTTCCCCTTCCGTACATGCCGCGCCCTCGGGCGTGGCCCTCCCCGGCCTCGTCGATTCTTTCTACCCACTGACCGTAAGGATCCTCATGACTACGCTCCTTGCCCTCGACATCGGTGGCACCAAGGTCGGGTGGGGCATCGTCGAAGCCGGTGACACCTACGAGGTCACCGAACGCGGATCGATCCCCACCGACGCGATGCGCGGCGGAGCGGACGTGGCGGCGCGCATCTGCGAGCTTGCTTCGTCCCTGGTCGCCTTGCACCCGTCCGTGAGCGGTGTCGCCGTCGCCAGCGCCGGCGTCGTCAACCCCGCCACCGGCGACATCGTCTCCGCGACGGGCACCATGCCCGGCTGGGGAGGCACCCGCCTCGGCAGCCTCCTGGAGGCCGCGACCGGGCTGCGCGTGCGCGTCCTCAACGACGTGCACGCCCACGGTCTGGGCGAAGCCACGCTCGGCGCGGGCCAGCCCTACCGCATCGTCCTGTCCATCGCCGTGGGGACCGGCATCGGCGGTGCCCTCGTCGAAGACCGCCAGGTCTCCTTCGGGTCGCGCGGCATCGCCGGACACGTCGGCCATATCCACCACCACTTCGCCCCCGATATGACGTGCTCGTGCGGCCGTAAGGGTCACATCGAGTCCTTCTGCTCGGGATCGGGCATCACGGCCTGGTACGACTCGCTGCGCGGCGAGTCCGACCCCGAGGTGGACGGTGGGCGCGCCCTGCAAGAGTTGGCCGAATCCGGTAACACCCTCGCGGCCGACTGCTTCTCCCGCTCCGCGTACGCGCTCGGCGAGGCCACGGCCTCGTTAGTCAACTGCGTGGACCCGGCCGTCGTCATCCTCTCCGGGTCCATGACCCGCTCCGGGGACATCTGGTGGGACGCCCTGCGCGAAGGCTTCGCGGCCTCCGCGATGACACCCGTCGCGGATACCCCCATCCTCGTTGGTTCCCTCGGCGGCGACGCGCCGCTGCTTGGAGCCGTTTCCTTCTTCCTGCACGCTTAGGAGTTCACATGCACCCGCTCATTGCACACCTGAAGGGCAAGCTCATCGTCTCCGTCCAGGCGTACCCGGGCGAACCCATGCGCCACCCCGAGACGATGGCGCAGATCGCGCGCGCCGCCGAGATCGGCGGTGCCGCCGCTATTCGCTGCCAGGGCCTGTCCGATATCTCCGCAATCAAGGGCCGCGTCGACGTGCCCGTCATCGGCCTGTGGAAGGAAGGCCACGAGGGCGTGTACATCACGCCGTCGCTGCGCCACGCGCGCGCCTGCGTCATGGCCGGTTCCGACATCGTTGCCCTGGACGCGACGGGCCGCCCGCGCCTGGACGGCCTGAGCTTCGGCGAGACCGTGAAGGCCCTGCGCGAGGACGGCACCCTCGTCATGGCCGACTGCGGTTCCTTCGAGGACGCCCAGCGCGCCGTCGACGCTGGAGTGGATATCGTGTCCACGACCCTGGCCGGATACACGGGCGACCGCGTTAAGACCGACGGACCCGACCTGGAACTGCTGCGTGAGGTCGTCGCCGCGTTCCCGGACGTCCCCGTGATCTGCGAGGGCCGCGTTCATACGCCCGAGCAGGCCGCCGCCGCCATCGAGGCGGGTGCCTTCGCCGTCATCGTCGGCACCGCCATCACGCACCCCACGTCCATCACGACGTGGTTCAAGGCGGCTGTAAAAGGCTGACCTGTTGTCGTTGCGACACAGCGCGCGGGCGGGTGATGAACATCCGCCCGCGCGCAGTTTTATGCGCCGCGACGTGAGCGTATATTACCCAGCATGTCTGTTCCCCACGCCCGCTCTCACGCTGCTCTTCGTGCCACCGGTTTCGTCTGTGCGTGCCTCGGTTTTGGCACCTCCGCCTGGCTCTCACGTCTGCCTGACGTCCGCGACGCCCTCAGCCTGACCCCTGCGATGATTGGCACGATGCTGCTCATCGCCTCGCTCGGCTCGCTGTTGACGCTGCCGACTTCCGGTCCGCTCGTGACGGCAATCGGCGCTCGAGCCTCGGGACGCATCGGCGTGTCAATCTGGGCGATCGGTGTCTCGTGCGCGGGTGCGGGAGCGCTTCACG
The DNA here is from genome assembly GCF_000278725.1 of Actinomyces sp. ICM47. Classification (GTDB taxonomy): domain Bacteria; phylum Actinomycetota; class Actinomycetes; order Actinomycetales; family Actinomycetaceae; genus Pauljensenia. Next base: position 6,733 of record NZ_ALCA01000140.1, on the reverse strand, counting down.
CGTCGATCCCGCTGGCGACCCTCGGCCTTGTTCTGCTCGCCGCGGGCAACGGCCTGTGGGGCGCGACGATGAACATCGAGGCTGGCCTCGTTCAGGCGGCCGTGCGCCGCACGGTCGTCCCCATCATCCAGGCGATGTACGCCGTCGGCATGCTCAGTGGCGCCCTCCTCGGTGCGCTCGCCTCGCAGCTGGGCCTGCCCCTAGGCGTTCACCTCTTCGGCCTAGCCGCCCTCGAACTGATCGCCTGCGGCACCGCCGTCGGCTTCTACCTGACCAAGGAGGAAGTCGCCTCCATCGCCCCCGTGAAGGACACGGACAGCGGCGAGGGGGAGGAGGCCTCGTCGAAGAAAACGAAGGGACTCACCCGCGTCGCCTGGCGCGAAAAGCAGACCGTCCTCATTGCCCTCATGGTCATGAGCGCCGGCCTCGTGGAGGGCGCAGCGAACGACTGGCTCAACCTGTCCATGGTCGACGGCTATGGCTTCTCGACGGCTGCGGCGTCCGCGGCCTTCGCGTTTTTCCTCCTCATGATGACGATCATGCGCTTCGCGTCCCCGCGCCTCGAAGCGCGCCTGGGGGCACCCGCGCTGCTGCGCATCACCTTCTTCGGAGCGGTTGTCGGCCTGCTGCTCGTGGCGTTCGCACCCCACCACACACTGGCGGTTGCGGGCGTCGCCCTGTGGGGCATCGGGGCATCTCTCGGTTTCCCGCTGGGCATCTCCGCACTGTCCACCGACCCCGTTATGACGCCCGCGCGCGTCTCCGTCCTGTCCACCGTCAACTACGGCGCGGCCCTCATCGGCCCGCCCCTCCTGGGCATCATCGCCGACCACATCGGCTACCACAGGGCGCTCGCGTTCGTGGCTCTGCCCGTCCTCCTCGCGATCGTGCTGGCCGGGCAGGTGCCGGACCAGCGCGGCAGGACGCGTACGGATATCGCGTTGGACGACTGAGCTGCGTGCGCTTATACGAGGCCATATCACGGCCTGTCGGTGATGCGATGATCGGCGTATCCTGGATGCAGGAACGCCTGTGATGTGGCGCTCATTATTGCTGTGAGGAGAGAAGAATCATGGCGCGAATGATCGGATACCGCCATTTCGGAGGCGTCGACGTCCTTGAGGAAGGCTCAGTGTCGCTCCCCGCACCCGCTGAGGGACAGGTGCTCGTGAGCGTGCGGGCCGCCGGCATCAACCCCGTCGACTACAAGCTCTTTGGCGGATTGACGAGGCCCCTCGAAGTCATCCGCACCATCGTTCACCCCAGCCGATGGTTCGCTCGCGGCAAGGAACGCCCGCTGCGAGGCGTCGGACAGGACTTCGCCGGTGTCGTGACCGCCGTCGGCCCGTCAGTGAACAACGTGTGCGTGGGCGATGAGGTTATCGGCCTCCTGCGCGCCGCTCCCTGGTCCGCTCGGGAATACGGGGCACTCGCGACGGACATACTCACCTCGGCGACGAACGTCGTCCCCAAACCCGCCTCCGTCAGCTTCGACGTCGCCGGAGGCCTAGGCGTTGCCGCGCAGACCGCGATGGGAGCCATGCGCAGCGTGAAGGCGGACGCCGGCGACATCATCGTGGTCGCCGCAGCCGCCGGGGGAGTGGGAGGCCTCGTCACGCAGCTCGCGCTCGCCCGTAGCGCGACCGTCATCGGTATCGCCGGTCCCTCGAACGCCGACTACCTGCGTTCCCTCGGCGCGATCCCCGTGTCCTACGGTGAGAGCCTCGAACAGCAGATCCGGGACGCAGCCCCCTCACCCGTCACAGCCTTCATCGACTGCTTCGGTGGCTACGCGTCGCTGGCCCACCGCCTCGGCGTCCCGGGAGAGCGCGTGGGCACTCTCGTTCCAACTCCCGCGATCGCCCTGCGTCGCGCGCGCTTTACCGGCGGGCGCGACGGAAAGATCGCCGACATTGCAACAGTCGCGGGACTCATTGACCGCGGCACGGTGAACCTGACTATCGCGGGCACCTATCCGTTCGACGTGGAACAGGTGCGCGCCGCCTACACCGAGCTGATGGGCGGCCACGTGCGCGGCAAGATCGTCATCACTATTCCCTGAACTCGTCACCGTGCCCTCCGGTGAAAGCCCGGAAAACGGAGGAACTCGCCACGGCCTCGTGCATCAGCCCGCCCGCCTCTGCGTGCGCCGGTCCACAGGTCCCGCCACGGCCTCGTGCCGTCGTCTGGAACCCGGCGCTCGCGGGGCCGAGGCCGGGCGGGGTTAGGCCGAACGCGCGCCGTGCGACTAGGCTTAGGGGCATGACGACCCTTGCTGATCTGACGACCCTGCGCGTGGGTGGCCCCATCGCCGAGTACGTGCGCGTTTCTACGACCGACTCCCTGCTGGAGGCCGTTCGCGCGGCCGACGCCTCGGGCGGCCCGCTGCTCGTCGTGGGCGGCGGGTCGAACCTGCTGGCCTCCGACGCGCCCTTCGAGGGCACGGTCGTGGACGTGCAGCCATTCGGGGAGATCGCCTCCATCATCGATGAGGATCCTTCCGGGTCGGTGCTCGTGCGCGCCGGCGCGGGCACGGTCTGGGACCAGTTCGTCTCCTGGACGCTGTCGCACGGGCTGTCCGGCGTCGAGGCCCTTTCCGGCATCCCCGGGACCGTCGGCGCGTCCCCCGTGCAGAACGTGGGTGCCTACGGTCACGAGGTTGCCGAAACCATTTCCTCGGTAGAGGCCTACGACCGCTTGACGGGTAACGTCGTGCGCCTGGCACCCGCGGAGCTGGGCTTCGCGTACCGGTCCTCCGCGATCAAGCGCAGCGTCGGCGAGCCTGGCTTGGGTGACCGCCCGTGGGGTCCGACCGGCCGCTGGGTGGTCCTCTCCGTGGACTTCCGCCTCGAGCGCTCGCCCCTGAGTGCCCCCGTCATGTATTCGGAGCTGGCTCGCCGCCTCGGCGTCGAGGCCGGGTCGCGTGCCGACGCCTCTCTGGTCCGTTCAACTGTTCTCGAGCTGCGCCGCGGCAAGGGCATGGTTCTCGATCCTGCCGACCACGACACGTGGAGCGCCGGTTCATTCTTCACAAACCCGATCCTGCCCGAGGCCGCTGCCGCCACCCTGCCCGAGGGCGCGCCTCGTTTTGGTGCGGGGGAGGGCCTGGTCAAGACCAGCGCTGCCTGGCTCATCGACCACGCGGGCTGTGGTAAGGGCTTCCACCTGCCCGAGGCCGGGGACCCGCCGCGCGCGTCCCTGTCCACCAAGCACGTGCTGGCCCTGACGAACCGCGGGAACGCGATGGGCGCCGACATCGAGGCACTGGCCCGCGCCGTGCGTGAGCGTGTTTATGATGCGTTCGGCGTCACCCTGGTCCCCGAACCGGTCACGGTCGGCATCACCTGGTAGCGGGCGCGCCTTGCGCTGAGCGGGTGGAGGCGGCGGCCGTGAAGGAGTACGTGGAGGGCCTGGAACGAGAGTTCTCGGCCATCGAGCGAGGGTTCTTGCGCGAGCAGCGGTGTGCCCGCTCCGACTACGCTTCCTTCGCCCCTGAACAGGCTCGGCGCGTGGCGTTCCTTGCGTACCGCTCCGAGGACTACCAGGTACGCATGTACGCGGTTTTCCTGCTGGGGCATCTATCGCAGGAGTCGGATGTTCTCTCTTTCCTTCGGGACGATGTTTCCGCGGACTCCAATTGGAGAGTGCAAGAGGTCCTCGCGAAGGCCTTCGATGATTTCTGTGCTGTCAGGGGCTACGAGGTGGCGCTTCCCGTCATCGACGAGTGGCTGAGCGACCCGCGCCCCAACGTGCGCAGGGCCGTCACGGAAGGCCTGAGGATCTGGACGAGTCGGCCCTACTTCCGGGACCACCCGGGCGATGCTGTCTCAAGGTTGTCGAGGCTGCGCAGCGATTCAAGCGAGTACGTCCGCAAATCCGTGGGCAACGCGTTGCGGGACATCAGCAAGAAGCACCCGGAGCTGGTCGCGGCCGAGCTGAGGACCTGGAGCCTGGAGACCACAGAGGTTGCGCAGGTCTATCGCCTGGCCTCCACACTCATTTCATACGCCACAGCTGAGCGGTGATAGCAGCTCAGCACACAGGTGCAGGCGGCGGTTGGGGACGACGGAGCGGTGGAGTGTGTGAGGGTGACGGCGTATGAGGGCAGTTGGTACCTAGAATTCATCGATGTCTCAAAGTGCAGACCATGGTGCGCATTGATGCGGTGAGTGGATCTGTGCGCGTTGCGTGGCCTGTCCTGGAGTAGCACGTGACCTCGTCGTCGCCTGTGCAGGTTCTGCTGCCTGCGCTCGCGGATAGGTTGCCACCACGCGGATAGGTTATTCGCTTACGGATAGCTTAATAACCTATCCGCGTGTTCATAACCTATCCGTGAGCGCGGTTCCTATCCGCGTGAAGCCTCGGCGCGCAGGCGCGCGATCATGTCGGGCACGTTGCGGGTGACGGCTGTCCACAGGAGCTGGTCGTCCATGCTTTGGTAGCCCGAGTGCGCCGCGATGTTGCGAGTTGTGCGCAAGGCGCGCTTCTCGGAGGAGGTAAGGGCATCCATGTAGGGTGCGTACTCTTCGCGTTCCAGGAACGCGGCCAGCCGAATGATCACCATGCAGGCGGAGTCATACTCCGGGCAATCGGCGCTGAAGGCCTCGACGGGGACAGCAGCAACTCGCTCGACGCGGTGGGTGATGACGTTGAGTTCATGCAGGAAGTTATCGACGTCGAAGCTGGGCGCGTGTCTGCGCGCCACTCGCGGCCGAGGAGCGAAGGGAACCGATTCGCTCATAGCGCCACGGCCTCGTCAATGGCTGCTCGCAGCGCCTCGGGCACGTGATTGTCCGCGTGTACTTCGGTCGGGAAGCCGGTGAGCTCGCTCGCGAACGAGGCAATGTCCGCCAACTCGAACAGTGACAGGTCTCGAGTGGGCGTGCCAATCAGGTCAATGTCCGACTCGAATCCATCCGTGCCCCGGGCAACCGAGCCGAAGACGCGGAGGGAACCCAGGCCTCGTTCCTGGGCGTAGCTGCTGATCGAGGTCGCGTAGCGGGCGAGCGGCACGGAAGGGCGGTAGTCGGCGGCGCGGAGGATGCGTTCGAGCAGTTCTGCGGAGACTGCACGCTTGCCGGACTCGATCTGCGCGAGGGTAGACTGGCTCATCCCGGTCATCCCCGCCAGCTCGGCCTGCGTGAGGGACGCGTCCTGACGTGCAGCGCGCACGAGGGACGGCGCATCGTCACGACGAAACCGGCTCATGCTTCCATGATAGTGCACGCGTGCACTATTGGTTCGCGATTAGGGTCGTCGTGTGCGGGTACGAGGCCGGGGTCAACAGTCGTCCCGAGGTGGTTGCTCCTGGTGGCCGGAAGGGGAAGAAACAACCGGGTCAAAAGGGGGCTTTTGTCATCGAAGAAATTCAGCACCTCTTTGGTTACGAGCGTTTGTGTGGCTGTCACTTATGGAGGGATCTGGAATGTATCAATCTCGCACGTAATTCCCCGGAGGGAGTCCTGAGGGACGCTCTGAAAACCGTGGAATATCAACGTTCCAATTTCAATGTTTGAAAGAGTTATGGGAAATTATGTGCGAGGCTGTGGGGGAATTATGGCAAGAATCTCGCGGTGTTGAGAAAAATCCGCGCGTGTTGATGTGGTGCCCGGAATTGCGTGTTGCTTGGCCCATCCTGGATTGCCATGCGGCCGTGATGTTGCCTGCGTTGGCTCTGCGGCTTGCGCTCGTGGATCCGTTCCGTGGGTTGTTTGCCGCTATATGGATAGGTTGCCACCACGCGGATAGGTTATTCGCTTGCGGATAGCTTAATAACCTATCCGCGTGTTCATAACCTATCCACGCGCTCATAACCTATCCGTGTGCGAGCCGTCGGCCGCTGAGGTGGTGTCGGTAGTCGATGTTGCGTGCGGGTGAGGATGGTCCACGTCGACAATCTGCCCAAAGTGCAGACCACCTCGGTCACAATGGCTGTTTTTTGGCGGTTTTTGTCGAGGTGGTCTGCGATTTGAGCACATGCTGCTGTAGACGACCGACCGCGACCGCGTTGGCGTCCTCCTGTCGATCCCGCAGATACCGCTGAGGTGTCTCCCTGCATGTCACATGCAATTCCCCGGAGGGAGTCCCGAGGGGCACCCTGAAAACGGCGGAATATCAACGTTTTAGTTTCAAGGTTTGAATGAGTTGTGGGGAAATTGCACGCGAGATTGTGGAGGAACTGTGTGTTTGTGGTGCCGAGGGGACGAGCTGGCGGCTGCGGACACGGATCCGGTTGGTGCATCGCGTTGATGAGGATGGTCCTCGTCGACAATCTGCCCAAAGTGCAGACCACCCCGGCCATAACGGCTGTTTTTTGGCGGTTTTCGTCGAGGTGGTCTGCACTTTGAGCGCTGCTGTGCAGGCAGGCTGTGGGAGGTGTCCGCTCAACTACTGAGTTGGCGTCCTCCCATCGATCCCGCAGATTCCGTGTAAACCGCTGAGGTGCCTCCCCGCATGTCACATGCAATTCCCCGGAGGGAGTCCCGAAGAACGCTCTGAAAACCGCGGAATATCAACGTTCTAGTTCAAAGGTTTGAATGAGTTGTGGGGAAATTGCATGCGAGATTGTGGAGGAACTGTATGTTTGTGGTGCCGAGGGGATCGAGGGGACGAGCTGGCGGCTGCGGACACGGATTCGGTTGGTGCATCGCGTTGATGAGGATGGTCCTCGTCGCCAATCTGCCCAAAGTGCAGACCACCTCGGTCATAACGGCTGTTTTTTGGCGGTTTTCGT
>NZ_ALCA01000139.1 GCF_000278725.1 Actinomyces sp. ICM47 | reverse complement strand
TGGATTCGCCCAAATCGCAGACCACCTCACCCACAACAGCCCATTTTTGCCGTTTTTCGGCGAGGTGGTCTGCACTTTGGGCGGCACTTCCCTTATGAGAGTCACTCGTGCCGGCGATGCGTCGATTCGATGCTTCTCATGCCACCACCACCCCCAAACCGCCCGGGCAGCGGGTACCACAGGGCACGAGAGTGTAGCTCCAGTGCCCAACGGCGGCCAGGTCCAAAGCTGATGCCCCGTGGCCACAGCGCAAACAACGAGTGGAGCACCAGACCGCGCGCGGGCCCGACATTTAGCGATGCAACACGGCAACACCACGTGTCCAATAGCCCAAGGCTCCCTTGGATAGCTGTCCAACAATGTGCATGCATTTTCCCTGTCAACCTTTCAAGCATTGAAATAGGGGGGTCGCATTTCCAACGTTTCTGGGCATTGTTGAATGCTGGCTCGGGGAATTGCATGCGACTTTTGTGTGGTGCGCACCTTCCGGCCCCTGTGGGGTGGGAGGCTGGGCCTGATTGACTGGCTCACCACGACCGTCCCCCTTCCGGCCCCTGTGCGGTGGGAGGCTGGTGTGGCTGTGGGCGTGGGTGTGGGCATGTGGTCGGGGTGTTCGCGGTCTGACGCCATTCTGCGCTCGCACGTTAGCCCCCTGTTCCGCGCGCTAACCGGCTATTCCGCACGCGGGCCGCCTGTTCTGCATGCGGGCGGGGTTGCCCAGGTTCGGAATAGCGGGTCCACGTGCGGATGAGACAGGCCAGGCTCGGAATAGCAGGCCCACGTGCGGACGAGAAGGCAAGGTACGAACCCAGCAACACGACATGCCCTATAAGCCGAAGGATGGACAAATCGTGTTGCTGGGGTGGTGACTTGTCGGCTGTGCGGCGCGGGAAAGTCGCTGTTGTGGGTGGTCGTGTTTGCCGTGTTTCTGGATTCGCCCAAATCGCAGACCACCTCACCCACAACAGCCCATTTTTGCCGTTTTTCGGCGAGGTGGTCTGCACTTTGGGCGGCATGCTCCTTATGAGTGCCGCGCGTGCCGGTGATGCGTCGATTCGACGCTTCTCATGCCACCACGACCCCAACCACCCAGGCGGCAGATACCACAGGGCGCGAGAGTGCAGCTCCAGTGCCCAACGGCGGCCAGCAGCAACGCCGACGCCGAGTCCGAGGCCGTAAGGCGGGTCGTAATGGCAAGGTGAAACCACAATGGCGAGGCCGGGACAGCCTCCGATATCCGGAAGGCTAGCCCCGGCCTCGTCGCGCTGAGCGGTAGGCCATCGGTAAACCGTCAGTAGACCATCAGCAGACCGTCAGTAGACCGTCACGTAGGTCCCCGATGGGATCGTGTCGTGCAGCCACTTGGCGTCCTCGTAGCGCAGGCGCACGCAGCCGTGGGAGACGTGCCCGCCGAGGGTGCCGTCCATCACGGTCATGGTGCCCTCGTAGTAGAGAATCGAGTGGAACAGGTAGTCGCCGTAGAACTGGGTCCACCAGTACGCCGTGTACCCGTGCCCGAAGGAGGAGCCTCGGTTCTTGATGGTGAAGGTACCGGTGACGGTCGGGGTGGAGGACTTGCCGACGGAGCAGGGCATGTCGGTGAGTGGCTGCCAGGAGTTCGCCGCCCAGTAGAACGTCATGCAGTGCGGGGCGCTCGTGTCGACGACGACCAGGTAGTTCGTGGGACTGTAGAGGGTCTTTGCATAGTTCCAGTCGGCCTCGAAGCCGGAGCGGCCGGACACCCAGAAGCCGTCCCACCGGTCGAAGTAGTTCCAGCTGCCGTCGACCATCGCCCAGGCGGTCGCCATCGCCCCGCCGGAGTCCGGCCTCAGGTAGTACCACTTCGCGCCTTGCTGCAGCCAGCCGGTGGCCATAGCCCCAGAGCTGCCCAGGTAGTACCAGGAGCCTCCGTCGCTGACCCAGCCGGTGCGCATGGCGCCGCTGGCATCCGCGTAGTACCAGGTGTCGCCGGCCTTGAACCATCCGGTGGCCATGGCCCCGGATTCGCCCAGGTAGTACCAGGCCCCCGCCCGTACCCACGTGGACGCGCTCATCGCGCCGGAGGCATCGAGGTGGTACCAGGTGCCGTCGACCTTGGTCCAGCCGGTGGCCATCGCGCCGCCCGCGTCCGGGTTCAGGTAGTACCGGGTGCCGCCGGAGACCTGCCAGCCGGTGACCATGGCTCCGGAGTCGGATAGGAGGTACCACGAGCCGTCCCGGTACCAGCCGGTGCGCACGCCGTTCTCGGTTGATGCGTACCAGGTGCCGTCGGGCGCGCGGTACCAGCCGACCGGAACGAAGCCGTCGGTGTTGAAGGCGTAGCGCATGCCGCCGACCTCGAAGACTCCGTCCTTGAGCCATGTGCCGTCGGCACTTTCGTAGCGCCAGCCTTCGGCGTGGTGCACCCACTGGGAGGTGGCGGGTGCCGGTGGTTCGGGTTCGGTGGGATTATCCGGCGTGGGTTCGGCGGGGTCGCCCGGTTCGGGCTGCGCCGGGTCGGGCGTCGGGGGAGCGTCGTCCGACGAGGCAGGGGTGTCCTCGGGCGTCGCGGGGGCGGTCCGGTCGGGGGTGGCCTCGGGCGAGGCGGGGGATGCCTCGGGCGTGGCTGGGG
>NZ_ALCA01000138.1 GCF_000278725.1 Actinomyces sp. ICM47 | reverse complement strand
AGGGTGGCCGCGCGCGCCGCAGCCCGCCGGATCGCCCGTTTGCTCGGCGAGGAGGTCGGCGGGCAGGTCGGCTATTCGGTGCGCGGGGATTCGAGGGTCAGCGAGCGCACGCGCGTGGAGATGGTGACGCCGGGCGTGGCGTTGCGCCGCCTGCAGCGTGACCCGGAGCTGCCGGGCGTCGCGGGACTCGTCATCGACGAGTTCCACGAGCGCGACCTGGACACGGACCTGGCGCTGGCTTTCGCCTTGGATGCGCGTTCGGCGCTGCGCGAGGACCTGTTTATCGCTCTGACCTCGGCGACGCTGGAGGCTTCGCGCACGGTCTCGTGGCTGCGCGAGGCGACGGGTGCGGAACCCGCGCTCGTGGATATTCCGGGCGATATTTTTCCGCTGGAGCTGCGTTACGCTCCCCCACCGCGCGGCGTCGAGGCCGTGGGTGCGATCGGGAATGAGCGCGTGGGTGTGCGCCGCGAGTACCTGGCGCACGTGGCGCGCACGGTCGAGGACACGGTCGCTGCCACCGAGGGGTCGGTCCTAGTGTTCCTGCCGGGCGTCGGGGAGATCGAGGCCGTGCGCGGCGCGCTGAGCGTCCCCGGCGTCGAGGTTCTGACGCTGCACGGCCAGCTCAGCGCCGCCGAGCAGGACCGCGCGCTCTCCCCCACCGATCAGCGCCGCGTCATCCTCTCCACCTCGATTGCTGAGTCGTCGCTGACGGTTCCGGGGGTGTCAGTCGTGGTCGATGCTGGCCTGGCTCGCGAGCCGCGCTTCGACGCGGGACGCTCGTTGTCTTCGCTGGTGACGGTTCCCGCCTCGCTCGCTCGCTTGGAGCAGCGTGCGGGCCGCGCCGCGCGCACTGGGCCGGGCATCGCCGTTCGCGTCATGGACCCGGTGGACATGGCGCGCAGGCCCGCCCAGTCCGCTCCGGGCATCGCCACGCAGGACCTGACGGACGCGCGCTTGCAGGTGGCCGCGTGGGGCACGCCGGTGGAGGACCTCGCCTTGCTCGACGCTCCACCCGCGGGCACGTGGCAGGCCGCCGGAGAGCGTTTGTCCTCCTTGGGTGCCATCGACGAGGCCGGGGCCGCGACCGCTCTGGGCCGCACGTTGGCGTCGCTGCCGTTGGACCCGCCCCTGGGCAGGGCCCTTCTGACTGCGAGCGCTCTCCTGGGGGCGTCGAAGGCGGCTCACTTTGTGGCCTTGTTGTCGGAGGATGTGCGCGCGCCGGGTGCCGACCTGGGAGGCGTGGAGCGCCGACTTGGGCGCGGCGGGGACGCGGGAGTCGGCCGCGCACAGGCGGCGCGCGTCAAGGAAACGGAGGCTCGCCTGAAACGCCTGGCGTCCAGGCTGGCAGACAGGGAGTTG
>NZ_ALCA01000137.1 GCF_000278725.1 Actinomyces sp. ICM47 | reverse complement strand
CTGGCCCGCCCCGTTTGTCAACTGCGATTAGTTCACGCCGAGGATGTCCGTGACGAACACGAGGGTCGCGCCGCCGGGGATACCGGCCTGCGGGACGCCGCGCGCGCCATAGCCAAGCTCAGCGGGGATGGACAGCAGGACGCGGTCGCCCACGCGCTTGCCGACCAGGCCCTCGTCCCAGCCGGGAATGACCATACCCACGCCGATCTGGAAGGACAGGGCACCGCCGCGATCAAAGGAGTTGTCGAAGTCGGTGGCGGAGCCGAAGACCGCGCCGTAGTAGTGGCAGGTGATCGTGTCGCCGGCCTCGACCACCTGGCCGTCGCCCGCGCGCAGGACCTCGACGACGAGTTCGTCGGAAGGGGTACCCTCGAAGGCGAGGGCGGGCTTGCGGCCGAATTCGCCGGTGACAGAAATGTTCTCCATGGTGTCTTTCCTTGTTGGGGTAGGGGTCGCTGAGAGGGATGGCCGTCAGTCGCGGCGCATGAAGTAGGACAGGAGCTTGAGGATCTCGAGGTAGATCCAGATGACGTCCGTCATGATCGCGAAGGTGCACAGCCACGAGTACTTCACGGGCACACCGGTGTTCACGCCGACCTTGACGGCGTCGAAGTCGCGCACGAGGCACAGGACGCCGATGATAATCGCGATCACGCCGATGATGACGCCAAGCGGGATGAAGCCGAACACCTTGTAGTTGTTGACGGCCGTCATGTCGACCGCGCCCGAACGGGACAGGATGAGGCTGATCATGTAGTAGAAGAAGAACGAGATCGAGCCGATGGTCGCGATGCGGGTAACCGCGCCCGAGTTGCGGATAAAGCCGAAGCTGAAGGCCCCCAGCGTCACGCCAATGACGACGAGGGTCGCCAGGACCGCGGTCACCACGATGCCCGGGTACACGATCTCGAAGAAGCAGGACAGCGCACCAAGCACCACGCCCTCAATGAGCGAGTAGGCAATGATTGCGCCGGGGCGCACCTTCTTCGAGAACTGGACGAACAGGCCGAGGCCGAGGGTCACGAGGCAGCCGACGGACATGCTGGCCACCGCGATGGAGGGCGACGCGAGACCCATCATCCAGCCGACGGTCGCACCTGCCAGGAGCAGGCCGAAGCAGATGAGGGACTTGACCACGACATCGTCGTAGGTCATGCGGCCGCGATCCACTGCATCGGCGGCGGGAGCGGTCATCATCGCCTCATAGGAGGCCATCGGATCACCGTATGCTCCCTGCTGCTGGCCGTAGGCCTGCGGATCGCCGTAACCGGTCGGCTGACCGTACGCCGGAGCCTGCTGGGCCGCGTACGGGTTCGTCTGTCCGGCGTACGGGTTGGGAGCCTGCTGCGAGGCGGGCTGGTAGCCGGGCATGGTCGGGTATCCGGCGGGGGTTGTCTGCTGGGTGGACCAGTCTTTGACGATTGAGTTCATCACCGGGTTGGCCATATTTCCTCCTTGTTCAGTGACGTATTGCCTCTAGTCTCGCACGGAGGCACGCGCGGAGGGAAACGTACCGTTATGCGTACAACGAAACTGGCCTCCGTCTGTGGCGCGCGCACGCGCAAGGAGCCACGGCCTCGTCCATGAGGCGCACGTGACAGTACCCCCGGTGGGACTCGAACCCACAACACACCGATTTTAAGTCGGTTGCCTCTGCCAATTGGGCTACGGGGGCGGGACGCTACCAGCCTACGGGAGGCTGGCACGCGCATCAAGCCTGGTCGACCATCGCCATCGCGATACCGTCGAGGATGTCGTGCTCGGAGGTGATGATGTCGCTGATGGGGTGCCCGGCCGCCTCCGCGCGCGCGAGGACGCGGGTCACGATCCGACTCCAGATGAGCGCGCCGGCGGCGATGACGTCCTCGCGGCCCTCGGGCATGAAGCCCAGGGATGCCTTGACGGAGGTCGGTTGGTCGACCATGAAGCGCACGGCCTGGTCGAACTGGGCGGCGCTCAGGCGGGCACCGTGAATGCGCTCGGGCTGGTAGGAGGTCAGGCCCAGGGCCTGCGCGGTCAGCGTCGTGACGGTCCCGGCGACCCCGACGAGGGAGCGCACGCGCGCAAGGTCCACTGCCTTCTCGGCACCGTCCAGCTGCTCGTCGATCCATGCGATCGCGCGGGCCTGGTCCTCAGCGGGCACTCCTCCGGACGGATCCACGCGGGCGAAAAACTTCTCCGTGACGCGCACGGCGCCCATGTCGATGGAGATCGCCTGCTTGACGCTCGTCGACCCCAGCACCAGCTCGGTCGAGCCGCCGCCGATATCGACAACCAGCATGGGGGTGCGCACGCTGCCCCCCAGCCCGCCGACGGCACCGCGGAAGGACAGCGAGGCCTCCTCCGTGCCGACGATAACCTCGGGTTCGACGCCGATGACCGCCTTGATCTGGCGGACGAATTCGGCGCTGTTGGAGGCATCGCGCGTCGCCGACGTCGCAACGAAGCGGGTGCGCGTCGCGCCAAGCTTCTCGATCATCCGCTGGTATTCGATGGTGGCTTCCACGGTGCGCGAAATCGCTCCCGGGTCCAGGTAGCCGCGTGCGTCCACCCCCTTGCCCAGGCGCACGATACGCATCTGGCGCGTCAGATCGGCAAGGCGGGTGCGGCCGTCCTCGCCGACGGTAGCGTCGGCGACGAGCAGTCGGATTGAGTTTGTTCCACAGTCAATGGCAGCTACGCGGGTCATCGCTTCGTTTCTCGTGTGTGTCGTCCCGGACGAGGCCGGGGCTAGCTTCGGTGGGCGCGGTCAGCAGGAGCAGCGCGCGGTCGAAAAGAGACCGCGTTCCTCCAGCATTGCGAGTGCCCGGTCTCCGATAGGGTTCACGCCGGGACCCGCGGCCAGGGAATGGCCAACGAGGGCGTGCAGGCACTTGACGCGCGTGGGCATGCCGCCGGCGCTGACGCCGGAAATCTCGGGGACGTCACCCAAGGTCAGGCGCGCGTCGATGTAGGCCTGGTGGGCGCGCGCGTAAGCGGCTCGCAGCTCCTCGTCGGCGGCGAGTTCCTCGTTGAGGGTTTCCATGACGTGCTCGGCCTCAAGCGTCGAGGCACCCTTGACGGCGGCCGGGTGGGTCAGGTAGTAGGTCGTGGGAAACGGAGTCCCGTCGGGCAGGCGCGGAGCCGTTGCGACGACCGTGGGACGCCCGCACACGCAGCGCGCGGCGATACCGACGACGCCTCGGGGCACGCGGCCCAGCTGGTCGCGCAGGACCTCAAGGTCCGCTTCGGTGGCGTCCGTGGTGTTAACGAGGCTCATTCTTCGCTTTCTTCGCCGGTGGTGTTCCCCTGTCCCGACTCGCTGGTATCAGCAGACGGGATGGGATTCGAGGTGGGCGGCTGGTCCGCCTTCCCCACTAGGATAGCGACCTGCTGCACCCAGGGGCGTGCGGGTCCGGTGGGTGTCGCCGCAGCAGCCATGGCGGAGTCCTGATATTGCGGCCCCGGATCAACCACCGTGTATTGAGTTTCACCCGGACGCACGTATCCCAGGCGTTCGCGTGCCTGCGTCGAGATGTAGTCGGGATCGTTCCACAGGTCAAGCTGACGCTGCATGTCGGCGTTCTTCTTCTGCTGCTCAGCGACCTGTGACTTGATCTGCACGAGTTCGCGCTCCTGCTGCCACCACTGGAAGAGGCTGGGCACGAGCATGACCGAGAGGATCGCCGCGACGACCATGACGACGACTAGCCGCGTGGACACGTCCAAGCCGCCGATCGACAGGATGTTGCCATTCTCGCGCGGCATTCGCTTCGCACCGCGTTCACGAGTGCGTGCGGCCAGTCGCTCACGGGCCGAGGACGCGGTTGCCTTCGTGGAATCCGACTGAGTACGCCCGGCTTTCTTGCGATCCGCTTTGCTGGCTTTCTTCTTTCCCCGCGCCGAGGCCTCGTCTTTCTTTGCAGCCTGTGCGGCAGCCCGGCGCTGACGTGACTTTTCCGCGTTGATCTCGCGCGTCGAACGCGCCCCGTCAGAGGAGGACGCGCGACGACGCGGGGATGGGCGGGAGGAGGGACGACGACTAGCCATTCTTCTATCGTGCCCTATCGGGGCGATTTTGGCCTGGTTCCACGCCGTGAAAAAACTCCGCGCGGATCCTTGCGGACCCGCGCGGAGCTATGCGGCTAGTTGCCTAGGCTCACTTGAAGCGAGGGAAGGCAGAGCGGCCGGCGTAGACGGCGGCCTCGCCCAGCTGCTCCTCGATGCGCAGCAGCTGGTTGTACTTGGCGACGCGCTCGGAGCGAGCGGGAGCACCGGTCTTGATCTGGCCGGAGTTGGTGGCGACGGCCAGGTCGGCGATGGTGGTGTCCTCGGTCTCGCCGGAGCGGTGCGAGGTCATCGTACGGTAGCCGTTGCGGTGCGCTTCCTCGACGGCGTCGAGGGTCTCGGTCAGCGAACCGATCTGGTTCACCTTGACGAGCAGCGCGTTCGCGGCACCCAGCTCGATGCCCTTCTTCAGGCGGGCGGGGTTGGTGACGAACAGGTCGTCGCCGACCAGCTGGACGCGGCCACCGATCTCGGCGGTCAGGGCCTTCCAGGCATCCCACTCGTCCTCATCCAGCGGATCCTCGATGGAAACCAGCGGGTAGTTCGAGATGAGCTTCTCGTAGTACTCAACCATGTACTCGGTCGAGCGGCCTTCACCCTCGAACTGGTACAGGCCGTCCTTGAAGAACTCGGAGGAGGCGACGTCCAGGGCCAGGGCAACGTCCTCGCCCGGCTTGAAGCCAGCCTTCTCGATCGCGGAAACGATCAGGTCGAGGGCCTCAGCGTTGGAGTCCAGGTTGGGGGCGAAACCGCCCTCGTCGCCCAGACCGGTGGACAGACCGCGGTCCTTCACGACGCCCTTGAGCGTGTGGTAGACCTCGGCACCCCAGCGCAGGGCCTCACGGAAGGAGGGAGCGCCGAGGGGGGCGATCATGAACTCCTGGATGTCAACGTTGGAGTCCGCGTGGGAGCCACCGTTGAGGATGTTCATCATGGGGACGGGCAGGACGTGAGCGTTGGGGCCGCCCAGGTACTTGTACAGGGGCAGGTCCGCGTACTTCGCGGCGGCCTTGGCCACGGCGAGGGAGACGCCGAGGATGGCGTTCGCGCCGAGCTTGCCCTTGTTGGGGGTGCCGTCCAGGTCGATCATGGCCTGGTCGATGTAGCGCTGATCGTCGGCTTCCTCGCCGATGAGCTCGGGGGCGATCTGCTCGACGACGGCGTCAACAGCGTCCTGGACGCCCTTGCCGAGGTAGCGGCCCTTGTCGCCATCGCGACGCTCGACGGCCTCGAACGCGCCGGTGGACGCGCCGGAGGGAACGGACGCGCGCGCAGCGGTGCCGTCCTCAAGGACGACCTCGACCTCAACGGTCGGGTTACCGCGCGAGTCGAGGATCTCGCGTGCACCAATGCCTTCAATAACTGCCACGTCATTCTCCAATCGATGTTGTTGCGTGGAAGCGGTCAGTACAACGGTAATACGGACCGCCATGTGTGGTCACCCCCGATGAGGCGACGTCTTATTGTTTGGAGCGAAACGCTCCTATGCGCGACGCCGGACAAGCGACATTAGTCCCCCGCCTACTGTGAGCGAACACTCACACGTGCGTCACTGCGTCTTAGGGCCATTCGTTCCCCCGCCCATCAGCGAGGACACGTCGGGGTCCTTCGGAGCGGCGACTGCGTCTCCGTACAATGGGACCTCCGGGGTGTTGGTTCCGCCGAGGGAGGGCTGAACGAAGCGCGGGTTGAGGATGGCACCGGAGTTCTTCTGCGCCTCTGCCAGGGCGGCGGATGCGATCTTTCCAGCCGTCGGGTCGACCTGAGCCTGCGCGTTGATAAGCTGACTGATCGTCTCAGATTCGAAGATGGCACGGGTCGCACGCCCCATTGTGGCGGGCACAGTGCCTCCAGCCTGTGCGACGTCCTGCGCGATCAGCGCGTCAACCTGTTCGTCGGTGACGGTAATGCCCACGCTGGCACCTGCGGCGGCCAGGGCTTCACTATTCATCAGACTCGTACGGATCCCATACTCGGTATCCACTGACTTCGTGAGCTTCATGTCGAACAGCTCCTGGGCGGCTTCCTTGATGTCCGCGTTGGAGTATGTGACTCCCGACGAGGTGATGACGGCAGCGCCGGGATGGGTGGAGCACGCCCCCATTCCCAGTCCTGCGGCCACAATCAGGGCGGTGGATGCCAGCTGGCGTGTGTAGCGCACGAGCGTTCCTTCCTCAGATGTGTTGCGACGCAATAGGACCAGTGTATTCCACCACAGGCACTACTCGCCAAAAGGCACAAGGATCTTGGTCACCAGCGTCTCCACCCACTCCAGGAGCGGGCCATCGGTGAGCGGGGCCCCGCCGACGCGCGAGGTGAGCGGGAGGGGCACGAGGACCTGACGGACAGCGGCCTTGATGACCGTGCCCGGATGCAGGCGTTTGAGGCGCATCACCTGGGAGTCGCGCAGCTCGACGGGCGAGACGCGCAGGTACTTGCCCTGAGTGACAATCTCCGTAATCCCCGCGCGGCGCACGGTCTCGCGCAGGCGGGCGACCGCGAAGAGCAGGTCGACCTGGGGAGGAATCGGGCCGTAGCGGTCGACGAGTTCCTCGCGCACGTCCTTCTCCTGCTCGGGGGTGGTCGTGGCCGCGATCTTGGCGTAGACCTCGAGGCGCAGGCGTTCGCCGCGCACGTAGCCCTCAGGAATGTGCGCATCCACCTGCAGGTCCATGCGCACGTCCGCCTTTTCCGCGGGTGCATCGCCCCGGTAGGCGGCCACGGCGTCGGAGACCATGCGCACGTACAGGTCGAATCCGACGCCTTCGACATGGCCGGACTGGGCGCCACCCAGGAGGTTACCGGCACCTCGGATCTCAAGGTCGCGCTGGGCCACGGCCAAGCCCGCGCCCAGCTCGGTGTTCGCCGCGATTGTTTTCAGGCGCTCGTGCGCGGTCTCGGTCAGGGCCTTATCACCCGGGTAGAAGAAGTACGCGTAGGCGCGTTCGCGGCCTCGTCCGACGCGCCCGCGCAGCTGGTGGAGCTGGGAGAGACCGAAGGTGTCGGCGCGGTCAACGATGAGCGTGTTCGCGTTGGAGATGTCTAGGCCGGTTTCGACGATGGTCGTGCACACGAGGACGTCGAACTCGTGGTTCCAGAAGTCCTGGATGACGGCCTCGAGCTGGTGTTCGTTCATCTTGCCGTGGGCGGTGCGCACGCGGGCCTCGGGGACCAGCTCGGAGATGTGGGCGGCGACCGAGGAGATCGAGTCGACACGGTTGTGCACGTAGAACACCTGTCCATCGCGCAGCAGCTCGCGCCGGATTGCGGCGCTGACCTGGGCATCCGTGTAGGCGCCGACGAAGGTCAGGACGGGCTGGCGTTCTTCGGGCGGGGTCTGGAGGATCGACATCTCGCGGATGCCGGAGATCGCCATCTCGAGGGTGCGTGGGATGGGGGTGGCGGACATGGATAGGACGTCCACGTCGGTGCGCAGGGCTTTGAGGGTTTCCTTGTGTTCGACGCCGAAGCGCTGTTCCTCGTCGATGATGACCAGGCCGAGCTTCTTGAAGGAGACGGTGCCGGTCAGCAGGGAGTGCGTGCCGATGACCAGGTCGATTTTGCCCGAGGCCAGCCCCGCCTTGACCTCTTCGGTTTCCTTCGGGGTGGAGAAGCGCGAGAGGGTGCCGATGTGCACGGGGAACCCGGCGTAGCGTTCGGCGAAGGTCTCCGCGTGCTGGGTGACCAGCAGGGTCGTGGGCACGAGGACCGCAACCTGGTAGCCGTCCTGGATGGCTTTAAAGGCGGCGCGCACGGCGATTTCGGTCTTTCCGTAGCCGACGTCGCCGGTGAGCAGGCGGTCCATGGGGACGGGTTTTTCCATGTCGGCCTTGACCTCATCGATGGTGACGAGCTGGTCGGGTGTCTCGACGTAGGGGAAGGCGTCCTCGAGTTCGCGCTGCCAGGGCGTGTCGGGTCCGAAGGCGTGCCCCTTGGTCTGCTGGCGCACGGCGTACAGGCGGATGAGTTCCTTGGCGACCTCGTTGACGGCCTTCTTCGCGCGAGCCTTCGTCTTCGCCCAGTCAGCACCACCCATCTTGGTGAGGGAGGGTTCGTCGGATCCCGTGTACTTGGAGATCTGGTCGAGCGCGTCGGTGGGCACGAAGAGCCGGTCGGCGGGCTGGCCACGCTTGGAGGGCGCGTACTCGATGACCAGGTAGTCGCGCGTGGAGGCCGCGTCCCCACGCCCGATTGTGCGGGAGACCAGCTCGATGAAACGCCCGATGCCGTGCTGGTCGTGGACAATGTAGTCACCGGGGTGCAGGGTCAGGGGGTCGACACCCTTGCGCCTGCGCGAGGGCATGCGCCGCATGTCGCGCGTGGTGGCTCCGACGCGACCGGTCAGGTCTCCCTCGGTGAGGATCGCGAGTTTCAGGTGGGGCGCAACGAAGCCGACGCCGGCCTGCGCGGTCGTGATCGTAACGAGGCCGGGGTCGGGCTGCGCTTCCACGTTGTCCGCGAGCGCGGCCGGGCACGAGGCGTCGGTGAGGATGGAGCGGATGCGTCGGCCGGGGCCGGGGCCTTCGGTGGTGACGACGATGCGCCAGCCGTCTCTGGCCAGGTCGGTGAGGTCGGCGGCGGCGCGGGCGAAGTCCCCGCGGTAGGGGTGCACGTCGCGGGCACCTACGCGCATGAGGGTGGGCGAGACGACGACGGGGGCAGGGCCGTCCGCTGAGGGCGAGTCGGCCTCGTCGATGGCGGAGGCGAGGTCGGCGGGCGGCAGGTCGGTGAGTTCCCACCAGGGGCGCGTCCCGCTCCCCCACAGGTCCCCCAGGTCGAGGAACGAGGCCTTGGAGGCCTCGAGGGGGGTGTCGGCTCCCCCGGCTGCGGCGCTCCACGCGGCGGCGAGGAACTCCTCGGTCGTGGCGACGAGGTCGGCGGCGCGAGCACGGATGCGTTCGGGGTCGGAGGCGAGGATCGGTGAGCCTGCGGGCAGCAGGTCAAGGAGGGAGTCCATGCCGGACACCAGGATGGGGGCCAGGGATTCGATGCCGGGGGCCGCGATTCCTTCGGCGGCGAGGCTGAGCATCTCGGCGGCACCGGGCAGGCGGTCGGCGGCCTCGCGGGCGCGGGCGCGCACGGCCTGGGTCAGGAGCAGTTCGCGGCAGGGCACGGCCCACACCCCGTCGGTGGCCTCGCCGAGGGTTCGCTGGTCGGAGACGGAGAAGGCGCGGATGTCGTCGACCTCGTCGCCCCACAGCTCGACGCGCAGGGGGTGGGGTTCCTGGGGCGGGAACACGTCGAGGATGCCGCCACGCACGCTCATCTGGCCGCGTCCTTCGACCATGTCGACGCGCTCGTATCCGAGCTCGGCCAGTCGGTTCGTGACGTCCGTGAGGTCCAGGATGTCGCCGGTGCGCACACGCACGGGTTCGAGGTCCGCCAGGCCGGAGATGATCGGCTGGAGGAACGCGCGAATGGGGACGACGAGGACCGAGATCGGGCCCGCGCTCTCGTCTCCGGCCACCGGGTGGACGAGGCGGCGCAGGACGGCGATGCGCCGTGCCATCGTGTCGACCTGGGGCGAGAGACGCTCGTGGGGCAGGGTCTCCCACGCGGGCAGCATCGCGACACCCGGGATCCACGAGGCCAGGGCGTTGGTCAGCGTCTCGGCGTCGCGCCCGGTGGCGGTGAGGACCACGAGCGGCGTTGCCGCGCGCGTGGCGACGGTCGCGAGGAGGGGCGGCCGAATACCGACGGGGGCAACGATTGTGCCCGAGCGGCCCGCCTCGATGGAGTCGGTGGCCGTTTCGATCGCGGGATCGGTAGAGATGTCCGGGAGGAGTCCGGTAAGTAGCACGCGCTGCCTTTCGCGGTGAGGGTACGCGGTGGTGCCCAACGTGGGGCACCACCTTGTTCAGGACCCGGTGTGCAGGATCATCTGGGTGGGGGCAAAACCCTTGGTCACGATGTCTTCGACGACGTCAGCTGCCTGCTCGAAGGTCACGTCCCAGTCGGGGCGTTCCTTGGAGGGCAGGGCGGCCAGCACATAGTCGGCGGGATCCATGCGCCCCGGGGGACGCCCGACACCGATGCGCAGGCGCGCGTAATCACGGGTATGCAGGTGCTGGGTGAGGGACTTCAGGCCGTTGTGGCCGCCCTCTCCCCCGCCGACCTTCAGGCGCAGGGTGTGCGCGGGCAGGTCCATGTCGTCGTGAATGACGAGAATACGAGCCGGGGGGACCTTCAGGAAGGAGGCGAGCGCACTGATCGGGCCGCCCGAGGTGTTCATGTAGCTGTCCGAGCGCGCGAGAAGCACGCGGGGGCCGGGCACGCCACCCGGGCCGATCCCGAGGCGCACGTCGGCAGTGTGTGTACGCGAGCGGTGCGATGTCAAGGTCGCACCGCCGCGCGCGGCCAGCACGTCGAGGGTCAAATACCCGACGTTGTGTCGAGTGGAGGCATACTGCGCGCCGGGGTTACCCAACCCGACGACGAGCCACGGTCCGTCAGTCGTCATACTCCGATTGTGCCACCCGCGCCGAGAGCATGTCCCACTGGGGGGCGTCCTCGGCGACGGGGGCTGGCTCACGTCGGGACTCGGCCCAGGCGTCGGCGAAGAGCTGCGCCCACTTGGCGTAGGCGGCCGAATTGGGATGGAAGAAGTCCGCCGCGTGGTAGGCGAACGTGTACGTCGGCAGCGAGTATTCCTGGGTGAGAGAACGCAAGTCGACCAGGTGCGCGTCGGAGTCCTCGACAGCGGCGCGGATGCGGTCGGACATGTCCTGCGCGCGGCTCTCCTGCGGCATGATGCCAAACGACGGGATCGTGGAGACGAGGGCGCCGGACGGCAGCGCAGCCAGGATCCGACGCAGACGCTCCTCGAACTGGCCGGGTGCCATATCCTCGGCCATCACGTCGTTACCACCGATAGTCAGCGTCACCAGGTCGGGGCGGTAGGGGCCGTCCAGCAGGCCCAAGCCGCGCATCTGCGGGAGCTGAGTGAGTTCCACGGACTCGATGGTGGCACCCGACAGGGACAGGTTGAGCAGCAGAACCTCGCGATCCATCTGCTGCGTAATCGCCGAGGCCAGGCGCGCCGGGTAGGACTCGGTGACGCGCGAGGCACCCATACCCTGCACGGAAGAATCGCCGAGGGAGACGATCAAGTAGGGGGACTCCCCCTCGGGGTGCTCGTCAAGCTGACGCAGGCGCTCAAGCGTGGCCAGATTGTGATTCTCCCAGGACCGACGGTAGTCACCGCGCTGGGAATCGAGGCGCAGCAGACGCCCAATCGCCACGCCGCCGCCGAAGAGACTCGCACCGCCAGCCGCCGCGCCCGCCACCTGCCATGCTCGTTTGCCGATCCCCATGTTGCGTCCTTCCCGCGTTTTCGTTGCTCCCTCAAGTGTAACGAGGCCGGGGCCGGTGCTTCAAATGCTGAAGCACCGGCCCCTCGGATCGTCTCAGGATTCTTTAGCTCAGCCGCCCCGCTGGCGCACCCGGCAGAGCCCGGATGAAGTGAGGAGCCTGCCAACCACGCGCCTCGTAGGCGTCCGCAACAGCCCGGGCCACGCCGAGCACAGCATCCGCACTGACAAGCGCAATCGCACTGCCGCCAAAACCGCCGCCCGTCATACGAGCACCATACGCGCCCGCAGCTCGCGCCGCCTCCACGGCCACATCCAACTCCTCACAGGACACCTCATAGTCGTCACGCAGCGAGTCATGCGAATCATTCATGAGGGCACCCGCAACCGCCACGCGCACACCCTCCAGCGGCCCCTCATCCAACAGCTCGATGAAGGCGCGCGTACGCGCAATCTCAGACACAACATGGCGAGTGCGCGCAGCCAAACGCTCACCACCCAACGCAGCCGAGGCCTCGTCCACATCCTCCACATCGACCAGCTGATCCACACCCAGGATGCGCGCCGACTCCTCACAATCCGCGCGGCGCGACCCGTACTGACCATCCGCCAGCGAATGCTTGGCACGCGTGTCGATGACGAGAAGCTCCAGCCCGACCGCCCCCAAATCGAAGGGAACCTGGCGCGTCGACATATCGCGGCAGTCGAGGGCCAGCGCATGCCCCTCACGACAGCGCAGGGATGCCGTCTGATCCAGCCCACCCGTGTTCGCCCCCGCAATCTGATTCTCCGCCGCCTGAGCAGCCTCAACCAGCACCTTGCGCCCCTCGTCGTCGGGGGCCTCAACCGTGCCCGCCAGACCCAGCGAGCACACCTCATCGAGAGCAACCGCCGTCGCACACTCCAACGCGGCACTCGACGACAGACCAGCGCCCAGCGGCACACACGACCACAAGGCCGCATCAAAACCGCGCAACGGCCCATACCCAGCCCGATCCAGCGCCCACGCCACACCCGCCAGATACGCCGTCCAATGGTTCGTCACCTCACCCGGCGTACCCTTCGGACCCAACGTGTCCAAATCCAACACATCAACCGCCGCACGCGTCTGCGTCGACACAAGACGCACCATCCGATCCGCGCGCGGCGACAACGCAACAAACGCACGATGCGGCAACGCAATCGGCAGACACGGCCCCCCGTTATAATCCACATGCTCGCCAATAATGTTGACGCGACCAGGCGCACTCCACACGCCCCTCGGCTCATAGTCAAACGTTTCACGAAACAGAGCCGCAGCCTGCTCGGCACCCTCCTCCGGGGTAGCAGCATCGGCCCACACGAGAGCGGTCATCAGATCCTCCTTGGTCTCACTCACCACAAGGCTACGTGAACGCCCTCACAACCTTCAAGCGCTATCCAACCCCACCACACCGGTACAGTGGAAAGCCCACCCCGCGACACAGGCAGGCCACATGTTCCTCCCCCAACGACTCCCCGGCCAAGACTGGCTCGGCGTCGTCGTCGCCATCCCCGAACCCTGGGTCTCACACCTGACAGACCTGCGCCTACGCCTCGGAGACCTCGCCGGATCACGCATCCCCGCACACATCACCCTCATGCCACCCACACCCGTCGCCCGCGACGCACGCGCCGACGTCATCGACCACCTACGCGCCATCGCCGCCCGACACGCCCCCTTCCGCATCACCCTATCCGGCACCGACTCCTTCCGGCCCATCTCCAACGTCGCCTTCATGACCCTCACCGAAGGAGCGAACGCCTGCACCGACATCGCCGAGGAAATCCGCTCCGGCCCCCTCGACCACGAAGCACGCTTCCCCTACCACCCACACGTCACACTCGCCCAGGACGTCGACGACGTCGCCCTCGACCTCGCCCTCGACATCGGCGCAACCGTCGAAGCCTCCTGGATCGTCCCCGGCTTCCGCCTGGACCGCATCTACCCATCCGGGATCTATTCCTCAATCGCCCTCTTCGACTTCGACGCCTCCGGACGCTGAGTTCCTGCCCACCTCGCTTCCGCGCGGCACCTTCGCCACCACACTTCCAGGCGGCACGAGGCCTGCCCACTTGATCCGGCCGGTTGCGCCTGTGGGCGGCGGCCCGCCCGCGAGATCGCCACACACGAGCTTCGCTCGGAGTGGTCGATCTCGAAGCCCGGCCAGGCCCCGCCACCGCCCACAGGCACCACAACCAGGCCCCGCAGACCTCGCGCCGCCCTCTCGTCACTGGGAGCGGACCCACCAGACCCCGCAGGCCTCGCGCCGCACACCGGCACCACAGCCAGGCACAACCTCCGCGCGCATACACGAAAGGCCGTGGCCGCCTAGGACACCTCCGCTCCCAGGCCAGCCACGGCCTCGTCGATGAAACGTCAGATGTCGTAGGTCACCGAAACGGGCGCGTGATCCGAGAAACGCTCCGCATACTCATCGGCGCGGCCAATCTCGAAGGAACGCGCGCGCTCCCCCAGGGCCGGCGTCGCGTACTGGTAGTCGATGCGCCAGCCCGCGTTATTGACGAAGGCCTGACCGCGCCACGACCACCACGAGTAGGGACCCTGCACGTCGCCAGCCAAGTCACGTACGGTGTCGCGCCAGCCCTCGTCCACCCACTGGTTGAGGAAGGCGATCTCCTCATCGAGGACGCCCGCGCGCTTGTTGTGGTTCGGCTTCCAATTCTTGATGTCAGCCTGCGAGCGCACAACGTTGAAGTCGCCGCACACCAGCGACGACATGCCTCCGTCCGCCTCCTCGGCGAGCAGCTCGGCCATGCGTGCCCCGATGCGCGGCAGGTGCGCCATCTTCGCCTCCTGCTTGGGCGTATCCTTCTCACCTGAGTGGAAGTAAGCGGAGACGACACGAACCGGGGTCTCGCCGCCCTCGGGGCGCACGACAGCCTCGAGCCACCGGCCCGAATCCACGTCCAACTCAGCATCATCGAGGATCAGGCGGGGATCGCCCTCCAGACGCGCGCGCCCGCGTCGCACGGCCACACCCACGCCCGCGCGACCCTTGATACGGCAGGGAACCCACACGCTCTCCCAGGCCTCGCCCATGATCTCGCGGGAGATCTCCTCTGGTGCACGCACCTCCTGCATGAGCAGCACATCCGTGTCAGACGCCCCCAGCCAGTCGAGGAAGCCGCGCTTGTGGGCGGCGCGAATGCCGTTGAGGTTCACGGTGGTCACCGTCAGGGTCATCGTTTTCTCCTTACGCGAGTTTTTCTCCAGTCTAGAGGAACGAGGAGGCGCGGCGAGGAGTTGGATTCCTCGCCGCGCCTCCCGCGTATTATCAGGTGTCTACCGATTGTCACCGGCAGGGTCCGCTTACTGGAGGCCGAGGCCCGCCTGGCGTTCCGCTGCCTCGACGACGTTCGTGACGAGCAGAGCACGCGTCATCGGCCCGACTCCACCCGGGTTCGGGCTGAGCCAGCTGGCGACCTGATCGACGCCGTCCGCGACATCGCCTTTGAGGCGGGCCTTACCGTCGGCGTCCGTCACGCGGCTCACGCCGACATCCAGGACAACCGCGCCGGGGGCCACCATCTCGGGAGTAATGATTCCCGCAGAACCCGCCGCAGCCACGATCACGTCCGCTCGGCGCACGTGATCAGCCAGGTTGATCGTGCCCGTGTGACACACATCGACCGTCGCGTTCACTTCCTTGCGCATGAACAGCAGACCGATCGAACGACCCACGGTCACGCCACGCCCAACCACACACACGTTCTTACCAGCCAGGTCGATCCCGTGGCGCTCCACGAGCTCGATGACCGCGCGCGGCGTGCAAGGCAGCGGCGAGTCGATGGGACCCGAACCGCGCAGGACCAGGCGACCAAGGTTCATCGGGTGCAGCCCATCCGCGTCCTTGGCCGGATCAATGCGTTCCAGGACCGCGTTGGTGTCGATGCCACGAGGAAGCGGCAGCTGCACGATGTATCCCGTGCACGCCGGATCAGCGTTGAGCTGATCGATGGCAGCCTCCACCTGCTCCTGCGTCGCGTCCGCGGGCAGGTCCACGCGGATCGACTCCGCGCCGATCTGGGCACAGTCGCGGTGCTTGCCGGCGACGTAGGCAACGGACCCGGGGTCCTCGCCCACAAGAATCGTGCCGAGGCCCGGGACGACCCCGAGATCGCGCAAGCGATCCACGCGCTCCTTAAGTTCAGCCTTGATAGCTGCGGCGGTCGCCGTGCCATCAAGAACCCGCGCGGATCCCTCCCAGGGAGCCCTCACTGCTCGAGTCCCGCGTACAGGGGGTGCTTGTCCGTGAGCTTCTTGACGCGGGCACGCAGCGCATCCACCTCAACATTGCTGCCAGACGCGCCCTGCGCCAGCGTCGTACCGATGATGTCTGCGACCTCCGCGAAGTCCTCGGCGTCGAAACCGCGCGTCGCGAGGGCGGGGGTGCCGATGCGCAGACCCGAGGTGACGGCCGGCGGACGCGGGTCAAAGGGCACCGCGTTGCGGTTGACGGTGATGCCAACTTCGTGCAGCAGGTCTTCGGCCTGCTTGCCGTTGAGCTCGGACTCGACGAGATCAACGAGGACCAGGTGCACGTCGGTGCCGCCGGTGACCAGCTTGATGCCCGCGTTCTTTGCGTCGTCAGCGCCCAGACGCTCCGCAAGAATCTGCGCGCCCTCGAGGGTACGACGCTGGCGATCCTTGAACTCCTCGGTCTGCGCGACCTTCATGGCAATGGCCTTCGCGGCGATCACGTGCATGAGGGGGCCGCCCTGCTGGCCGGGGAACACGGCGGTGTTGAGCTTCTTGCCCCACTGCTCGCCGCGCGAGGACAGGATCATGCCGGAACGAGGCCCGCCCAGGGTCTTGTGAACCGTCGTCGTGACGACGTCGGCGAAGGGGACGGGGTTCGGATGCAGGCCTGCGGCCACGAGGCCAGCGAAGTGAGCCATATCCACCCAGAGGGCTGCGCCAACCTCGTCTGCGATGTCACGGAATGCCTGGAAGTCGAGGTGACGCGGGTAGGCCGACCAGCCGGCGATGATCACGCGCGGGCGTTCGGCGAGGGCGGCCTCGCGGACCTTCTCGGGTTCAATGCGCATGGTCTCGCGGTCGACCTCATAGGCGACCGCCCTGTAGTGCTTGCCCGAGAAATTCAGGCGCATGCCGTGAGTCAGGTGGCCACCGTGGGCCAGGGACAGACCCAGGATCGGGTCACCGACGTTTGCCATTGCCATGAGGGCGGCAGCATTAGCCTGCGCACCCGCGTGGGGCTGAACGTTGACGTAGTCGCCGCCGAAGACCTGCTTGGCACGCTCAATGGCGAGCGATTCAGCAACATCGACAAACTCGCAACCGCCGTAGTAGCGACGACCCGGGTAGCCCTCTGCGTACTTGTTTGTCAGGACGGAGCCCTGGGCTTGAAGGACTGCACGCGGAACGAAATTCTCAGATGCGATCATCTCGAGGGTGTCTCGCTGACGTCCCAGTTCGGCGTCCAGCACTGCCTGGATTTCGGGATCCAGCTGCGCCAGTGTCATGTCGTTGAGGGAGTCCATATGGTTCTCCTGTTGATCAGTCGAATGTGATGTCGGCAACTTCAAGCCCAGGCGGGCGGCTCTCGATGCAGGCACGCCGCTCCCCGGTGGTACCCCACCTATTTCGCCAGTCACGACGCGTGTACAAGTCTATCTCCCCCCGTTAACCCGCGCATTCTGCCAAGATGTCAGCAATCGACCGAACGGTCACCTAACATGACACCGCGACTCGTCAGACAGTCTCAATGTGTGAAATCACAGCCCATTTTCGCTTGTACTTAACCCTTTGGTTAGCAAATAAGTTAACCGTATGGATAGACTAGGGTTAACACCTAACGGTGACTGAGGCGCCCAGGAATTACTTACTCAGTAAATGTCCTGACCATCGGGGGATCCACTCCTCTAACCAACCTACAGTATTTGAGTTTGAAGAAGTAGAAGGAAGACGCACAGATGACAACTTTGACGAAGCCAACTGCACGCGCCGCCTCAACGGCTCTCGCATTCGAGCATGCGTCGGATTTCGCCGCGTCCGCCGACAACGCCATCAAGCGCATGTGCGACATTATCGCCTCGCTTATCGGCATCATCCTGCTGACACCGGTATGGATCATCGTTGCAGCGATGGTGCGCCTACACGACGGCGGCCCTGCTTTCTTCAAGCAGGAGCGCGTGGGCCTCGACGGCACGACTTTTACCATGTTTAAGTTCCGCACCATGCACGTTGATGCGGAAGCCATGAAGGCCTCGCTCGCCGAGGCTAACGAGGCCGACGCCAGCGCCGGTAATTCCGTCATGTTCAAGATGGCGAACGACCCCCGCGTCACCCGCATCGGCGCCTTCCTTCGTAAGACTTCGATCGACGAGCTCCCCCAGCTCTTCAACGTTCTTCGCGGTGATATGTCTCTCGTCGGCCCGCGCCCCCCGCTCCCCAGCGAGGTTGCGCAGTACGAGCCGCGCGTCATGGGCAAGTTCGCGGTCCGCCCGGGCATTACCGGCCTGTGGCAGATCTCCGGGCGCTCCAACCTTTCCTGGGACGAGACAGTCCACCTGGACCTGTCCTACGCCCAGCACCGTTCCCTCACGCTCGATGCGTGGATCGTGCTGCAGACCATTCCCGCTCTGCTGCGCCACGAGGGAGCCTACTGATTCTTTCTGCGTGTGTGTGAATAGGGTGAGGCCCGAGCCAAACGGCTCGGGCCTCACCCTTTGACGCACACAATGCGTCGCATGCCCGCATAGATAGGGGCGCGCTATAAAAGGTCGCCACAGCGCCTTGAAGACACCTCAAACCCTCGGAACAACGCGCAGACGCTGGCGCAATCAGAGTCAGCCAGGAGCGCCAGCAGCACCCTCACAAACATTACGTGCGCCGACGGCACATAACTGACTCCACGATGACATACGCACTGACAGACTCAAGGGACCAGTAGGACAGCTCACCTCCCCTATCGGCACGATCACAGCAGGAGTGGCAATACCACATGCTAGATTTGAGCATCGATGATGCCCACAGTCGTTTGACACTGCCACCGTCAAACCCGCTCTTCGACCTCCTGAAAGCCGATGTCAAAACCTGAATAACGGTTGTTGCGCACCTAACAACCTGCATATTCGACAGTGGCACGTGCAACCTTTTTCCATCCGCCCATGAGACGCGATGACCACTTGGAATCAGGTCTAAGAGCCGCATATTATGCTCGACACACATCTTGACAGAAAGTGTCATAGTGTCTTATCTCGCATGTCATACGCCTCGCAGACCGCCAGACTTCGAACGTCTGGCAATCTCTTGCATCCTCACGACACACCCAGCCAGACCTATGTCAACGCACGACTGCGCCCACTCCGAAACACATGGTGTTGACCCGGGAGATGGTGCTGTCAGCGCGACACGTACACCCAGCTGAGACCATACGGC
>NZ_ALCA01000136.1 GCF_000278725.1 Actinomyces sp. ICM47 | reverse complement strand
GGGCGCGTCTGGGTGTGCGGGCGATCCGCTGGGCGATCCGACAGTTGCGCTTCGAGGGAGCCACTATCTTGGGGCTGGCCCGACAGTTAGGAACCACGTGGAATACCGTGTGGTCCCATATCAAGCCGTGCCTGCAAGCCGCATCTGATGACCCCGCCCGCTTCACAGGGATTCGGGTGCTGGGGGTTGACGAGCACGTGTGGCACCACCAGGACCGACGCCACCGGGGCCCACGTGAACTCACCGGCATCGTGGACCTGACTTGCGGGGAGGAGCATCCCACGGCCCGCTTGTTGGACCTGGTTCCGGGTAGGTCTGGCACCGTGTACAAGAACTGGCTAGAAGAGCGCGGCGAAGACTTTCGCTCCGGTATCCAGATCGCGACGCTGGATCCCTTCCAAGGATACAAGAACGCCATCGACGACCAGCTCCAAGACGCAACCAGCGTCCTCGATGCCTTCCATATCGTCAAGCTCGCCGGCGATGCCCTTGATGAGGTACGCCGCCGCGTCCAGCAAGACACGACCGGTCACCGCGGGCGCAAGGGCGATCCCCTCTATCAGATCCGCAATCTTTTGCGCGCCTCACGTGATCGGCTCACGAAGCGTCAACAAGAACGACTCCGTGAGGCCTTCACGGCAGATGAGGCGCATATCAGTGTGGAAGTCGCCTACCACTGCGCCCAGCAAGTCCGCGACGTCTTCCATCAAGCCACACCCGCCCAAGGCCGACGCCTGGCCGCACACCTCATTGAGCGCCTACCAACGTGTCCCATCCCCGAAATCGCTCGTCTGGGGCGGACCCTACGCAAGTGGAAGGACGCATTCTTGGCCTACTTCGACACCGGTGGAGCCAGCAACGGCCCCACAGAAGCCATCAACGGAATCATCGAACTAGGCAGACGCACCGCCAGAGGCTACCGCAACCCCACCAACTACAAACTCCGAATGCTCCTCATCGCAGGAGGCCTAGATGCCTCCACCCACACTCAACTCTGAAGAGCCCTATTGACATGGTCGGTGCACGGTCACGCCATACTCACGCGCTGGTGGAGTGTTACTTCTGGCCTTCCATCGTGTATCTCGGAGGGACTCGTGCAGTAATCGCACAGCCAGGCTTTCCAGCGTTTGAGTGTTCCCTACCTTGTCTAGCCCGCACAACCCCACAATGCGCACTGTCAGTGTTTGTGTGCGGTGATCGCAAACTGAAGGGGCAGGCGTTCGGGGTGCTCGCGAAGGTGCCAACCTCCAGCGGAATCTTGTTCCATGAGTTCGGGCCACGGACACCACGCCGCGCGCGGTGTCTCCTCAAGCTCATCGATCACCAAACCCGCGTTGATGAGAGCAGTAACGATTTGTCCAAGGGAGTGATTCCACTGGTGATTTGTCGTGTGAGTAATCCGCGGCGCATCGGGGAAATCTACGTAGCTTGACTCGTCATCCCATGTCATCGGAGCATCCTGCTCGAAGTATGGCTGCTCAATCTTTAGCCCGCCGGAAATATCCTCCCCGATTGTCATGAACATCGGGTGGTCATCGCGGATAAAGAAAGTGCCGCCCGGCTTGAGCAGGGAAGCGATGACTTGCGCCCACCGGGCGATATCGGGCAGCCAGCATAGGACGCCGATCGAGGTGTACACCAGATCGAAGTTGCCGGATACTGCTTGGCGCGCGTCGTACACGTTCGCGTGGACGAACTCCACGTCAGCGTCTGCGCGTTCGGCGATGCTGCGCGCGTGGGCAAGCGAAGCCTCGGACAGGTCGAGGCCAATGACGCGCGAGGCCCCGCGGCGCGCAAAGCCGATTGTGTCCGTTCCGACGTGGCATTGCAGGTGGATGACATCTTTGTCGGCGAGATCGCCGAATCGTTCGATATCTTGGGCCAGTTCAGCGCTCATGGCTGTCGGATCCTCGAGAAGGCGCTGGTAGTCGCAGTAATTGCCAGCCATGTGCAGCTCGGCGCGGTCGTCCCAGTTGCGTTCATTGTCGGAAAACCACTGTGCGTGGCTGTTCGTTTCGTTCATTTCGTTATTGTATGCAGGTGGAATGTTGAGGAGGCGTACCTCGGTGCCATCGAGCCGACGCAGGAGGTGTCAGCGAGCATAGAGCGCGAAAAGGAACGCTAGGAGAGGACCTGATAACGAGGCCTACCCCGCCAAGCAGGATAGGCCTCGTTCCGTGAGGGGTGCGTCGAAGTTGACGGTAGAGCGCCGCCGAACTTTTGGATGTTTCCCTATTACTTCTCGCTGTCGACGTCAGGCGCGAAGGTCGCGAAGAAGTGCTCGACCTCCGGCGTGCGCTGGAAGATCGGCTCGCCCTTGTCGAGTCCGTTGATCTGCGCCATCTCCTCGTTCGTCAGCTCGAAATCGAACAGGTCGAGGTTCTCAGCGATATGCGACGGGGTCTTGGAGCCGGGGACGATCGAGTGTCCCAGCTGCACGTGCCAGCGGAGGATGACCTGAGCAGGGGACTTGCCGTGAGTCTTCGCAATCTCTGCGATGACGGGTTCACTCATGATCGAGGCGTTGCCGCGCCCGCCGAGCGGATACCACGCCTGCAGTGCGATGTTGTGCTCCTTCAGGAGCGCCTTGAGTTCGGTCTGCGGGAAGTAGGGGTGGCACTCGACCTGGATAAGCGAGGGCTTGATCTCGGACTCGCCGAGGAGACGTCGGAGTTCCTCAATGGGGAAGTTCGAAATGCCGATTGCACGGACCTTACCCGCCTTGTAGGCCTCCTCGAGATGACGGTAGCCGGTGCGAATGTCGCCAGCGTACTGGTGTAGGAGGAGCAGATCGATGTAATCGGTGCCCAGGCGCTCAAGCGTCTCGTCGATGGCGGTCTCGCTCTCGTAAGACGTAGGCCAGATCTTCGTCTCGAGGAAGATATCCTCGCGGGCCTTCGAGGAGGCTCGCATGCCGCGGCCGACGCCGCGTTCGTTGACGTAGAAGTTGGCAGTGTCAATCAGCTCGTAGCCGTTGTCCAGGGCGTAAGTCGTCGAGGCCTGCGCGTCTTCGGAGGATAGCTGGTAGGTGCCGAGGCCGACGAGGGGCATCTCGATACCGTTGTTCAGTGTAATGTGAGTCATGGTGTTTCCTTCCTCCTCACATGCGTCGTGTCATGCGTTGGTGTCAAGCCTACTGAGCTGCGTGAACGCGGTTCTAGTGAGTTGCGCTCTCAGCGTATGTGTGTCCACGTGGGAATAAAATGGCGACGTTGTCAATTGGTGGCGAGCTGCGTGTGAGGTTCTGCGGTTCTCTTTGCTGTAGGAATGCTTGGACCTATAATGAACACCGTTCATTAATGACGGTTACGCGCAGAAAGGTGAGCGTCCCACGTGCCCAAGCAAGTGATCGACCGAGACCAGCTGATCGACGAGGCCTACCAGATTGCCTCGAATGATGGTATTTCCGCGCTTTCCGTGCGCAAGGTCGCGACCGCCTGTGGCATTGCGGTCGGCTCGGTCTACGTCTACTTCCCGACGAAGGCCGACCTGACGACCGCCGTGCTCACGCGCTTCTTCGATGAGACCTTCTCCGAGGAATTCTGCGTCGTGCGCGCAGGGGAGCGCTTCACCAGCTATGCTCGGCGCTTCCGCGCGACCCTGAGTGAGGCCCGCGCCTCTATGAGCGTCGACTGGTTCGCGGAGATGCGCCGCCTGCCCCGCAAGGAGCACGCTGCCCTTGAAGAAGTGCGAGGCCCGATGCTCGCCCACATGGAGCGCGGACTTCAGCGTGTCCTCGACGCGGACGAGGCCGTGGATCGCTCTCGCCTCGTCGGACCTATGAGCTCCGAGAGCGTCGCCCGCCTGACCCTGCGCGCTATTTTTGCCTCGCTGATGGAGGGTACGGAGTGTGAGACGTTGTTCGCCCTCCTCGACGCCTCCCTGTACGACGGTGCGCCCGCCAATGAGAAGGAAGAGAACCGATGAGTCGACTGCACATCAAGAAGAATCAGCTGATCGCCGTGGCCGGCGTGGTCTGGCTGCTCGCTGGTCTGAATGTGGCGGTTCTGGGCGTGCGCGCGGCCATCGGCATGCGCGGCGTCGCCGCTATCGTCCTCGCTGCTATTGCTGGGGGAGCGGTTGCCGCGTTCTGTGGGTTCCACTCGATGTTCAGCAAACTCGTCAAAAAGAATTCCCAGCGCATCTACGATCTGGACGGTGAACGCCACAACCCCTTCCGCTTCTTTGATCGCAAGGGCTACATCATGATGGCGATCATGATGTCGTTTGGTATTGGCATGCGCGCCGCAGGACTCTTTCCTGACTGGTTCATCGCCTTCTTCTACACAGGCCTCGGCCTTGCCCTGACCCTGGCGGGCGTCAGCTACATCGCGCGCGGCGCGCGCGGTCGCGCGTGGGCGTTCCACGGAACCGACTGAGTGTTTCACGGGATCAACTGAGCGTTTCACGCGATCTTGGCCCAGGCCTCGTCGATGGATGAGGCCTCCTGTCGTTGGCTGCGTCGGCGTGTGGCTCATCGCGCGAATCCTGGGGCGGATAGGCCCTCTGTCTGCGGGTCATCCGATGCTAGTGTTAGCCCGTTACGCGGCACACATGAACCGGGAAAGCGCATGAATTTTTACACCCTCGACTACATAGTCTCGCACCAGAGTTTGGATTCGACGAGACGCGTTGTAGCCGTCATCGTTTTGCTCGTGGTGGCACTGGCGTTCAGTGCCCTCTACCTGCGCAACAGGGCTCAGACTCGCTGGCGTGACGCTGGTATCGGACTCCTGGTTCTCTCCCTGGTGCTGTTGGGTATCCAGACCGAGCAGTACTTCCGCGTCAGTCACCAGTACTCCCAGTCGCAGATGCTCGTCCACTTCGTGGAGGGTATTGCGACGGATCATAACGTCAAGGTGGAGGACGTGTTGGTGAGTTCGCGGTCCCTGCAGGACGGCATGATCGTGCGATTCAACGAGGAGGATTACACTGTCCACCTCAATGATGACAACAATTCCTACACCCTCGAGCGCACGCACATCATCAATCACGCGGTCTACGTGAATGGAGAGCACTGACATGGACTTCTACACGCTGACTGCCATTAAGTTCGCGCTCGGCATCCTCATGATGATCTTTCAGATCAACATTCTGGGTAAGCGCGACTTCTCGGTGAATACCCCGCTCAATCAGGTGCAGAACTACGTGCTGGGCGGCATCATCGGCGGCGTCATTTACAACTCGTCGATCACGGTTCTGCAGTACCTGCTCATCATTCTGATCTGGTCGCTCGTCGTTATCGCGACGAAGGTTCTCATCGATACCAGCAAGGTTTTCAAGAGCCTCACCGCGTCTCAGCCTGAGCTGATCGTTCGCGACGGCACGGTGGATATCGCCCGCTGCGCGAAGGTGGGCCTGACGGCGCAGGGTCTGAATCGTAGTATGCGCGAGCAGGGGATTAACAGCCTTGAAGAGGTTGAGGCGGCCGTCATGGAGACCAACGGCAGCCTGACGATTCGGGTCCGCAACGCGGGCAGCAAGCGTTCTCTGCTGCCCCTTGTGAGCGACGGCCATATCGTGTCGGATGGCCTGATCCTTGCCGATAAGGACAAGGCGTGGGTCAAGGAAGAGCTCAAGAAGCAGGGGTATTCCTCGGTGAAGCAGGTGTTCCTCGCTGAGTTGGTCCATGGGCGCCTTGAAGTGATCCCGTTCCCTAAGCGGGCGTTGTTCAAGCGCTGAACGTGCGGAGGCTTCGTCAATTGACGAGGCCTCCTGCTGTTTATCGGTCAGCTCTCCTTGGGTGCCGCGCGATTACCGCCAGTGGCGGTATAAATCTGGCGGTAATGCAGGGTGGCGCTGATGCGGCCGTGTGATCACTGGTAGATGTGCCGACGGTGTCCGACGGAAAACACTTCGATAATGAGGCGGTCATCTTCGATGATGCACAGGGCGCGGTAGCTGCCGATGCGGTAGCGCCACTCGCCTGATCGGTTGGCGCTTAGGGCTTTGCCGTGGATGCGGGGGTCGGAGCAGCCTTCAAGGTTTTTGCTGATCCATGACGTGATGAGTCGTGCCTCGAATCGGTCCATTTTCTTCAGTTGTTTGAGAGCTGTGTCGCTGTACTCGACGTGGTAGGACATTTACAGGCCCAGCTCTGCGAGTACCTGCTCGTGGGTGTAGCGAACGCCGTTGTCTGTAGTGATCGCCTCGCGCAGAGTTGCGAGGTCCTGTTGGTCCTCGATCTTCTCGAAGACGGCGTCTCGAATGAAGTCGGAGATTGTTTTTCCCTCAAATTCGGCGTACTTGCGCACGACCTCGGCGTCTGTCTCGTCGAGGCGCATGGTCATGGTGGGCATGGTGACCTCCTGGAGCTGAATACAACGTATTCTATTTCTCTCTGGTGCCAATGCGCAATGGTGTTGGCCCTGGTGAGTGATGCTGATTGTGGGTACCGCTCCTTGATTACCGCCAGTGGCGGTATAATTGTGGCGGTAATAGGGGGTGGTCATGGCCTACGAACCGTCGTTTGAACGCACCGACATGATCGATGCGTTGTGTATGGAGATCGCTGAGCTCGTCGGCATGCTGTCGCCTCAAACGCCACTGTCGACCAGCCCGACGCTGCGTCGAGAGCTGCGGATCCAGACGATCTACTCCTCGCTCGTCATCGAAGGTAACAAGCTTGATGAGCGCGCGGTGAGCGCGATTATTGACGGCAAGCGGGTTCTCGGAGACCGGCGCGACATCCTCGAAGTCGAAAACGCGCGCGCCGCCTACGACCTAATTCCTGAACTCGATCCTCATTTGTTGGAGGATTTGCTGCGCGTTTACCGCGTGATGATGGGTGGCCTCGTCCCCGATGCTGGGCGCTTTCGGTTGGGCAATGTCGGCGTGTTCAACGGGGAAACTCTCATCCATGCGGGGACTCCGGCAGCCTACGTCCCCGAGGTCATGGGAGGCCTCTTCGAGTGGCTGCGTACGACGCGTATGCACACGCTGCTCGCCTCGTGTGTCTTCCACTTCGAGTTCGAGTTCTGTCATCCCTTCTCTGATGGGAATGGGCGGACGGGACGTCTCTGGCAGACGCTGCTCCTGTCCAGGTGGCGTTCGGTGTTGGCGTGGTTGCCCGTTGAGTCCGCTATCAGGAGGCGGCAGGCGGACTATTACGAGGCCTTGGCCCGCTCGGGCGCGACCGGTTCGTGCGAGAGTTTTGTGGAGTTCATGCTCGAGGCGATTCGGGAATCGATTCTTCCGTATGCGAAGCCGTCAAACCCGCAGGATATGGCGCGAACCCGCGCGCTCGCTTTCCTCAGCGGCGACCCGCATGCCACTGTCACTCAGCTTGCGCAATATCTTGGGTGCTCGAAGCGGAGCGCCGAGCGCACGGTTGCACAGCTCAAAGAAAAAGGCGTGCTCGAGCGTCAGGGCAGTCCCCGTTCGGGCGTGTGGGTTGTCCACGCCCCCGGACTCTAAGGCTGCGATCAGTAGTCCAGGCATCGGCGTTGGGACTCCGCTACTTCATGATGAGTTCAAGCCGCTAGGGAGACAAGGAGGCCGACGATGAGGTACGCCGAGACGGTGATCTTGAAGGATGGAGCGGAACTCCTCGTGAGGAACGCTGTCGCGTCGGATGCCCGCGCGCTGCGTGACATCATGCAGCGCACGCATGCGGAGACCGACTACCTGCTGTCCTATCCGGACGAGCAAAGCGTCGACGATGAACAGGAGGCTCACTCTCTGGCGGAAACGGAACGCAGTGACAATGAGGTTGAGTTCGTCGCCATCCTCGATGGACGGATCGTGGGAAGCGCTGGAGTCACGGCGGTGGGCGGTCGGCGCAAGTTGGCTCACCGGGCGCGTTTCGGGATCAGCGTCCTCACAGAACATTGGGGGATGGGGATCGGCCGAGTGCTCATGGAATCGTGCATCGACAGTGCGCGCCGGGCGGGCTACACCCAGCTCGAGCTCGAGGTGGTGGCTGGTAATGAACGCGCGCTGTCCCTGTATCGGCGTGCGGGGTTCGAGGAGTATGGGCGCAACCCTCAAGGCTACCGGTCTGCGGCCGCGGGCTACCAGGAGCTCGTGCACATGAGGCTGGAGCTGTAGCGCTCCGGAGGGCAGCTGGCGGTTACGTGTCTAGCTTGAGGAGCCTAGAACCTCAGTTCCTTTAGTCGAAACGAGTGGGGGCACCTTGATGATGTGCATGACGAATGGCATGACGCGCAGCCGTTCCATGTGTACCCCTTCGGCTCTCGGGGGCGCGCGTCGTTGGACCCATCTCCAGGACGCTGAGGACAGGGCCCCTGCTGTCAGATTTGCAGCCGTTCACAGATACGATGATCCCATGACGATCATGCTTGTTCCCCTGACTGACACCGAGCGTCCTGCGCTGATCGCGGACTTTCAGGAATCTTTCGAGCACTTCCAGGGCAACCCGCAGGGATCCTTCGTGGGGGAGCGTCTCGCCGCGCGTGAGCAGTCTCCGGCTGGTCCCAGCGAGGGCGGTGCAACGGCGCAGCCGATCCTCCCACTGTCCGACATTGAGGAGTCCCTGAATGCGCCGGGAGCGCTCGCCTATCGCATCCTTGAGGACGGCGAAGTCGTGGGCAACGTCATCCTCACCGTTGCTGGTCATCGAGGCGAGGTTCTCCTTTTCGCAATGAAGGCCTCGGTTCATTCCAGGGGAGTGGGGACGCGCGCCTGGTTCGCCATCGAGGCCGCCCACCCGCAGGTGAGGGAATGGACCCTGGTGACGCCCTATTTCGAGGTGCGCAACATCCACTTCTACGTCAACAAGTGCGGCTTCCACATCGTCGAGTTCTTCAACGAACATCACCCCGACACCTCGCATCCCCGCGGAGCGGGCGAGCCGATGGGCGAGGCCGACTACATGTTCCGCTTCGTCAAGCGCCTGGGCCGCTAGTG
Organism: Actinomyces sp. ICM47; assembly: GCF_000278725.1. Classification (GTDB taxonomy): domain Bacteria; phylum Actinomycetota; class Actinomycetes; order Actinomycetales; family Actinomycetaceae; genus Pauljensenia. Next base: position 26,729 of record NZ_ALCA01000136.1, on the reverse strand, counting down.
GTGTAGCCGCTCAGTCGACGTCCTCGTGCCAGATCTGGCGCATGGGAACGCCCTTGTCGAAGGTCCGGGTGGAGCCGTCCTGGAAAGTGACCTCGACCTGCTCCTTGTCCTCGCCCTCCGGGTCTTCGATCCAGTCGACCCAGTCGATGACGGGTGAGAGGTCACCGTTGTCCTCGACAATTCGATAGCCTTCGCCCAGCAACTCGGACATGACGTCCTCGATTTTATCGGTGTTCATGGTGGACCTTCCTTGCGTCGGCGCGTGGGCGCGCTGCGGGCGTGCGCGATCAAGAACCAGCTTAGTCACGATGCGCCCTGGGTCTATCCCACGACTCAGCGCCGGTCTCATTCATGGGAAGAAACGAGGCCGGGGCGGGGTCATGGCGCTCGGTGAGCGTCAGCGCCCTGTTGCGGGCGGCGTACCCTTGAATCGTGAAAGTTCTCGTCGTTCCCATGGTTGCCCGCTCACAGATGGGCGGGCCGTGGTCGCGCGCGCAGCGCGTCGCCCGCGCGTTCCAGGACGGTGGCCACGAGGTCACGCTGGCCTGGGGAGACGACGGCAACTGTGTCGATCCCATCGCCCCGACGCTCGAGATTCCGGTGCCCTCGCCCCTCGGTTTGCCCGACGTGATCGCCCGCCACACCTTCCCCCTGGCCTCACGCCTCGGCCTCATGGGCCGCAAGCCCGTGCACAGCTTCGAGGAGGTCCTCTGGCTGACCGGAGCCCTCGACGAGCGCTACACGCGCGCGGCCATCAATACGCTCCGCGCCCACATGCGAGCCGCGCGCCCCGACGTCGTCTACTCGGAGTTCAGCCTTGCAGCCGTCATCGCCGCCCGCGCCGAGGGTATCCCGTGCGTGGGTAGCGGGTCGCAGCCGACGACCGCTGCCTACGCTTCCAGCCCGCGCAAATCCGCGGGAATTCGACGCCTGCTGCGCGAGATGGGCATGCCCGCCCCGGCCTCGTCCCTGACTGTTCTCGAGGGGATGCGGCACCGCTTTATCCCGAGCTGCCCGACCCTGGAACCGCGCGCGGGGGAGCGGGCCGTCTACTGCGGGTTCCTCGACGAGCCACCCGCCCTGACAGCGACGCCTCGAGATTGTGCCCTTGTTTACCTCGGCGCGGGCAGCGTCCCTGCGGGCGTGGCCATCCGCGCCGGGCGAGAGCTCGCCGAAGCCCTCGACTGCGACGTCTATGTCGCGGGCGTGCCCGAGGCCGTCCACGCTGTGGGGAACCATGAGGTAGCCTGCGCGCCCCGCTTCGACGTCGCCGAGCTCCTGCCGCGAGCCCAGGTTTTCGTGCACCATGGTGGGCAAAACTCGGCGATGGACGCCCTGTCCTACGCCGTCCCCCAGGTGCTCGTCCCGGGCCGTATTTTTGAGCGCCAATTCAACGCCGAGGCCGTGGAAAACGTGCGCTGCGGCCTAACCGTGCGCGAGCCCAAGCCTGCGCTCATCGCGCGCGCCGCCCGCCGCCTCGTCGATGAACCGGCCCTAACCTCGGGTATCCGAGGACTGCGAGACGAACTCTCCTCTCTGGGTGGCACCAAGCGCATCGTGCGCGAGGTTGAAAAACTGGTCAGCTAGGCCCAGCCGCGCAGGATCGCCTCCAGGCCTCGCTCAAACTGGGCGTTGAAGTCGTAGCGACCGTCCAGGAGGTCCTCGATGAGTGGGCGCAGCGCTTGCGCGTCCTCGGGGTCGAGCGCGGCGCTCGCGGCCGACAGGTCAGCCGGCTGCTCGGGGGAGCCGCCCACGGGCGGAACGACCTCGGCGGCGACGAATGCCGTCGTGTAGATCGACACGGCGTTGACCAGCCCCAGCATGTCCGCGTTCGGCGTGAAACCATGCCGGGCGAGCGTCACGAACACGCGAGCCAGGAGCGCGAGCTGCTCGGGTGTCGACATCGGGTGCGTGAGTAGCAGCATGACCGCGCCCGGGTGGGAGCGCAGTGTCGACGCCAAGCAATGCGCGTAGGTGCGCATGTACGTCAGCAGGGGCGAGGCCTGGGTATCCCCGGTCGGCTCACCTGCCTCGTTTGTCGGTGTTGCCGTCACGCCGACCGATCCGGCGTTCACGCGGTCCAGGAAGGCCTCGAAGGTGAGCCGCCAGACCTGCTCGGCGATACCCTCCAAGAGCGCCGCCTTGTCGGGGAAATGGCGATAAAAAGCCGCCTGGGAGACGCCGAGGCGCTTTCCCAAAGACCGCAGGGACAAAGCGGAGAGTCCCTCCTCGTCAACCAGGTTGAGCGCGGTCGACAAGATGATGTCTCGCGATAGTGCGCGCTGGCGTGACGACGGCATGGACTCCCCGCTTCGTGGCTATTACTCCCTGTGATACCGGAACTGTATCAGTGCCAGCCCCGCGATCACGGCGAAGAAACCCCACAGGACGCCGATCCGAGTCCCGACGTCTGACAGACTCGCTCCGTCCAAGCTCACCTCGTGAATCGCGGTGATCGCCCAGTAAGCGGGGGACAGGCGTGCGGTGTGCTGCGCCCAATCCGGGAAGGAAGAGACCGTGGAGAAAGAACCGCCGATGCCGGCCGCCAGCATGCCGATGATGTTCGACAGGGACAAGGCGGCGTCGCGGCTGCGCGACCATAGCGCGAGCGCGACGCCGAGCGCCGACAGGACGGCCGAAAAACTGAGGAGAATCGCGGCGAGCGCGACGAGGGAGCCGGTCGGTCGGTAGCCGAAGATGAGAGCGCCGAGCGCGAGGACGACAGCGATCTGGACGGTCTGCATGAGGAACGCGACCAACGCCTTACCCGTCAGGATGGATGCACGCGAGGTCGGGGAGGCCTCGAGGCGCTCCCAGGTGCCCCACGAGCGCTCGTTGAAGAACGAGCCGATGATGTTCTGCACCGCCAGGAATGAAAAGAGGATCGCAATCGACGGCACCGCCTGCTCGGCTCCCGTGACGCCGGTGTAGCCGTCGGCCAGTAGCATCGACTTGAACGCCGGCATCATGAAGGGGATCAAGACGAGGGGGATCACCGTCAGGATGAGCGTGGGCGCCGGGTCGGTGAGCTGCAGGCGAATGTTGAGACGGGTCATTGCTCTGATTTGCTTAAGCTGCGACATGGTCGCTCTCCTTGATGATCTGCAGATACGCGTTGTGCAGGCTGGCCTGCGTGATGCGCACGTCGGTCAGACGCGCGCTTTGAAGGGCGGGCGAGGCCAGGGCTTCGCCGATCCGCGAACCCGGGTCGGCCTCGTCCCCGATGTGTCGGAGTGTTCTGTCGTCGGCGCTCCACCCGTCGATCGCGGGAACGCGGCGGTCGAACTCGAGGGTCACCTCGGCGCGCCCGTGGCCAGCGATGATCTCCTCGAGCGTGCCGCGCGCGACGACGCGCCCCTCGTTCAGGATCGCGATGTCGGAACCCAGCTCCTCGAACTCGGCCAGGTAGTGCGAGGTGTAGACGACGGCCGCGCCATCGTCAGCGAGCTGGCGGACCGCGCGCAGGATCTGGCTGCGCGCCTCCACGTCCGCGCCGACGGTCGGCTCGTCCATGAAGACCAGGCGCGGGCGGTGCATGATCGCCATGCCCGCGTGGAGCCTGCGCTGCTGCCCGCCCGACAGGTGGGATGCGCGCTGCCCGCGTTTTTCGCTTAATCCGAGCAATTCCATGACCTCGCCCGCACGCGAGGCGGCCTCGCGTCGGCCGAGTCCGTGCAACTCGCCGAAGGCCGCGAGGTTCTGGGCGACGCTCAGGTCGGGGTAGATGCCCAGCTCCTGAGGCGCGTATCCGATCAGCCGTGCGGCGTCGGCGGACGCGGGCCGGTGGCCGCAGATGCTGGCGGTTCCGGAGTCAGCTCGGCGCAGGCTGCACAGGATCGTGATGAGCGTAGACTTGCCGGCCCCGTTTCGTCCGAGTAGCCCGAGTATCTGACCTGGTTCGACGCGCAGGTCGACCCCGCGCAGGACTTCGTGGGTGCCGTAGCTCTTGCGGATTTCCCGAACGTCCAGGGTTGGAGCGTGTGGTTGTGACACGGTATTTCTCCCATCTGTTAACGCTGTTAACTTTGTGTCGCACGAAAGGTTAACAGTGTTAACCTGTAGATGCAAGGCAGTCTTGTGTGCAGGGGAGAACTCCTGATTTACTGCGTTTTTCTGACAATCTGTCGCTGCGTCGAGGAGGGAAGCGGCCCTACACTGTCTCCTCGAGGCCTGAAGGAGGACTGAAAGTGCCAGGTTTGGAAACCTACGACGCGATCATGCTGCTGTCCTACGGTGGCCCGAACGGCCCGGACGACGTCCTGCCGTTCATGCGCAACGCGACGCGCGGTCGTGGAATCCCCGATGAGCGTCTGCTTCAGGTTGCCGCTCACTACAAGCGTTTCGGTGGCGTCTCGCCCATCAATGCCTGCAACCAGCGTCTGATCGCGGACTTGTCCGCGGAACTCGCTCGCCGCGGGCACGACATCCCCGTCGGATGGGGAAATCGCAACTGGCACCCCTTCGTCGCCGAAGGCCTCGACGCGCTCGCGGGGGCCGGTGCCCGGCGCATCCTCGTCCTGCCCACCTCCGCCTACGCCTCGTACTCGGGGTGTCGCCAGTATCGCGAAGACCTCGCCGAGGCCGCGGCGGCCCTGCGCGAGAAGTGGGGCACCATCGTCCTGGGCGCCGAGGACAGCGCCGGAAATCCCGACGCCGACATCATCCTGGACAAGGTCCGCCCCTACTACTCGACCCCCGGCATGGCGAGCGCGCAGGTCGCATCCGTCCGGCGCGCCTGGGAGGCGTTGGTGGCGCGCGGCGTCGACGCGGACGGGATCCGCCTGATCTTCGTCACCCACTCCATCCCCGTCAGCATGGAGGCGGGATCCTCGCCCTTCCCGTTCCGTCCCTCGATCGACGAGGCCGTGGCGGCCTCGGGCGGACGCGCCGAGCAGCAGGGGAGTGAGGCCTCGTCGCACGCGGGAACCCCGGCAACCGAAATCAGCTACGTCGCCCAGCACCACGCCCTCATCCAGGCGATCATGCCCGAGCTGCGGCGCGTCCTCGGGCGCGCGGACCTGGGCTACGACCTCGTGTATTGCTCGCGATCCGGGCCCCCGCAGGCCCGCTGGCTTGAGCCCGATATCAACGACTTCCTCGAGGAGATCGCAGCCGACGCAACGCCGCTGAGCGGCGTCGTGGTCGTCCCCATCGGGTTCATCTGTGACCACATGGAGGTCGTTTACGACCTCGACACCGAGGCGAAGGAGACCGCCGCGCACCTGGGGATCCCCTACGAGCGTGCCGATACCGTCTCGACCGACCCTGGCTTCGTGTCTTCCCTGGTCGACGTGCTCGAAGAGCGCGCGGCCCAGGCACGAGGCGAGAGACCCGCGCGCGCCACCGTGACGGGCGTCGGCCCCTTCCACACCGTCTGCCCGAGCGACTGCTGCCTCTCCCCGGCGCGCCCCGGCCATCCCTCGCCCGCAGCCGGAGGTGCTCATCCCGGCGCGGCATCCACCCCTCACACTTCCGGCGCGCCCGCCCGAGCCGCCGGTCAACCAGCCCCAAGTCAGGAGGACTCCATGTCTACCCCGCATCCCCACGCCGTCGTGCCGCCCGAGCAGAACCCGGCTAACCCAGGACATCCCGCGGGAGTGCCCGACCGCGTCGGTGAGCACGCCGCGCGCCACCAGGCCCGCCACGCGGGCACCGAGGCGACGCCCCACTCGCACGCCGCGCACGCCCGTGTCACCGACCCGCGCGACGCGACGGACGTCGACTTCGACGAGGTCAACAACAAGCAGCACTACGCCCTCTACTCCGTGTTCGCGCTCGGAGAGTCCCTGCCCGCCGACGATGGCGAGCGCGGCCGCATCGTCGCCGAGTCCCTGGACTACGTGAAGGGCGCGGGCGCGGAAATCCGCGGCTTCTACGACGTGTCCGGTTTCCGCGCCGAGGCCGACCTGATGGTCTGGTGGCTCGACGACGACCCCGAAGTTCTGCAGGACGCCTACCACCGCCTGCGCGCGTCAGCGCTGGGTAAGTTCCTGGACCCGGTGTGGTCCTGCATGGGCCTGCACACCCCCGCCGAGTTCAACAAGCGCCACATTCCCGCCTGCTTCGGCGGCGTCGCGCCCCGCGACTGGGCGATGGTGTACCCCTTCGTGCGCTCCTACGACTGGTATCTCAAGGCTCCCGAAGAGCGCGCCCGCATCATGGCCGAACACGGCCGCAACGGCTTCGCCCAGTACCCGGACGTCAAGGGTTCGACCCTGTCCGCCTTCGGTTTCTCCGACTACGAGTGGGTGCTCGCGTTCGAGGCCGACACCCTTGACCGCCTGGAGGGCGTCATGCACGCCCAGCGCTACACCGAGGCGCGCCTCTACGTGCGCGAGGACACCCCGTTCTTCACGGGTCCGCGCGTGAGCCTCGGCGAGTGGGCGGAGCGCCAGCCCCGCGCGTAAGGCCCCGTATCTGAGAAGTTGCCCCGGCCTCGTCCCTGAAACAAGGAACGAGGCTGGGGCCGAGTCAATTGGGCATCTGGGACCCTACGAATGGGGGAACAAGAGCGGCAGGTTGTGTGCGACCTGGTTACAGACCGAGGTCATGGAGTGGTCTTCGCCGTCGTCGATCCATACCTGTAGGCTGGACTCCGTCATGAGGTCGGGGTAGTCCTGGTAGAGTTCGTCGAGCTGGGGGGTCATGTCCCACAGCGCTGGGTCTTCCGAGCCGACCGACGCGAGGATACGGAAATCGCTCGGCCCGTAGCCCGCGCGCAGCACCCCGTCGGTCACCAGCTGCCCGATCCGCTCCTCATCGGCGTCCTCCGCATGCCCGATCCAGGACTCGCCCGCCATCGGCATGTACCCGTAGAAGTACTGCGGGCGCAGGGCAAAGACGTCCCACGTGGTCGTCGCGCCCATTGAGAAACCGCCGAACGCGCGGTGCCTGCGCGAGGCCCGCAGCGAGGCGTCGGACAGGTCACCGCGCGCAAACGTCGTGTACCGCGATTCGACCGTCGAGATCAGCGTGTCGATCTCGGTTGTCGCGAAGAAACGATTAAGCGTGTAATCGTCCTCGTAGTCGTCGGTCGCGAACGACCGATCCGGATAGTAGGTCGCGAACACGACGATGGTCGGTGAGACCTCGCCGGAAGCCTCCAGCTTGTCGACGACCGGCGCGACCCCGGCCGCGAGGCCTGCCGCGTTGCCCCACCAGCCGTGCGTCAGGTAGAGGACGTTCACGGGGCGAGCGGGCGAGTAGGAGTCGGGCACATACACGAAGGCCTGCTTGTCGTAGACCGTCCCCTCGTAGCTCTGCTCATACGCCAGGGTGTCGATGGAGCCGTGCAGGGACGAGGCCGTGTCCAGCAGGCCGGCCATGGCCTCGGGAATGGGGTTGTCGTCTTCCTCGATGGCGATGGGGGAAGGGTCCTTCTGCTCGCGTCCGGATGAGGTAAGGGTGGCTGCTGCGAGGCCTGCGAGGGTGACTAAGGAAGCCGCGATCGCAAGTGATGCAATGATCGTGGTCATCTGCCTGGATGTTCGCCTGACGAACCTGGTGTTCATTGGTCGCGCCTCGCGTGCCTTGTGGCTGCCCTCATGGACTCAACTGTATGCCCGCTTGGGCGGTGGGTACTAATCGGTGTGGCCGTTGCCGCGCTTCGCATCCCCACCAATCTCGCACGTAATGCCCCTGATGATTTTTCAGGATTTGAATTGTAATCGTCGAAATTCCGGTGTTTGTGGGGATGAATGAAAACGTGCGTCGGGGAATTACGTGCGACATTTGTGGGGAACTATGGTGTGTGCCTGGTATCCGCGCGGCGGGTGTCTGGTGTTTACTGTTATGTGACCTCCGACGTGTTGTTGGCGGTTTGCGTGTGGGCGTGTCATACGCTGAATGTATGACTCCCGAGATCACCGATCCAGCCGTCCGTGCAATCGCGGAGGAGATCGCCGCAGACCCGGCCAACGCCTCGTACACGAAGCGTGGGATCGACCCGCTGTTCTTCGCGGGGCCGCAGTGCCGCATCATGATCGTTGGCCAGGCACCCGGACGCATCGCCGAAGAAACCGGCATCGTGTGGAACGACCGCAGTGGCGACCGACTGCGCGACTGGATGGGCATCGACCGCGATACCTTCTATCACTCGGGTAAGCTCGCGATCGTTCCCATGGACTTCTACTTCCCGGGCACTGGAAAGAGCGGCGACCTGGCACCCCGCAAGGACTTCGCCGACAAGTGGCACCCGCGCCTGCTTGAGCTCATGCCGCACCTGGATATGACGATCCTCGTTGGTGCGTACGCGACCAGGCGCTACCTGGACCTGAAGTCCTCGGCCTCCCTCACGGATGTCGTGCGCGACTACAAGCACTACCTGCCCACGTACTTCCCGCTGGTCCACCCCTCACCGCGCAACCAGATGTGGATGAAGAAGAACCCCTGGTTCGACACCGACGTGCTGCCCGACCTGAAGAAGCGGGTCGCTGCTCTCATGGCCTGAACGTTATACGTGAGAATCGGCGTATAAACGTACGTCGGTTCCCACGTACATCGTGTGCCCGTGGATTTACGAGGCCGGGGCCGGGTTTGGTGGTGCACACTAGGGCGCATGGATGATCTGCGTATTCCCGCTGGGCCTGGCTGCCCGCGTGGCCTCGTCGTGCCCGCGGGGGAGTTGATCGAGCGCTTTTCTCACGCGTCGGGTCCTGGCGGTCAGGGGGTCAACACCGCGGACTCGCGGGTGCAGCTCAGCTTGGACCTGGCGTCCACAACCGCCCTGGATGAGAAGCAGCGTGATCGTGCCCTGCGTGAGCTTGGGGAACGCCTGACCGGAAGTATCCTGACCGTCACCGCCTCCGAGCACCGCTCCCAGCGCCGCAATCGCGCGGCCGCCCGCGAGCGCCTCGCCGAAGTCCTGCGCGCAGCGCTTACTCCGCCTGTCCCGAGGCGTGCGACGAAGCCGACGCGCGCGTCCAAGCTGCGTCGCCTCGCCGCCAAGAAGAGGCGAGCCGAGGTTAAGGCACGCAGGCGTCGCCCCGACGCCGACTAAGAAGGCGGGTTCAGGAGAACGAGGCCGGGCCTGGTTAGTCCCATCGGCCCCCGTCGGTGCGCCAGCCGATAAACACCCAGGTGACGGGCAACGTGTAGTCGAGGATCCATTGCTCCTTGTTCTCTTCCGAGGCGTCGGTGGCGGCCTCGCACACGAAGTGTTGGGCCGCGTAGGCGTCGAAGAGTCGCTGCTCGCGGTCCGTGAACGGCTCGGGGCGGGCGAGACGGCGCAGGTCGGAGTAGGCCTCGTCGAGGGATGAGAAACGCATGGGGCGGAAGGTTGTGGTGGTTGCGCAGGTTGGGATTCTGCCCATTGCGCGCAGCGCGCGTAGGACTTTGCGGGCGTTGCGTGGGTGCTTGGCTGCGCGCCCCAGGTAGGTGAGCAGGCGCGGGTCCGAGGATGGCGGCAGGCTTGCGGGTACGACGACCGCCGCGCGCGAGCGTGCTGCCGAGTCGAGCTTGGCGACGAAGGGGGCCACGGCCTCGGCCATGAGGGAACGTGACGCAAAGGCGACGTCCACGCTGTCCTCACCTAGCCCCGAGGCCTCCCAGTCGTCCTCCCATGCCATCAGGTGGGAGGTGATGGGTAGGTTTTCGGCGGCTGTGCGCTTGTCGAGGATTGCGAGCATGGCCTCGGCGAAGTCGCAGCCGTGGACGCGGTGCCCGGCGCGGGCCAGGGGGATGGCGAGCGTGCCCGTCGCGCAGCCCATGTCGAGTAGCTCCTCGCCGGGATTGAGCGCGAGGAGGTCCATGAGCCAGCGCTCATACTCGCCGGTCGCGAAGCGTGTGAATGTTGCGGCTCGCTTGTTCCAATAGGCTCGCGAGTCGCGGTTGATTGCGTTCATCTGTTCGCCAGTGGCGCTCGGCATTGCTAAACGTTCTCACTTTGTGTTGGGAAGCCTGGCGGCATCGCCTGGCTACGGTCAGGATAATCCTTGTGGTAGAACGAGAAAAGATACTCACGGGGTAACGGAAACCGTTCGACGTACCGCGTGGAATAATGGTCCAATGACTTTTTCTGCCACGCTGCCGAACTTCTCCAGTGACTACCAGGAGGGCGCACACGCCAGGGTGCTGGACGCCCTCGTCGCCACCAACATGGAGCAGTCCAGCGGCTATGGTACCGACGAGCACTGCGAGCGCGCCCGCAACCTGATTCGCGAGGCCTGCCAGGCTCCCGACGCCGACGTGTACTTCCTGGTGGGCGGCACGCAGACGAACGCGACCGTCATCGACGCGATCCTCCTGCCGTGGCAGGGGGTCATCGCGCCGCACACCGGCCATATCAACATGCACGAGGCCGGCATCGTCGAGCGCGGCGGCCACAAGATCCTCGACACCCCGGCCGTGGACGGCAAGATCAACGCCGCCGACGTCGAACGCATCTACTCGGCGTGGGAGGGCGACGGCGCGCGCGACCACATGATCGCCCCCGCCCTCGTTTATATTTCGCAGCCCACCGAGTACGGCACCCTCTACTCCTTGCAGGAGATTGAGGATCTCTCACGCGTGTGCCGCGAGCGCGACTTGAAGCTCTTCGTTGACGGCGCGCGCCTCGCCTACGCGCTGGCTTCGCCCGCCAACGACGTGACGCTGGCCGACCTGGCGCGCCTGACCGACGTGTTCTACATCGGCGGCACCAAGTGTGGCACGCTCTTCGGCGAGGCAGTGGTGATCCCCGAGCGCGGGTCGATCCGCCAGTTCGTCACCCATATGAAGCAGCACGGTGCGCTCATGGCGAAGGGGCGTCTCTTGGGCGTGCAGTTTGAGGCGCTTTTCGAAGATGGTCTCTACCTGACGATCGGCAAGCCTGCCGTCGAGGCGACCGCCCGTATTCGCGCGGCCCTCAAGCGCGCGGGCTACGTCGTCACCATGGAATCGCCGACGAACCTGACATTCGTGGCTCTCGATCAGGCCGGACACGGGCGTCTTTCGGACAAGGTGCGGTACGGCATCTGGGAGACTCTGCCTGATGGCCGTTACCTCGCCCGCATTGGCACCTCCTGGGCGACTCCGGAGGAAGATGTGATCGCCTTCGAGGAAGCCCTGGCCCGGTAAGGACGGTGCTTCTGTGCTCCCCGGGTGGAGCGCGCCGTTGAAGCCATCAGTGTGCTGTCAGTCTGATAATATATTGCTATTAGTACGCTGTTGTGGAGGTGTTGCATGGCAACTGCTATGGTGACCGTTCGGCTCGATGCTGAGGATAAGGCTGCGATGGAGCGTGCCTGCAAGGAAATGGGACTCTCCATGAATGCTGCTTTCACGATCTTTGCGAAGAAGGTGGCGCGGGAGCAGCGGATTCCCTTCGTCGTGGAGGTTGATAGCTTCTACTCGCGCGCAAATCTCGCTCACCTTGACCGCGGTATCGCGGAGCTGGAGGCCGGGCGGGGTATGGTCCGAGGGTTGATCGAGGATGCGTGACCTCGTCTGGGCCTCTGAGGCCTGGGAGGATTATTTGTGGTGGCAAACCCAGGATCGAAAGACTTTGAAGCGCATCAACGCACTACTGCGTGATATTGCCAGGAATGGGCAAGGTGCTGGAATTGGTAAGGCTGAAACGTTGAAGGGGCGTTACTCGGGGTGGTGGTCGCGCCGCATTGATGTGGCAAATCGTCTGGTCTATCGCGTGTGCGATGATCGAGTCGAGATTATTTCATGTCGCACTCACTACGGGGATCACTAGCTGGCAGAACGACGGCCGTCCGGTGGGTGGGTCGGATGGCTTGGGGGAACGAGGCCGGGGTAGCCTGGGTGCATGACACTCACCGCTGAGACGAATGACTTTTCCGCCCTGGCCGCATCGCGCCGCTCCACGCGCGCCTTTACAGACCAGGAGATCCCCGCCGAGGTCCTCGACGCGATCCTTGCCGACGCGACGGCGGCTCCGTCATGGTCGAACACGCGCGCCTTCCGCGTCGCCTTGGCCACCGGTGAGCGCGCCCAGCGTCTGCGCGAACGCTACGGACGTCTGTTCGACGAAGAGATCGAAGCCCACGCCCGCAAGGCTGCCGACCCCGACGTCGTGGTTCCCGTGCCCGACGGTGACTACCCGGTGCGTAAGCGTTACCCGGACGAGCTGCGCCCCGCCCAGATCGAGGTCGCCAAGCTCCTCTACGGTATCTACGGCGTCGAGCGCGGCGACATCGAGGGTCGCAACCGTGTCAATCGTCGCAACGTGACCGCCTTCGATGCTCCCGTCATGGGGTTCGTGTTTGTCCACGAGGACATGCTCCCGTGGAGTGCCATGGATGCGGGCCTCATGCTCCAGACCCTGTTCCTGTCCGCCAAGTCGCGCGGCGTCGATTCTTGCCCGGTTGGCATCCTCGCCACCTGGCGCGCCCCCGTTGACGAGGAGTTCGAGGTCCCCGAGGGTTACACGTTCATCACCGGCTTCGCGCTCGGCTACGCGGATCCCGACGCTCCGATCAACGCGATGCGGGCGCCGCGCCCGGCCATCCAGCTCCTCGAAGGCAAGTGACGCTACGAGCGATAGGCCTCGCGTCGGTGTGCCACGCGTACGACCGTCACGACCAGGACCTCGTCCTCGATTGAGTAAATGATCCGGTAGTCGCCAACGCGGATGCGCCATGCATTCTCCGTGCTTGCAAGCTTCTTGACTCCGTCGGGGCGGGGGAGCGGGCGAGCGTTTCGATGGCATTGAGAAGGCGTGTGCGCACCGGGCGGTCCAGCTTGCGTACCTGGCGTGCCGCTGCCGAGGTGAATTCGACGCGGTACATCGCTAGTCGTTGAGCTCGGCGCGCAGGTCGGCCAGGCTCACGCGCTCACCATCGTCGTGACGCATCGCCTCGCGGAATGCTGCAAGGTCGCGGGCGTCCTCGAGTTCCTCGAGGGTCTGCAGGTCCTCAATGCCGATGACGACGGCTGTCAGGTGTCCATTCTTTGTGATGCCGATCCTCTCGCCGCCGTAGGAAGCGCGCCCGAGGACGTCGGCGAGGTTGGCGCGTAGTTCTCGAGTCGACAGTGTGGAAGCAAGTGTGTTCATGATGTCATTTTAGTACATAGTGTACACAAATGTTGCGTGCATACAGGATGTGCGTTGGGTACTTAGTCCCGTTTTAACAAGGTTAAGTAAGGATATCTTTAATCGTTAATAAGTAATTCTGTATAGAATGGCGGTGGGCGCTGACAAACGAGCGCCCGCCGAGGACTGAGCTGTCCCTCGGAACATGTTTGCGATCGGAAGGACCGCCATGTCAAAAAAGTATGTCTCTGTTGCCTTTGCGTATGTGGGAGTCATCGTCGGCGCTGGCCTGGCCAGCGGCCAGGATCTGCTCCAATACTTCCTGTCTTTTGGTGCTCCCGGCCTGATTGGAATCGCCGCACTGGGAGTCCTCAACATCATCTTCGGTGTCGTCGCCCTGCAGCTGGGTTCCTACTTTCGCTCGGGCCACCACGATGACGTGTTCGAACGCATCACTCACCCCGTCGTGCGCCGCGTCATCGATGTGGTGCTCGTTTTTTCTGGCTTCGCGATGGGCTTCGTGATGCTCGCGGGCGCGGGTGCGAACCTTGAACAGCAATTCGAATTGCCCGCGTGGGCGGGGAGCGCGGTGTGCGCGGGCCTCGTGATCCTCACTGCATTCCTGGATTTTGATCGGATCATGGAGGTCATCGGCGTCTTCACCCCGATGATCGTCATCGCGATCATTGTTCTCGTCATCTACTCGCTGGTGACACCGCACCCGAGTATGGCCGAACTCAATGCGACTGCTACCCAGGTCACTCCGGCCCTGCCGAACCTGTGGTTCTCGACGATCAACTACTTCGCGCTGTGCGTCGTCAACGGTATCGGCATGGCCTTCGTGCTGGGTGGCTCGGTGCTGCGCATCGGTGAGGCTCGCCTCGCCGGGCGCATCGGCGGCACGATCATCGCCCTGGTGATCGGTGGCGACGCTCTGGCCCTCTATCTGAACATGGATCGAATTTGGGACGTGAACGTCCCGGCCCTTGAGATCGCGCGCACGATCCACCCGTGGTTTGCGTTCGTCTACACGCTCATCATCTTTGCGCTCATCTACAACACGGTGTTCTCTCTGTTTTTCGCGACGGCGCGCCGTTTCTCGGGTGGCTCGACAAAGCGCATGCGCATCGTGTTGGTGGGCGTCGTTGCGCTCGGATACGCGGCCTCACTCATGGGCTTTAAGAAGCTGATCGGCGGCATGTACCCGATCATCGGATGGCTGGGCGTCGCGCTCCTCGTGGTTCTGGCCGCCGGTTGGCTGCGCGAGCGCGCGGGCGTGTCGCGTGAGGAGAACCTACGCCGCAAGCTGATCCGCCTCCTCGTTCACAAGCACGATGATCACTTGGAGTACACGGACGAGCATCGCGACAAGGTCCGCGAGCTGTCCCGTGCGTCTGTCGTCGACAGCAAGCAGCTGCGCCGCGACGCGAGCACGCTCGCCAAGGATATCGTTGACCGGAAGGCGAACGCGTCGCCCTCCGATCTGGTCACGCCTCGAAGGGGCGAGGCCGTGGCCACCGAGTCGGCAGCGTCTGGCCGCGCGAACGGCTGAGTCAGCCGATAGACGAGGCCGTGGCCGCTTCGTGCTCGAACAGCCAGGCTTTGGCCTCGGCCCCGGCTGCGTAGCCGCCCATGTGGCTAGCGGCCACCACACGGTGACAGGGGCGGACGATGAGCAGGGGATTGCGGCCAACGGCCCCGCCGACCGCGCGGGGCGAGGCCGCGACCCCGGCCTCGCGCAGCTGAGCCGCAATCTGGGAGTAGGTGCGTGTGTGTCCGTAGGGGATCCGAGCCATCGCCTCCCAGACGTGCTTCTGGAAATGCGTCCCTTCCGGGGTTATGTGAAGGCGAGCGGGGGAGGGGTTCTCGCCAGCGAAATACTGTTCGAGCCAGGATGCGGCCGCCGTCAGTGCGGCCGCGTCCTCGCCTGTCACACCGCGCGATTCTCCCCCCGAGCCAGCCCGGGAGGGCAGGATCTCCAGGGACGCGGCCACGGCCTCGTCAACGCCGACAGGGCACCCAAAGAAGCGCTGTCCGCGTGCCCAGACACCGACGAGCGCGCCGCCGCGTGCCGCCAGCGTCAGGTGCCCAATGGGGGAATCGAAGGCGGCGAGCGTCGGGTCAGAACTGCTCGGGGTGGTCGCGGTACGCATAGGCCCACACAGTCACGGCGACGGTCACCGCGCGAGTCCACGCGTCACGGACGGCACTCAGTTCTTCGCCTTCGAAACCTTCAGCCAGGAGGCGGTGACCAACCTCCACCGTTGGAGCGATGAAGGCGAGCACGTAGCGCAGAGGCACGAAGGGCGTCGAATCCGCTCCATCCGCTGCGTTTTTCGCCGCAGACATGTGTCGAGCGCCGATCAGGTACTGATAGTCCAACCATGCCTGGTCCCGCTCGCGCGTGCACATGTCGATGATCCACTGGGCGAATCGCGGCTTTGACGCCTGCGCGTACTCGGGGTTCGGATGCCCGTTTGGGTGCGCGGAATGGGCTGCCAGGTACGTCTTTTGAGCCAGAATCCCGCGCCACGTGTCGACCATTTCCATGGCATGAGGTGCGAGGATGGGTTCTGCTCGCGAGAGCAGCTCTGCGTCGCTGGGCTGGACGTGAGCGGCGGCCTCAATCTGGCGTAAATCCTCGAGTGTGAGAGGAGACGTGGGGACGGCATCGGTGCCGTAGGTGTACCCCGACGAGTGGTTGTAAGCGGTCATGAGAACCTCCTTGAACCTATACGTCAATGGTAGAACGAACCTTCCGCGTCTGGGAGGATTGTGAGCGAGGTGGGGTCGGGATGGAGGCAGCTGCGTGGGGCATGGTACTCCGTGCACGTTCGCGGGACGCGTAGCTGCTGTGGCGAGATGGTGGCAGCGCTGGTGAGGTTGCTCGCAATACAATTGACATGTGGATCCCCTTCTTATCGCTCTGGCCGGAATGCTCATTATCGTGGCGTGTCAATTCGTCGCGCCCAAGGTGCGTGTCGCCTCGCCCCTGATCCTGTTGATCGTCGGCCTGGCGATCGGCTTTCTGCCCCAGGTGGGTGCCATCGAGGTCGAGCCGCATATCATCCTCGAGATCGTGCTACCACCGCTGCTGTTCTCAGCCGCAGTGCGTATGCCGACCATGGACTTCCGCCGTGAGATGCACGCCGTCGCGATGCTCGCGATCCCCCTCGTGTTCCTCTCCGCCTTCGCGGTCGGATTCGTCATCAACTGGTTGGTCCCCGCAATCTCCCTGCCCTGGGGCGTCGCACTGGGCGCAGTCCTGTCCCCGACGGACGCGGTTGCCGTCTCGATCGCGAAACGCTCCGGCGTCTCGCACCGGATTATCACAGTGCTCGAAGGCGAAGGGCTTTTCAACGACGCAACCTCACTCGTACTGCTTTCCGCCGCGATGAGCGCGGGCCTGGCTGCCGACGAACACGCCCTCCACCCGGGCATACTCATCGGCAAGGTCGCCCTCGCGCTCGGTATCGCAGCCGCGATTGGCTGGGTCGTCGGCGAGGTCGGCGTGCGAGTGCGCGCCCTCATCAAGGAACCCTCAGCGGACACGGTCTTCTCCTTCACGATGCCCTTCATCGCCTCGATTCCCGCCGAGCACCTGGGAGGCTCCGGCCTGGTCGCCGCCGTCGTCGCCGGCCTGGTTGTCTCGCGCCGTCGCGCGGCTGTTATCTCCGCGAGCAACAGGCGTTTCTCCCAGCAGAACTGGCAGACCATGACCCTCGTTTTGGAGAGCGGGATTTTCCTGACGATGGGCCTGCAGGCCTTCGGCATCGTCGAGGAGACCGCCGAGTTCTCCGGTGGCCTGACCTTCGCAGCTTTCCTCGCCGTCACCCTCGGCGCGCTCATCATGGTGATTCGCGCCGTCTTCATCGCTTTCATGCTCGCCTGGCTGGATCACCGCCGCACCCACCGCAAGCGCCGCTACGAGGTTGAGAGCACGCGCATCGCGCGCTTCGAGAAGCGCATGAACGAGGCCTGCGAGGTCGACGCGGACATGCTCGAAGCCCGCAATCTGAGCCCGGAGCACTGGGCGAACGCACTCAATCACTACCGTCGTCGCCTCAAGCGTCGCGAGCGCCGCAACGCCATACGCGGTTCCGACCTGGATTATTTTGAGAACGAGCCGCTGGGTCCGCGCGAGGGCAGCGTCATCGTCTGGGCGGGAATGCGTGGTGCCATCACCCTGGCCGCCGCGCAGACAATCTCGACGCACGCTCCGATGCGCGCTCTGCTGCTCTCGATCGCGCTGTTCATCGCGGCCGGTGCCCTCGTCATCCAGGGCCTGACCTTGCCGGGGTTGATTCGTCTCGTAAAACCGCAGATGGCCTCGGGCGATATCTCCGAGGAAGAGCACGATAAGCTCCTGAAGGTGATGGGCTCGGCGCTGGTGGATACAGCCCTCGCGCAGGCGATCCATGAGGTTGATGGCAAGACCCTGCTCTCCGCGGGGATCTCACGCACGCTGTCCCGGCTGGGGCACGCGCTGACCGACGAGGCTACGGGTGAACAAACGCGTACGGCGCACGCCGCAGACCGCGTCCTCACGGACATCCTCCAGGACGCAGCTGCTCAGGCGGGGGCGACGCGTGATGGGCTGTGCCCGGAATGCACGGACGAAGACCTTACGACCGTTGTCACACAGGGCGCGGATTCCGCGAGTGAGGCGGACGACGAGAGCCACGGTACCGTCGACATGAGCGAGGAGGAGGTTGAACGTTCCTTCACGCGCGACCAGATCCGTGAATTGGCGCTGGAGGCCATCCATGCACAGCGCGCCGCCCTCCTTCAGGCCCGCGACGAGGGGATCTTCTCCTCGGCGGCCCTCGAGGGTGCGCTCGCCCGCCTCGACAACGAGGAAATCCTCCTGGTCTCCAGCCGCGGCTCCGAGCACTGAGAGCCGCCCGCGCGCACGACACACCGGGCCGCACCCGAGGAGGGACGGCCCGGCGGGAGGCGAGGCAGAGACGAGGCCTCAGTCTGTCGTCACGCGCGACGCGTAGGCCGGATCGTCGGTCACGGAGTTGAGGGCTTCCTCCAGGCGCTCCGGCGTCACAATACCGACCCGCGCCAGGACCCGGTAGGTCTGGTCGGCCTCGTGCGTGATCATGTTCGTGACCGCAAAGCCGTTGCGCTCGTAGAACGCCAGGCGGCGCACGCGCTGCTGGTAGTTCGCCGCCTCGCGCGTGAGAGGCTCGATCTCGAGCAGCTGGGGAATGCCCGCGTAGCGCTCGCGGAAATGAGCCAGGATACGCGAGCCGTAGCCGGCGCTGCGCGTGCGCCCGTCGACCGCGAGGAAACCCAGGTAGAACAGGTCGGGGAAGACGAAAGAGAAGGTCAGGGCGACCACGTTTCCGGCCCCGTCCTCGCCCGCGGGGAGTGACGGGTCGATCCAGGCAAGGAAAGACACCTCGTCGCGCTCGGCGCTGCGTCGCAGCTCGGACATGGGGACCTGTTCCTCGGGTGGGAAGGACCGCTCGTAGATCTCCAGGACTTTGTCGGTGATCGGCCCGTCGTTGGGCACGGGAATCTGGGTGAGGTCTGTCATGACTTCATGATACCTGTGGCGTGTACGCGGGCATCCGACCGTGCTCCGAGGACGAGGCCGGGGCTGGGTTCTCGATGGAATACCGGGTTTTCGGCGTGATTTCTCAGGGGTGAATCGGGGGCCGATCAGGGGTCGAGGCGTGAGAATTCCCGATCATCGCCAGAAGTCGCTCGGTTAGGCTTGTATGTGCACAGTGGGACGAACGGTAAGGATGATGCATGCTTGAGCTGAAAGAAATAGTCAAGGCCTATCAGACCGCCAGCCTCGTGCAGGTGGCTCTCAACAAGGTCTCCGTGGCGTTCCGCGACAACGAATTCGTGGCCGTGCTCGGCCAGTCCGGCTCGGGCAAGACAACGATGCTCAACGTCATCGGTGGCCTTGACCGCTTCCAGGCGGGCGACCTCGTCATCGACGGCATCTCGACGAAGGACTACAAGGCACGCGACTGGGACGCCTACCGCAACAACCGCATCGGCTTCGTCTTCCAGGCCTACAACCTGATCCCGCACCAGAGTGTCCTGGCCAACGTCGAGCTGGCCCTCACCCTGTCCGGTGTCTCCCGCTCCGAGCGTCGCAAGCGCGCCCTCGACGCCCTTGAACGCGTCGGCCTGAAGGACCACGTCAACAAGAAGCCCTCACAGATGTCGGGTGGCCAGATGCAGCGTGTCGCCATCGCGCGCGCCCTCATCAACGACCCCGAGATCCTGCTGGCCGACGAACCGACCGGTGCCCTCGACTCCGCAACTAGCGTGCAAGTCATGGACCTGTTGCGCGACGTGGCCCGCGACCGCCTCGTCATTATGGTCACGCACAACCCCGAGCTAGCCCACCAGTACGCCACCCGCATCGTCG
Organism: Actinomyces sp. ICM47; assembly: GCF_000278725.1. Classification (GTDB taxonomy): domain Bacteria; phylum Actinomycetota; class Actinomycetes; order Actinomycetales; family Actinomycetaceae; genus Pauljensenia. Next base: position 7,350 of record NZ_ALCA01000136.1, on the reverse strand, counting down.
AGCTGGCCGACGGCTGCATCGTCGCCGACTCCGATCCCTTCGTGCCTAGCGCTGAGGACCAACGAGCCGCGAAGCCCGCGCGCCGCACATCCATGGGCTTTGTGACCGCCCTGTCCCTGTCGGCCAACAACCTGATGACCAAGAAGGGCCGCACGCTCATGACCTCCTTCGCGGGGTCTATCGGCATCATCGGCATCGCGGCGATCCTCGCGCTGGCCAACGGGACGAACGCATACATCGCAAAGACCGAAGAAGAGACGCTGGGCGCGTATCCGCTGACAATCCAAAAGACCGGCGTCGACATGACCGCCGCCCTGTCCGTGTCAGCCTCGGACTCCAAGAAAGATAAGCCAGCACCCGATGGTCAGGTCGGCGTCTCCCAGATGCGCACGTTTGCCGACACGATCCGCGACGCGAAAACCAACGACCTGGCCTCCCTCAAAACCTACCTGGATAACAACGGCGGGAACGTCGAGACGATGGTCAACGCCATCGAATACGACTACGACGTGGTCCCGCAGATCTTCCAATCCGACACATCCAAGTCGACCGTTCAAGTCAGCCCCGACCAGTCCATGAAGCAGATGGAGGCCGGCTTCGGCTCGGGTGCCTTTGGGTCGATGATGCAGACGAACGCCTTCTACCAGATGCCCGCCACGGCCTCGCTCTACACCTCCGCGTACGACCTCGTCGCTGGCTCCTGGCCAAGCGGTGCGAACCAGGTGATCCTGGTCCTCGACGAGGACGGCAATATCCCCAACCTCTTCGAATACACCCTGGGTCTGAAAGACCACAAGGAATTCGACGACCTCATGCGAACCTACTACCAGGGCACGCTCGGCGGCAAAACGCCGGCCGATGCGCAGACGAACGCACAGTCGGCGACCAGCGACGCGACCTACGACTACTCCACGATCCTGAGCACCACCTTCCGTCGCATCAACGCCTTCGACAAGTACACGTGGGACGAGACCTACAAGGTATGGACAGACCGCTCCTCAGACGCCGACTACATGAAGAAGCTCGTGGACGACGGTCAGGAGCTGACCATCTCCGGAATCGTTAAGCCCAACTCCAACAAGGGAGGAGCACTGCGTCAGGGCATTGCCTACACCCCCGCCCTGACCTATCAGATCATCGAGGAGGCCAACGCCAGCCCGATTGTCAAGGCTCAGCGTGCCAAGCCCGACGTCGATGTTTTCACCGGCAAGACCTTCACAGAACTGGCAGACGACCACAAGAGCCAGTCCAGTGGCTTCGACATGTCCTCACTCTTCACAGTCGACGAATCTAAACTCTCTGCGGCCTTCCAAATCGACCCCGATAAGATGCAGATGGACCTGTCGGGCATGGACTTTTCCGGGATGGATCTGTCCGGCATCGACTTCTCCACCCTCGACATGTCGGGCCTGGACCTGTCGAACCTCGACCTGTCCACCCTCGACTTCTCGAACCTCGCAGGCCAATCAGGCGCACAGTCCGGCATGGGCATCGACCTGTCCAAGCTGGACCTCGGCGACCTCAGCAAGGACATCCCCGAACTCGCCACCATCGACTTCCCCACGATCATCCAATCTGCGCTCGCCGACGGCGCAGTCAAGGACGGGGCCGGGGAATACCTGAGCGCTCAGGCCAGCGAGATCGCTCAGGGGTTCCAGGAATACGCCCAGAAGCAGATCGAAGAGGGCGGTACGACGGACTTTGCGGTCCTGGCCGCCAACTACTTCAGTCAGCCCGAGGTTCTCGAGAAGATTCAAACGGCGGTCGGCTCCGACCAGGTGGTGGACGCCGACAAACTCAGCGCTAATCTGATGAAAGCCATCGGGGATGATCCGGCGCTGGCCAAGATCGGCACCGACATTTCCACGCAGGTCATGAACGCGATCTCCACGCAGATCGCCGCCCAGCTGGGTGCGAGTCTCACGCAGGGCGTGGGTGCCGCGATTGGGCAGGTCATGCAAGAGGCCATGACAGCCGCCATGACACAGATGATGACGCAGATCTCCAACACCATCGGAACGCAGATGAACACGGTCATGGATCAGTTCGCGACCGACATGTCGAGCGCGTTCTCGATGGACCCCAACGCCTTCGCGGAGGCCTTCCAGTCCAATATGGACGAGAAATCCCTCGCGGCCCTCATGGCGACCATGTTTTCCACGAATGTGCCGACCCTGGAGACGAACCTGAGGAACCTGGGATGGGCGGACATCGCCTCGCCCTCCAACATTTCGATCTACCCCAAGTCTTTCGCGGATAAGGACAAGGTGAAGGCTGCGCTCGACACCTACAACAAGGACAATGAGGCGGCGGGTGCCACCGACAAGGTCATCACCTACTCCGACATCATGGGTGCGCTCATGAGTTCGGTGACGAAGATCGTCGACATCATCTCGTGGCTGCTCATCGCCTTCGTGTCGATTTCGCTCGTGGTCTCCTCGATCATGATCTCGATCATCACCTATATTTCGGTCCTCGAGCGCCGTAAGGAGATCGGCATCTTGCGCTCCATCGGCGCATCGAAGGGTGACGTGTCACGCGTCTTCAACGCCGAAACCATCATCGAAGGCTTCCTCGCGGGCACCATCGGCGTGGGCGTCACGTACGCGCTGTGTGCGCTCGCTAACTCGATCGCCTACTCTTCGTTCAACGTGGAGAACATTGCCCAGCTCTCGCCGCTTACGGCCGTCGCCCTGGTCGCGGTCTCCGTCGGCCTGACGGTCATCGCCGGTATCATCCCGGCGGCGCGTGCCTCGCTCCAGGACCCCGTGGAGGCGCTGCGCTCCGAGTGAGTGGCCTCGGCCTCGGCCCTCGTGCGTCGAGGCCGTGGCTCATTCCCGGGGTAGGCGCGGCTGCGCTAACCTGGGTGTAAACCCGCTGTGACTGCCCCAGGAAAGAGGAACCATGCCCACCCCCGAGAACCTTGCTACCGACGCGACCGTCGCCATTATGCTGGCCGATGGCTTTGAAACGGTCGAAGCCCTGGCCGTCGCCGACATCCTGTTCCGCGCTGGCGTGCGCGCCGACCTGATCTCTGTGACCGACGCGCGCCACGTGACCAGCTCCCATGGGATCCGCGTTGTCGCCGACCTCATGCTCGAGGACGTGGATCTGTCTACCTACACCGTCTTGTTCCTGCCCGGTGGCCTTCCCGGCACCACAAACCTGAAGGCCACGCCCGCGATCCAGGTAGAGGTGCTGCGCCGCGCCGACGAGGGCGAAGCGATGGCCGCGATCTGCGCGGCCCCCTCGATCTTCGCTGAGCTGGGCGTGCTCGACGGTCGCCACGCGACCGCCAACCCGGCCTTCGTTAAGGCCATCGCCGCCGGAGGTGCCATCGTCCACGACAACCCCGTCGTCGTCGACGGCTTCATCACGACCAGCCGCGGTGCCGGAACCTCCATCGACCTCGGCCTCGAGATCGTGCGCCAGCTCCTGGGGGAGGACGCGGCCGAGGCCATCTCCCGCGGCATCGTGCGCACCCACTGACACCACCTGCACGTTTCCACGAAAGGACACCCGCCCCGCATGAGTCCGCGTAAGCCTCGTCCCTGGCCCGACACGCCCGCACCCCTGGCCGCGCCCGTGGTGGATAACCACACGCACCTGCCTACCCACGTCGGGGAGATTCCCCGACGCGAGGGCGTGGCGCTGAGCCTGGACGAGCAGCTGGGCCGGGCTCGTGAGGTTGGCGTCACCGCGTTCATTTCGAGCGCCTGCGAGCTGCCCGACTTCGACCCGATGATCGAACTGGCACGCCTTCACAAGGGCGTGCGTGTCGCGCTCGCGATCCACCCCAACGATGCCGCCCTGCACGCGGGCTGCGCCGATCCCTCACCCGACGGCCTGGTCCCCATCGTGCGCGAGCATCATGTTCCCCTCGTTGAAGCGCTGGTCGAGGTCGAGAAACGTCTGAGCGACCCGATGGTCGTCGCGGTAGGGGAGAGCGGCTTGGACTACTTCCGCACGGCCGAGCGCGGCCGCGAGGCACAGAAAGAGTCCTTCCGCGCGCACATCGAGATGGCGCAGCGAGCCGGCCTACCCCTGCAGATCCATGACCGCGACGCCCACGAGGACACGCTGGAGATCCTGCGCGAGTGCGCGAGCGCGGATCAACGCATCGTCTTCCACTGCTATTCGGGGGACGCTGCAATGGCGCAGCACCTCGCCGAGCACGGTTGGTACGCCTCCTTCGCCGGCCCCATCACTTACCCGGCGAACTCCGACCTGCGCGCGGCCCTGGCGGTCCTGCCACGCGAACTTGTCCTCGTCGAGACCGACGCTCCCTATTTGACACCCGTCCCGTGGCGCGGCTGCCCCAATGCCTCCTACGTCATGGCCCACACCGTCCGATTCATCGCGGAGCTGTGGGGGGTCAGCGAAGCCGCTGCGTGCGACCAACTGCGTGCGAACACCGAGGCCGTCTACGGCTCCTGGTGGTGAGTTTTTCAGTCGGTCAGGTCAGTTTTGACGCCCCGCAGCGCCGAGGCCGTGGCAGGTTCCGGGCCGCGCGCCCTCGCGCGTGAGGTGTATCAAAGAGGTCGCAAAACGGTAACAAATTGGTTACGGTTGGGGTGTCAGTCCGCTTTCGGACGCCCACGCGAGCCAGCCTGCCGCCCCGAGTGGCAAGCGGCGCGGGGCGCGCCACGGAGGCGGAAACTACAAGGTCTGGAGCCCTGTGAGCGTTAAGCCTACCCGTACAACCGTCATCTCCGTCGCCACCGCGACGACCCTTCTGGTGGCCGGCGCTGCCGCCGCGACAATTGGAACCTCCTACCGTCACGTCACCATCGAGGTGGATGGCGTAAGCCGTGACGTGTCCGGGTTCTTCACGACCGCAGGGGATGCCCTGAACACCGCGGGCGTCAGCGTGGGGGCCCACGACCTCGTCGCACCTGCCGCCGACCAAACCGTTTCCAACGGCGACACCGTCGTCGTTCGCACCGCCACGCCCTACGACGTAACCGTTGATGGCAGCCAGACCGTCGCGTGGTCCACGGCCTCGACCGCCTCCGGCATCCTGTCCGCCCTGCCCGCCCAGACCTCGTCAATGGCGGCCGACCGCTCCTTCGTCCGCGCCGAAATGCCGCTGGGCGAGGGCGGTGAGACCGTCCACGTCGTCGCCGACGGGACCACTACCGACGTCGTCGCCTCCGCCGACGAGGGCACGAGCGCGATCCTGGAGAAGGCTGGCGTCACTGCCAGTCCCATTGATCGCGTGACCCTCGAAAACAGCGGCGGCGAGACCACCGTGCGCGTGGCCCGCGTCGTGCGCGGCAAGTCCTCCACGACGACCGAGATCCCCTTCGAGACCGAAGAACGTGAAGATCCCGAGGCCGAAGAAGGCACCGAGAAGGTCGTACAGGAGGGCGTCGCTGGCTCCGAGGTGACCGAATCCTACCAGGAGACCATCGACGGCAACGTCACCGTCACCGCTGTCCTGGCCACGACCCGCACCGAGCCGACAACCCACATCGTCTCCAAGGGAACCAAGGAAAAGAAGAAGGCTGAGGAACCCAAGGAGACCCCCGCCTCGTCGTCTGATTCCTCATCATCCGACTCGTCCTCGTCCGGCTCCTCTTCCGGCGGCTCGGCCGCCGTCTCCGGGGACGACGCCGCCATCTGGGCCGCTATTGCCCAGTGCGAATCCGGCGGAAACCCCTCGACCAACACGGGAAACGGCTACTATGGCATGTACCAGTTCTCCCTGCCGACATGGCAGTCCGTGGGCGGTACCGGCCTGCCTTCCGACGCCTCGGCGGAGGAACAGACCATGCGTGCGCGCATGCTCCAGCAGCGCGCCGGTTGGGGCCAGTGGGGCTGCGCCTACAAGCTCGGCCTTGTCTAACGTGACTTTAGCCCCGGCAATGCTACTGTTCTAGCGTTCGTCGGGGTCCTCGCGCTAAGCTGACCAGCAGAACCAATATTGAGTAACCGGGAGTATTGTGAGCCATCACCTGAGTAACTCGCTGAGCGCCTCCGCTGCCAGCGCCCTGCATGTCGTCGGCGGACACGTGCGCGCTTTCGCGCCCTCTCCGCGTGTTGTTCTCAGCGTCGCTACTCTTGCCTCGGCGGGAGTCCTCGGCCTGGCAGCCTACGGCGTCGCGTCCTCGCATACGACTGTCATGCTCGAAGTCAACGGCGTGACCCGCCCGGTTACCGCGTGGGGCAACACCGTCGGTGACGCGCTTGAGGTCGCGAACGTGAGCGTCGGCAGCGGCGACCTGGTCCAGCCCGGCCTCGCCGAGACCGTGCACGAGGGCGACACCATCGTCGTGCGTAGCTCGCGCGCGTACACCGTGACGGTGGATGGCGAGACCCGCACCCTGTGGACCACGGCCACCTCGGCCGACGGAATCCTTGCCGACGCAGCGCCCCTGGGTTCCACGGTGGCCCTTGCCGCCGACCGCTCCGCGTCGCGCGACGAACTCACTCCGCTGGTCTCCCGCCCCCGTAACATCTTCGTGAGCGCCGACGGCACCACCCGCGAAGTCGCGGTCCGTCCCGGCCAGGACACGCGCGCGATCCTTGAGTCTGCCGGTGTCTCCGTGCACGCCCTCGACCGCGTCACCGTCGAAAACGACAGCACCGGTGAGATGACGATCAACGTCAGCCGCGTGACCCGCGGCGAGGCCACCGAGACAGTCGAAATTCCTTTTAGCGAGACCACAACGACCAGCAACGATATGTTCGTCGGCGAGTCTCAGGTGACCACGACCGGCCAGAATGGCGTGACCACCTGGACGGTGTGGCAGGAGAAAGATGGCGATCGAGTCCTGACCTCCGTGCCGATCACCGAGCACTCCACCTCCCAGCCCGTGACCCAGGTGCGTAGCGAGGGAACGAAGGAAGTCACCCCGGCCGCCCTCGTCGCTGCCGGCATCGACCCGAAGGCCACGCTGGAGGAGAAGGAGGAAGCCGACGGCACCACCTCCGTGCGCTACCGCGCGAAGCTCGGCTCGATTTCCAGCAAGGAAGAAATCGCCGAGATTAAGGGTGAATCGAAGAATGGCGACGCCGCCGCCGAGGTCGGTGACGTCCCCACGAACTACTCCGGTGAGGATCCGCGTTCCCTGGCCAGGCCTATCGTCGCGGCTCAGGGGTGGGGTGATAGCGAGTATCAGTGCCTGATCCTCCTGTGGAACCGCGAGTCGCAGTGGAACCCCTACGCCGAGAACGCCTACTCGGGTGCCTACGGCATCCCGCAGGCACTGCCGGGATCCAAGATGGCCTCGGCTGGCGCGGACTGGCGGACCAACCCGATCACCCAGATCAACTGGGGTATCGGCTACATTAAGGGCCGCTACGGCACCCCCTGCTCCGCGTGGGCGCACTCCAACGCGGTGGGCT
>NZ_ALCA01000135.1 GCF_000278725.1 Actinomyces sp. ICM47 | reverse complement strand
CCGGCCGCACATGGAAGCGGCCGGGCGGCTTTTGTGTGTGGCGTTTTTCGTGGTGTTTCGGTTGTTCAACGGACTGGGTGGTGTAGAGCACCTGGAATTCATTCCTGGGAAGATGTAGAATTTTTACATCTAAGTGGGAAAGTGAGAGTGCGATGCTGCGAGTCCTGCACCTTGACAACTGGAAGTGCTTCTCGGAACCGGTCGACTTTACGATGATTGCGGGCAAAGAAAGCCGCCACGGAGAGACCCTCTACCTCGGCAGCAAGAATCGCGTGCTTCCCGTTGCTGCGATCTACGGTGCGAATGCGGCGGGGAAATCTACTCTCCTCGATGCTCTCGCCCACCTGCAGGTCATGCTGCGCGAGCCGCGTAAGCGTGGGCAACGCCTGCACTATCACCCGCACCTTCTCTTCGGTGCCAACAGGCCCAGCGTCATTGGCGTCGAAATCGTCCTCGATGTACAGGATGCGACGTCGAATCGCAAGGCTATCGTCTACTACGAGGTGGCGTTCAACGCGGGAGAAATCGTCGAAGAGTCCCTCTATCGCGTGCGCTCGGAAGATGAGCAGGCGGTCTTTGAACGCCGCGGCCAGGAGGTCTCTCTCTATGGCGATCTTGAGGACGACGTGTCCCTCGATGCGGCGTCGAAGACGGTGCAACCAAATCGCCTCTTCCTCGAAACCTGCTTCAATGCGGGATTCATCGATGATGAGAAGAGTCTTCTGGGCTCCGTCATCGAATGGTTTAAGCGCCTGACAATCCTCAAGCGGGGAGCACGTTACATCCTCATGCCGCAGCAAATCGCGCACGATGAGGATTTTCGTACCGCTGTTGGGCAGGGGTTGACAGCCGCTGACACGGGCATCTCCGACATCTGCTTCATAGAGGTGCCTCGAGCAAAGGTGCCTGCAGAAGAAAAAATCCTTGATGAGGTCGAGGGACAGCTGCTCGATAACACTTCTGAGGCGTACCTCAATGCGGAGAGTGGCGCCGTTTTCCGCGCTCGCTTGGCAGAGGATGAACATGTTGTCTATGAGCGTCTTGTCACCGTGCATGGGGGTGGAAACAAGGGGTTTCGGCTGCCCCTCGAGCAGGAATCCGACGGTAGCATCCGTTATCTCAACCTGTTGCCCATTCTCTACTGGGCGGGAAAGAGACAGCACTCCGGGGTCTACCTGATCGACGAACTCGAAGATTCGCTTCATCCGAAGCTTACGGAGGAGCTCATTCGGCTGTTCCTGGATGCATCGGGACCCGACGAGCAGCGCCAGCTGATCTTTACGACGCATGAGCTGCATCTACTCCGCGTTGACCTTCTGCGGCGCGATGAGATTTGGCTGGTGGAGAAGAACGATCACCGCTCAGAACTCACGAGGCTCACGGACTTCCCTGCTTCCGACATTCGGTCAGGCAGTGACCTGCAGCGGATGTACATGTCGGGTCGCCTTGGCGGCGTTCCGCGGCTCTAGGAGGCGATGTGGGCAAGAAGGCACCGACGAGGAAAGCCTCACGTGGGTTCAGGGGTCGCTCTCATAGCAAACAGGTGAAGCCCCTTGTCCTCCTCGCGGTCGAAGGCGCTACGGAAAAAAAGTATCTCAAGGCGCTCAATCAGCACCGTTATCGGGGAGCATTTGCTTTTGATTTCTGCGGGAGTGGTGACGAATCCTCGCTCAAGAATCTCCTGGTGAACGTCAAACGGAAAGCAGCAGAGCTGGGACCCGAGAGCGTCAGCGGTGCCTGGATCGTTTGCGACGTGGATGAGAATAGACCCCACGCCAAGAACCTGCAGAAGTGGTTAACAGAGCAGTCGAGGTTGCCTCGCGGCGTGGTGCTATCGAATCCCTGCATCGAGGCGTGGTTCGTCTATCACTGCGCGAACACATGCTCGAGTCGGACCGCCGTTTCCGCTTGCAAGGAGCTAGAAAACAAGTGGAAGCAGGGAACCTACTCGAAAGGGATGAGCATCCCCGAGTGGCTCATCGATCAAACCGACGACGCCTGCTCACGGGTAAAACACCGACGGACAAGCTTTGCGAAGGGTGTCACCGCGTGGGACGCGGCACCCTGGACCGACATGCCCGAATTGATCGCATGGCTCGACCAGTTGTCGCCACGACACTCTGAATAAAACGGCCGCTGGGCCGGCTACGCCTCCTAACCGCGGAACCGGCGATTATCCTCACTAAGCGCCGCCCGCCGCGCATTGACGCAGGTGGGCGCGCTTTGCGCGATATTCTACAAACAAAAATCCCGCGCGAAAGGTCCCTCCGATGTCGTCACGCACCCGCCGCACAGCCCTCCTCGCGCTTGCCACAGTGGTGGCCACGGCCTCGTCCCTGACCCTGGCGAGCGCCCCGGCCGCCCGCTCCGACGATCCCCAGAGCAGCGCTCAGAGCGGCACCCAGTCCGGTTCGTGGGTGCCCGGCACCACGATCCCGCTGGCGAACGCGAAGTCTGTCGAGGCCTCGACCGTGAGCGCCTCCACCCTCACCTTCGCGCCCAGTACCGACGAGAAGACGAAGATCTTTATCCTCTCCTCCGGATCCTCCGACGCGATCCTCATCGAGAGCGGCGGCTGGTACGGCATCATCGACGGCGGCGAAGATGCGGACCTGCCCGATGGCTCCGACCCGCGCTACCCCGCGCGCACCGGCATCGCGGTGGCCGCCGCCTCCACCACTGACTGGCTGTTGCAATACCTCGACGACCAGGGAGTCAACGACACCAACGTCGCGTTCTACCTGGGCACCCACGCCCACTCCGACCACATCGCCAACGCAGACGACATCATCTACAAGTAAATGAGGACGGCATTACCTACGACGGCGTCTCCAACTCCGAGTGGGGCCACGAATACGAATCTGAGACCCCGCGCGCGTGGTGGTTCAAGGCGGGCCGCCCCGCTGCGACAACCGGCTGGTGGGACGGCCCCTCCGGCAACCTCTACTACTTCAACAATTCCGCTTCAGCCGTGGTCGACCAGTGGCTCGATGTTGACGGCATCTCGTACCACTTCGACGCGACCGGGGCGCTCATTGAACAGAAGGACGCGGACGGCAACGTCACGGTCATCACGACCGCGTCTTCGGGTTCTTCGGCGGCGCCCGTCCCTAGCCTGTGGTGGTTCATCGCCGGAGGCGGTGTGCTTGTCGTCCTCGCGGGTGGTGCCGTGTTCCTGCGTCGACGCAAGGGCTGACCTTCCGACAACGACGAGGCTGTGGCGTGCGTGCGCCGCGGCCTCGTTCGTTTCCGGTGTCCGCGGGCGGCGGCCCACGGCGGCCCGCCCGCGAGATCGCCACACTCGAGCCTACGGCTCGGAGTGATCGATCTCGAAGCCCGGCCAGGCCTCGCCGCCGCCCCCGGACACTAACGAGCCGAGGCCTCGTCTGTTGCTGCGTGGTGGTCAGCGCTGCTCGTCGAGCTGGTGGAAGATCGCGGGCAGCAGGGGTGTGACCACCTCGAGGGTGTCGAGCGCGCCGCCACGCGAGCCGGGGGAGGAAATGATGAGCGCCCCCGAGGAGTCTCGCGCGGTCACGCCGACGACCTCGCGGGACAGGCCTGACAGGGGGGTGTTGGTCAGGCCGTGGGCGCGGATCTGCTCGGCGATGCCGGGGATCTCGACCTCGATGATCGAGCGGACGACTTCGGGCGCATAGTTGCCCACGCCGAAGCCCGAGCCCCCCAGGATCAGAATGAAACGCGCGCCAGCGGCGAGTGCCTCGCGGATTTCCGTGTCGAGGACGTCGGCGCTCTCGGGGATCGCGGCCATCGTCACCTGGTCCAGGCCTGCCGTAGTCAGCGCTCCGACGCATGCGGGGGTCGCCCGATCCTCCTTCGTGCCGCGCTGGATGCGGTCCGAGTAGGCGATGATGTGGGCGTTGATCTGGCTCAGGTCGTAGTCGACGGATTTGGGCATGGTGTCCTCCGAGAAGCGGTTACGTATGAGTGTGATCCTAGTCCCTTTCGTGGGTGTGAGAGGGCTGTGAGGGTACGGGGTGTGGGTGCGTTTTATGTCCGGTGGGGCCGAGGCAATTGCTGGCTTGCATGCTCCGGGTGCGGTTCGTGTGGTGGATCGGAGGTCGGTGATCTCCCGTGAGTTTTTTAAGCGGGGTGAGAGCGAATTAAACAGGTAGGGGTATTTTCCTTGAGAATGAAGGCGTCCAGAGTCGGCAGATTGTTGTCGTGGCGGCCTGTTGCCTGGCCGCATTGCACTTGTTAGATTTATCGCGTTCAATCCCCTCTCAAAAGGAGATCCCTGTGCGTTCCCTCCGCTTCCTCCCCCTCGTGGGTGCTGCCGCCCTGGCCCTCGCCGCCTGCTCGGGCGGCACGACCCCCGCCGCCGACTCCACGGCCTCGTCCGACAACGCAACGGTCCCCTCCCGCGAGGTCGTTCTCAACGTCTACGCCGCCGCCTCGCTGACCGAGACCTTCGAGGAACTCGAAACCTCCTTCGAGGCCGCCTACCCGGACGTCGATGTCCGCTTCAACTTCGCCGGGTCGCAGGACCTGGTCACCCAGCTCGGCGAGGGTGCAGACGTCGATGTCCTGGCCACCGCGAACGAGTCCACCATGAAGAAGGCCGCCGACGCCTCCCAGGTCGACGACCAGACCCTCTTCGCGTCTAACAGCCTCACCCTCATTACGACGCCCGGTAACCCGGCGGGCATCACCGGTCTCGACTCCTCACTCGACGGCGTTAAGCTGGTCATCTGCGCGCCCGAGGTTCCCTGCGGCAAGCTCACCAAGACCCTCACCGAGAAGCTCGGCGTGACCCTGCACCCCGTCTCCGAGGAACAGGCCGTCACCGACGTGCGCGGCAAGGTGTCCTCCGGCCAGGCCGACGCCGGCATCGTCTACAAGTCCGATGCCCTGGCCGAGGGTGACGCCGTTGACACCGTCGATATCCAGGGTGCCGACGAGGCCGTCAACGAGTACCCGATCGCGCTCGTGAGCGCCTCCACGAAGAAGGACTACGGGCAGAAGTGGATCGACCTGGTCCTCTCCGAGGAAGGACAGGCCCTCCTCAGTGAGGCTGGCTTCACTCCTGCCGTCAAGTAGCGTCGACGCATGACCTCACGCAGGACGCCCGCCGTCAGCCCCCTGCCCGTCTGGGCGGGGGGCCTCGGCGCGCTCGCCCTCTGCTTCCTGCTGCTGCCCCTCGCCTTCATGCTGGGGCGCGTCAACTGGGGAACTCTAGGGACCACACTCGCGACGCCCGAGGCCGCCGCCGCCCTCAGTTTGTCGCTACGCACGTGCGCTGTGGCCCTCGGCGTCGACCTCCTCCTCGGTGTTCCCGCCGCACTTATCCTCTCGCGCTCATGGCGGGGCGTACGCGCTGCTCGCATCCTCGTCGCCCTGCCGCTCTCGCTGCCGCCCGTCGTCGCCGGCATCGCACTGCTCTCGGCCTTCGGCAGGCGCTCGACGCTGGGTGCCCTGCTGAGCGGTGCCGACCTCGACATCGCTTTTACGACGACAGCCGTCGTCATCGCGCAGGTCTTCGTCTCCCTGCCCTTCCTCATCGTCACCCTCGAATCCGCGCTGCGCGCCCGTGAGCGCGGCCTCGACGAGATGGCCTCCTCCCTGGGGGCTTCGCCCTCGCGCGTCTTTTGGCAGATCACGTTGCCGACCGTTCTGCCCGGTCTGGGGCGCGGTGCAGCTCTCGCGCTGGCCCGATGCCTCGGCGAGTTCGGAGCGACCCTCACGTTCGCAGGGTCCATGCAGGGCGTGACCCGCACGATGCCGCTCCAGATCTACTTGGCACGCGAGTCCGATGCCGACCTGGCCCTCGCGCTCGGCGTCGTACTCCTCGGCGTCGCGGCACTCGTCGTCGCGCTGACGGAAACCCCGTGGGGGAGCGTCGCCTCCCTCGTGCGTTCGCGTTTGTCATCGACGAGGTCGGGGTGCGGTTCTGCGTCTGGGATTGCCTCGGGTGCACGCGCCGATGGATCTCTGGCGGCTCACCGAGAATCCGGCATCGGTGATTCCGGTGACGACGCTTCTGCCGCCGCTGTCCGCGTCGCCGGGACGGTGAGTGAGCGCGGCTGGGACGTGGACGCGCGTCTGAGCCCAGGCCTCGTGACGGCCGTCGTCGGGCATAACGGTGCTGGCAAGTCCACGCTCGCCCAAGTTGTCGCCGGGACTCTGCGGCTCGACTCCGGTCGCGCGCAGATCGGCGAGCGCCTCGTCGACGACGCCGCCACCTTCGTGCCTGCGCGGCGGCGCGGCGTTGCCATGGTTTCCCAGGCGCCGCGCATCTTCACGCACATGAGCGTCCTCAGCAACGTCGCGTTCCCGCTACGCGTGCGCGGCGTCGGGCGAGCTGAGGCCCGGGCAGTCGCCCTCGAGCAGTTGCGCGCCGTGGGTATCGCCGACCTTGCCCACCGGCGTGCCTCCGACCTGTCTGGCGGCCAAGCCGCCCGCGTCGCCATCGCCCGCGCGCTCGTGTTCCGCCCCGATGTGCTCATCCTCGACGAGCCGACCGCTGCCCTCGACGTCGAAGCCACCGCCCAGGTCTCCGCTGTCCTGCGCGAGCGCCTCACGGGCGCGGGCATCACGACCCTGCTCGTCTCGCACGACATTGCCGAAGTCCTGGCCCTCGCTTCCCACATGATCGTCATGGGGGAGGGGAGCATCGTCGAGGAAGGCGAACCCGCCCGCGTGCTCGCCTCGCCCACGTCGGTGTTCGCAGCCCGCCTGGCCGGACTCAACATCGTCACCGGGTCGGCTGTTGCCCGCCCCGGCCTCGTCGGCGTGCGCGTCGGCGAGGGGACGCTGTGGGCGGCCTCCGACGGCGCCACCTCCGGAGAAGAGTCGGCGCGCATCGCCCTCACCTTCCCGCCCGAGGCCGTCGCCCTCTCCCGCGAAGAACCCCACGCCTCGCCGCGAAGCGTCCTACCCGGCGTCGTCGCAGGCATCGACGTCGACGGCTCCCTTGTCAGCGTGCGCGTCGCGCTCGCGGGCGGAGTCTCGGTGACCGCCAGGGTCACGGCGTCCGCATGGGCCGACCTGGGCCTCGGCGTCGGTGATTCCCTGTGGGCGAGCGTCAAGGCTACCCAGGTCCGTGCAATCCCCGTCGCCGCCCGTGCGTGAGTCCGGGTGTACAGGTCTGGTCACAGCCGCTGAGTAGTCGATGGGTGTCAGTTTCGTGAGTTTTCGTTCTGCCTGTCGGCAATATCCGACGATCAGACGTTGAATGGCGCTCAGTGTTGAATTGACGAGCTGATTGCGCGGGGTTTCGACGTGCAAGTCTCCGAAGAACAGCGGACGATGCCGCTCGATTCTCTCATTAAAATGCTTGAGATCAGCCACCATATGGTTCAGAGCTTTGTGTGAATCAGCGAACTCGAGATGGCAGAGAAGGGCAGCAGCGAAGTTGTTGACAACGAGCCGATCCAGTGCCTCGTTGAGGGCCTTTTTCTTGCCGGAATTACGACGCGGGCTGACTTCGCACATACGAAGGGCCGCGAGCGTCACCTCCTTGTCGTATTTCTGCCCCCCAGATTGACGACGCTGTTCCGAAGGACGTGAGACATCGGCGAGCAGGCAGTTGCCATGGGAAACAGCGTTTCGGAGCTTACGTACGATGAGTAACAGGTGAGCGAAGGGAGCGCTCTCTCCTCTGTAATCGAAGTAAGACGAGTAGAGGCGGATATGTTCGTTCAATGGGAGCAATTCCCACAGGTGCCAGATGGAAGGATTGCCATCACACGCCACCCACATGTCCTCGGTGTAGGGGTTGGAGCGGATGGAGGATGTGTCGCCGTTGAGAATGCGGCGCACGAGCACCTCTGACAGGTCCGGTTTAGGATCGTTCATAATGAGCTGATTGAGTCGAACTTTGAGAAAATGCTCGGTACTCAGCGCCAGTGAGAGGCAGATGCGACTCAGGGTAAAATCGATGTATGACAGCTCGACGAGGTGGCCGAAGTCGAGTCCAGAGTAGGTGTAAGAACGATCCTTTTCGATGCGGGTGTAGTTGCGTTCGTAGGACTTGATTTTGAAGAAATAGGAGCGCGAATATAAGAACTCTCGGGCCTCTGCCTCAGACATGAGGTCGAAGGAGACTCCGTGATTCTTCAGTAGGGCAATCTGCTCATCAACGGTGATGCACTGCTTCATGCGGACCTCGCTGTACCGAAAATTATGAGGGGGCCGAATCTGAGATCCGACCCCCCGATACCCTGGAGCAGAACCCCTGGGCATCTGACGTAGTAGCAGCAGTCTACTGCTATCTGTGCCCGCCAGTCAAAGGTCGATCTGTGAGATCTGCTGGGATTGAAGTACTTACGCCAGTGTGTTTGGCTCATCCGCAGCCCTCAATGCGCGGTTGTGCGAAATAGCTCGCACCGACTCGCGGCGGATGCTTCCTAAGCGGCGCGCGTTCACCCGCTATTTCCGCGTGTGGGACCTCTGATCCGCACGCTAACCCGCTATTCCGTACGTGGGCGGCCCTGCCCACGTGCAGGTAAGAGGGTTTACGTGCGGAATAGAAGGTTAGCGGGCGGAAGAGTGAGGCACGGCGTGCGCTAAAGGCGTGACGAGGCCGTGGCGGGGCAGGCACGGCAGGCATGACGAGGTTGCATGCCTCGTCTGTGAGTGGTGGGGATTCACGTCGGAGGAAGTCACGCCGTCTTTGCGGCTATTCGTTGCATTGATTGTCGATGTCGTCGGCCCAGGCGTGGAAACGTTGTTGGATTGTATGGAGCTGCGAGGCATTGATACCGTAGGCCGCAACTTGTGTCAGGCTGATGCTGTGTGCTCCGCGCAGACACTCTGTAAAGAATCCTACGTCGAAGCCTGCGTCGCGTTCCTGAAGGAGCTCGATGAGGCGCGCATCGCTGATCGTTCCGGTGGAGCGGATCGCATCGACGTCGAGATAGTCGCGGGGGTAGCTCCTGGAGTACAGGGCGCTCAGTTTGTTGCCGACGGCGTCCTCAATGTCAAGAACGGGGCCAACGTCGAGGCGAACAGGTGTGTGGGCGCGCCAGTCGATAGCGAGATCAACGCTGAGTGGAACCCCGTGCGGTGGTGTGACTGAGAGCTGGGCGAAAGAGGGGCTTACGCGTTCGATGGTGACGTCGTAGTCGTTGGCAGTGAGGTGTTCAATGAGGCTGTCTACTGCGTGAGGGAACCGCGTGGAGGCTTGCATGACCGTGAAGAGGTCAATGTCGTTGGTGGGTCGCTGCGTCATCCCGTGTTCACGGATCGCGCCTGAACCAGCGAGGGCGAAGCCGCATCTGCGAGGACCTCGAGTGCGCATGCGATTAGCTGGCGCTGCGTCTCTTGTACAGAGTGAGCCATCTGTTCCTCCCGCACAGTGCCTTGAAGCGGTTTTCCCATGCGGCTGTGATCGCCAGGTCAAGGCGCAGTGTTGGCCACATGTTGCTGAGGATGTCGCAGTTGAGGTAGCGTCGTTGGTCTTCCACGCTGCCCTCACCGATGACGCATTGGTAGACCGTCGTTCGTTCGCCGTCGTCATCAAGGCTAAAGGAACCATCCCCCGGTGCCCAGCTCAAGCGCACGGGGAGATGCACGATGCCCGTGGATGGACCCGCGAGTTCATCAAGCGATGCGGGAACACAAAAGGGTTTCGTGTCGCGGTACGTGATACGTCCACTCATACTGATCCCCTCCCGGGCCTGTGACGTGGCGGCCTGCTCGTATCGTATGACTAGCTTAGCGTGCGATGAGGCGGGCTTGTCTGCAAGTTCATGGTAGCTACGATTCAGCCGCTTGGTGCTGTTGGTGTTCGTTGGGGATTTGACGCCGAGGCCGTGGCGGGGTGGGTGCGTAGGCAGCGCGGTGCCGCGTGGGTACAGACAAACCATGACGGTCACTATCTTGCTGAAGAGTCTAATTTTGAAACGCTTCACATGTTGTAATTCTTGTCGGACGTGTTGTGCTTCCCCTCCGTACCCTTCGCTGTCGGACAGGTGATTTTCCCCGGATCTATGCCGTTTTACTGTGGTTTTTAGGGAAGGGAATCCATACCTTTGACTGGACAACACCCGCGACCTATGTTGTTGGGTGATCCAAGGAGGTCCCATGACAACGCAGCGTCACCACGAGGCCACGCGCCCCTACCAGCTCGGCATCGACGTCGGCTCCACGACGGTCAAGGCCGTCGTCCTGGATGGGAACCGTCGCCTCTTCTCTGACTACCGTCGTCACAACGCCGACGTGCGCGCATCGCTCGGGGCTCTCCTCGCCGACGTCGAGCGCGCCCTGCCCGGCGCCCGCGTCCACGCGGCCATCACCGGCTCCGGCGGCCTGACGACCGCCCGGGCCATGGGAATCCCCTTCGTTCAGGAGGTCATCGCCGGCACCGAGGCCACCCAGCGCCTCCACCCCGAGGTCGACGTCGTCATCGAGCTGGGCGGCGAGGACGCCAAGCTCACCTACCTGCACCCCACCCCCGAGCAGCGCATGAACGGCACGTGCGCGGGCGGCACCGGCGCCTTCATCGACCAGATGGCGACCCTCCTGCACACGGATGCCTCCGGCCTCGGCGAACTGGCGACCCGCCACACCCAGCTCTACCCGATTGCCTCACGCTGCGGCGTCTTCGCCAAGTCCGACATCCAGCCCCTCATCAACCAGGGTGCCGCCCACGAGGATCTGGCCGCCTCCATTTTCAACGCCGTCGCCACCCAGACCATCGCGGGCCTGGCGTGCGGGCGTCCGATCCGCGGAACTGTCATGTTCCTCGGCGGCCCCTTGCACTTCCTGCCCGCCCTGCGCGAGGCCTACAAAGCCCTCCTGCCCAAGGCCGATGCCTTCGTCACCCCCGACGACGCCCAGCTCTACGTCGCGATTGGCGCGGCCCTCCTCGCCGAGAAGGAGGCCGCCAAAAAACAACGTCAGGCCGAGGAAGCGGGCGCAACCTCCGTCGACACCCGCGGCGAGAAGCTCACGACCCTCATGAAGCGCCTCGCCGCCGCCCCCGTTCAGGTCGAATCCCCGCGCATGGACCCCCTCTTCGCGACCCCCGAGGACCGCGAGGAGTTCATCGCCCGCCACAGCCTCGACGTCATCCCCAAGGCCAGCCTCGACGAGGCCGAGGGCCGCTGCTGGCTCGGCATCGACGCGGGCTCCACGACGATCAAGGCCGTCGTCATCGACTCCCAGGACCGCATCGTCTTCACCCACTACGCCTCCAACGAGGGCGACCCCGTGGCCGCGGCCGTCGACATCGTGCGTGCTGTGCGTAGTGCGCTGCCGGAGGGCTGCGAGATCGGCCGCTCGTGCGCGACCGGCTACGGCGAAGGCCTTGTGAAGGCCGCCCTCACCATGGACGAGGGCGAGATTGAGACGATGGCCCACTACCGCGCCGCCGAATTCATTTGCCCCGGCGTCACTTCCGTCATCGACATCGGCGGCCAGGACATGAAGTACCTGCGCATCCGCGACCACGCGGTGGACTCCATCTCCGTCAACGAGGCCTGCTCCTCGGGCTGCGGCTCCTTCCTGCAGACCTTCGCGCAGACGATGGGCACCGACGTGCGCTCCTTCGCGCGCATGGCCATGGAGTCCGAGTCCCCCGTGGATCTGGGCACCCGCTGCACGGTGTTCATGAACTCCTCCGTTAAGCAGGCGCAGAAGGAAGGCGCGGACGTGCGCGACATCAGCGCCGGCCTGTCCTACTCCGTCGTGCGTAACGCCCTCTACAAGGTCATCAAGCTCAAGGAGCCCTCGGACCTGGGTGAACGCGTCGTCGTCCAGGGCGGCACTTTCCTCAACGACTCGGTGCTGCGCGCCTTCGAGCTGCTCACCGGCCGCGAGGTCGTGCGCCCCGACATCGCGGGCCTCATGGGTGCCTACGGCGCCGCCCTCACCGCGCGCATGCACGACACGGGGGAGGGGACCTCGTCCCTGGCCACGATCGAGGCCCTCGAGGGCTTCAGCGTGGACACGACGCGCAAGACCTGCCGCCTGTGCCAGAACCACTGCCAGATGACGATCTCGACGTTCTCCAACGGCGAGCGTCACGTGTCGGGCAACCGCTGCGAGCGCGGCGCCTCCCTGGAGCGCGTGCCCAAGAAGTCGGAGCTGCCCAACCTCTACGACTGGAAGTACAAGCGGATCTTCGGATACCGCCGCCTCACCGAGAAGAAGGCCTTCCGCGGCGACATTGGTATCCCGCGCGTGCTCGGCATGTACGAGAACTACCCGTTCTGGTTCACGATGCTCACCGCGCTGGGCTTCCGCGTTATGATCTCGGGACGCTCCAACCACGACCTCTTCGAGACCGGCATGGAGTCCATCCCCTCGGAGAACGTGTGTTACCCGGCCAAGCTCGTCCACGGACACATCGAGTCCCTGCTGAACAAGGGCATCACGACGATCTTCTACCCCTGCGTCGACTTCGAGCAGAAGCTCACCGAGTCCGAGAACTCCTTCAACTGCCCTATTGTGGCGACCTACCCCGAGGTCATCCGCAATAACATGGAGCGCCTGGCAGAGCCCGGCACCCAGTTCATCAGCCCGTTCGTGAACTTCGGTAACCGCGAGTACCTGCCCGCCCACCTGTCCAAGACTTTCAAGGAATACGGCTACGACATCCCCGTTGAGGAGATGAAGGCTGCGCTGGACAAGGCGTGGGAGGAAGACGCCGCCGTCAAGGCCGAAATCCGCGCGAAGGGTGTTGAAACGATCGAGTGGATGCGTGAACA
Source organism: Actinomyces sp. ICM47 (assembly GCF_000278725.1). Taxonomy (GTDB): domain Bacteria; phylum Actinomycetota; class Actinomycetes; order Actinomycetales; family Actinomycetaceae; genus Pauljensenia. The sequence goes on along the minus strand of NZ_ALCA01000135.1, from coordinate 6,459 downwards.
CGGCGTGCGCGGCATCGTGCTGGCGGGCCGCCCCTACCACCTCGACCCCGAGATCAACCACGGCATCCCCGAGGTCATCGTCGGCCTCGGCATGGCTGTCCTCACCGAGGACTCCATCATCGACGCGCGCCTCGAGCGACCCCTGCGCGTCCTCGACCAGTGGTCCTACCACTCGCGCCTCTACGAGGCCGCCGCCCGCGTCGGCGACGAACCCGACCTCGAGATGGTCCAGCTCAACTCCTTCGGCTGCGGCGTCGACGCGATCACAGCCGACCAGGTCCAGGAAATTCTTGAGGGCCGCGGCGACGTGCACACCGTCCTCAAGATCGACGAGGTCTCCAACCTGGGCGCTGCGAAGATCCGCCTGCGTTCCCTCGACGCGGCGATCACCGAGCGCGCTTCCCTCGCCTCCACCATCGACGAGGCCGGGGCCGGGGACGGCGAAAACGGAACGGATGGAGCGGAACTGGCCCCCGCCTCGTCCGTGGGCTTGGTGTCGGGTTCCGTCGACACCGCCACCCTGCGTGACCCCTCCGGCGACGCCGCCCGCGAGGAGGCAGCCGGCCACATCCAGCCCCGCGCGGTCTTCACCGAGGAGATGCGCGAGGCCGGGTACGAGATCCTGGCCCCCCAGATGTCCCCGATCCACTTCCGCTTCCTCACCCCGCTGTTCGCGAGCGCGGGGCTGAAAGTGCGCGTCCTCGAACACACGAGCCGCACCTCCATGGAGGTCGGCCTGAAATACGTCAACAACGACTCGTGCTACCCGGCGATCGTGGTCATCGGTCAGCTCCTCGACGAGTTCATCTCCGGGCGCGCCGACCCGGACCGTACCGCCGTGGGCATCACGCAGACGGGCGGCATGTGCCGCGCCAGTAACTACGCGGCTCTGCTGCGCAAGGGCCTGCGCGACGCCGGATACCCGCAGGTCCCCGTCATCGCGCTGTCCGTCCAGGGCTTTGAGGACAACCCCGGCTTCCGTCTGGGCGCCACCCATATCCACAAGGCCATCCAGGCCTTCGTCATCGGCGATGCCATCCAGTCGATGCTGCTGCGCGTGCGCCCCTACGAGGCCGAGCCCGGCTCCGCGATGGAGCTGTACCGCACGTGGGACGGCTACGTCCAGGAGTGGATCACGTCGGGACGCGTGGCGGCCCTCGGCGGACGCGTCTCCTACGGGAAGCTTATCCGCGAATGCGTGCGCGCCTTCGACGCCCTGCCGCTGCGCGACATCCCGCGCAAGCCGCGCGTCGGCCTTGTCGGCGAGATCCTCGTGAAGTTCCACCCGGACGCCAACAACCACGCTGTCGACGTCATCGAGGCCGAGGGCTGCGAGGCCGAACTGCCTGGCCTCATGCAGTTCTTCCACAACTCCGTGGCGACCGCCGCGTGGGACAAGGAGAACCTAGGCATCGACGGCAAGCAGCGCTACATCATGCCGATCGTTTTGTGGGCGCTCAAGAAGTACGAGAAGCCCGTGCACCGCGCGTTCGCGGCCACGAACGGCAAGTTCGAGGCGCACCGACCCATCGAAGAAATGATCGAGCGCTCCCAGGACATCGCGCGCCTGGGCAACCAGGCCGGTGAAGGCTGGTACCTGACCGCCGAAATGGTCGACATGATCGAACACGGCTGCCCGAACATCATCTGCGCCCAGCCCTTCGCGTGCCTGCCTAACCACATCGTCGGCAAGGGCATGTTCCGGGCGCTGCGCACCCGCTACCCCGAGGCCAACATCGTGGCCGTCGACTACGACCCGGGTGCCTCCGAGGTCAACCAGCTCAACCGCATCAAGCTCATGCTCGCCACCGCCCTACAGGACCCGGAGGCGCGCGATGGCGACGTGTTGCAGCTCGTGGACGTCGAAGAGCCGGCATCGTGCGGCGGGTCCGGCTCCGTCATGCTCGGCATGCCGACCATCCCGACGAGGCGCGCAGCCTTCCGCTGACCGTTTCGTTCCTTCGTTGACGAGGCCTGGGTTCCCTCCCGGGCCTCGTCGCCTGAGGCGGCCCTCCCCGGTTCCCGGCCACGGCCTCGTCGCGCACAGACAGACGTGGGGGGCGACTCGAGCGAGTCACCCCCCACGCATCTATCCGACTGTTTACACGGCTACATCGACAAGTCTCCGTGCGCGATCTCAAAGCCCGCCGGTGCCCACCCCGTGCTGTAGGACAGGCGTACCGAGACCTCGCGCAGCCCCGGCGAAGGCCACGGCACCGAGAGGAACCCCGTCTCTCCGGGTGCCACATCCAAGGACGCCGAGTACTCCCACGTCACGCGACCCTCGTTGACGACGCGGCACAAGAACTCCAGGTCCGCCGTTGACGTAAACGTCATGTGGTTCCGCACCGTCACCCCCGAATACGAGGGCGCAACCGTCACCGGCGCGTAGTGCAGCTCCTCGCCGCGCACCTTGTGTAGGTTAGGGAAGCACGCTTGGGAGTACTCCGGGCGCGTCGGATCGAGCGAACGGGCGGCGCGGACCTCGTCCTCCTCATCACCCAGCGCCCAGGCGATGACGCTCGGGTGGGCGCGGTCGCGGCGGATCGCCGCTTCGATTGCCTCGTTGCGTGCGGCCCCCGGACCATACAGGGCTGACGTGCAGTCGATGACGTACAGGCCGTACTCGTCGGCCAACTCCAGGAAACGCGCGTGCCCGGGTGCGTCGGCGATCACAACCGTGTTGACGCCGTGCTGCTTACACCACACGATGTCGTCGAGCATCTCCGGCAAGTTGACCGCCAAGCCCGTGCGCCCGTCACACTCGTTGCGGGTGACACCTCGCAAGATCAAGGCCTTACCGCCCAGGGTCAACCCCTGGGACGTTGCCTCAATGCTGCGGAAACCAAGGTCAAGGGACACCGTGTCCTTGATCCCCTCCTCGTCGCGCAGCGTCACGATCAACCGGTACAGCGCGGGTTCCTCCGCGCTCCACGGGAGCACCTCGAGTCCACGAGCCTCGAACACCTCGTCGGGCGACCCGAAGGCAGACCATAGCTCCGCCTGCTCGGCCTCGTTCACTAAGGTGGCGTGCACCTCGACGCCGCCCGTGGTTTCGACGCGCAGCGTCAGGGCGCCCGCGCGCCCGTCGTGGGACGCCACCGGCACAAGATCCACAATGTGTGCCGGGGGACGCGCCTCCAGCGACACCTCGCGGAACAGGCCGTGGCAGCACACCGGCGAATCCATCAGCAAAACAGCGAGTGTATGCGTGTGGGTGGGCTGTAGTGCGCGGGTTACGTCAAAGGCCGCGGGAATGAAACCATCCGCACAGAAACCAACGAAGGCTCCATCAACCCACGCGTAGAGAGGACCCGAGAACCCGCCGAAGGTCAAGGTCATCATCCAACCGCGCTCGACCGCCTCCTTCAAGGGAGCATCGAAAATGAACTCGCGACGCAGAATCGAGGCGCGCGCCAGGTCGCAGTCCTCTGTGTCGTCGGAACGGGAGGCGTCCTCCTCGCGGGCCTGGGCCTCACCGCGCATCCACGTGTCATCCAGCTCCAGGATGCCGGGCACGGATGTCGCGCCGAAATGTTGGTAAGAAGGGGCCCTTTCAATGAACTCCGAGGCGGTGCCAGTGACACCGGTAACCTGCCAGGTGCTTGAGAGCAGCTGAAGTGGCCTGCGTGACCTCCACGTCGCGTGCACCGTCAAACGGTTCACCGACGCCCCTGGGTCCCGCAGCCACGTGACGTCCGGTTCCAGGATGTGACTCATGTTATAAAAGTATCATTCTTTTGTTAGTCATGGAAGCCTAAATTTTACTGAATTGCAGTCAAATGTGCCTTGACATGGGCTTAATCCCCAGGTGTCAAGCGATTCGGTGGTCACATCGTGGGATTTATGTCCGTCCCAGTGGGCGTAAGTTCCCACCCACTGGGGGCAGATGAGCACATAAGCAACCCCGGCCTCGTCCATGTGAATGAACGAGGCCGGGGAAAGATGAGCGATCAGGTCAGCCCAGAGCGGTCTACTCCGCTGCCTTCGCCGCCGAATCGCGATCCGCGTCGCGCGTGATCTTACGGGCAAAGCCGTACAGCAGCCACGTCGCACCCGCGAAGAACACAATACCGAGCACGTTCGCGATGGGAGTAAAGCCATCGTGAATGAACGGCAGCGCCAGCGGGGATTCCGACCCCGTCGCGCCCGCGATGCCCGCGTAAACGACACCGAACAGGGACTCGCCCACGATCAGGCCCGTCGCAGCCAGCGTGCCGAAGCGCTTCGCGCGCTCCACGTCCGCCTGCTTGTCAGCCCATCGGTTGTACAGGAAGCCAATCAGGCCGCCGATCGGGATCAGGATCGTCAGCGACGCAGGCAGGTAGATGCCCATGCCGACCGCGAGCGGGGGCAGGGCCAGCTTGCCCTTCGACGCGGGGCGTAGGACCTCGTCAATGATGATGACGACGACGCCGATCGCCGCGCCGATACCCAGGAGCTTCCAGTCGATGCCGCCGCCGAGGACGCCCTTCGCGAGCGAAGAAATCAGCGAGGCCTGCGGGGCCGCCAGCGCGTCCGGGCCAGCGCCCGGCGCACCCTGGAAACCGAAGGAGTTCTGCATCAGCTCCAGGACCGGAGGAATGATCAGCGAACCGAAGACGACGCCGATGACCAGGGCAACCTGCTGCTTCCACGGGGTCGCACCCACCAGCTGGCCGGTCTTGAGGTCCTGCAGGTTATCGTTCGCGATCGTCGCAATGCAGAACACGATCGCGGAGGTGAACAGCGTGTAGGCGATGAGCGCCGTGTTCTCTTCCGTGGTCGAACCGCGACCGTGCACCGCCAGGATAACGACCGCCGTGATGACGACAACCAGCAGGCCAACGCCCGACACCGGCGAGTTCGACGAACCGATCAGGCCCGCCATGTAACCGCAGACAGCCGCGACCAGCAGGCCCGCAAGCAGGATGAAGAGGACAGACACCGCGATCAGGACGGCCGTGTTGTGCTCGATCTGCGTGCCGCGCATGAACCACCACAGCAGGCCCGCGATCGGAATCATGGCCACGAAGATGGAAACGATGACCCACTTGCCGGGGATGTCCTGCTCGGTGCGGTCGATCTGCGCGCCGTCCTCCTTGGCGCCGCGCGAGGCGCGCAGCGACTCGGACATGCCGCGGGCGATCGGGCCCATGATCTTGATGAGCGTCCAGATGGCGGCGACCGCCATGACGCCCGCGCCGATGAAGCGCACATCCGTCTTAAAGACCGTCGACAGAGCATCGGTCAGGTCCTCAGCGCCCTCCAGCTGGCCATTCGCGTACAGGGGCAACAGGACACCGTAGGAAGTCAGCATGCCGATGAGCATCGCGACGCCCACCGTCATTCCGACCAGGTGACCAACGCCGATGAGAGCGAGCGACAGGGAGGTTGAGAGCATGGTGCCCGTCGAGCCGATCCTGAAGGCGGCACCGACCTCGGAGGCCGTCACCTTCAGATAGCCGAACAGGGCCATCGCCGCCGAGGCCAGGGCGCCCCAGGTGATCGCGAGCAGGCCGCGCTTATTGTCCTCACCGGCATCCTTCGAATCGCCGACCTTGAGGATCTCAGCGCCGGCCACACCCTCGGGGTATGGCAGGTCCGAACCCGTCACGAGCGCGCGACGCAAAGGAATCGAGTACATGACGCCCAACGAACCGCCGACCGCACACACGAACATGGTCTCCCAGTACGGGAAACCGCTCCACCAGCCCACAATCACGAGGCCAGGGAGAACGAAGATGACCGCCGACAGCGTGCCCGCCGCCGACGCAATCGTCTGAACGATGTTGTTCTCCTGGACCGTGTGATCTCCCCAGAAGCGCAGAACTGCCATCGAAATGACGGCTGCCGGGATCGAGGTCGCGAAGGTCAGACCAACCTTCAGGCCCAGGTACACGTTCGCGGCTGTGAACACCAGCGTGATAATGCCGCCGATGATGATGCCGCGCAGGGTCAGTTCTTTGAGCGACGTTTGCTTCGCCGCAGTTGGCGCAGACACGAAAAATCCTTTCGCTGCGTTGAATAGATACCCTGCAAGAGTAGAGCATGTATGCGTTGTCGTGAATGGTATGCGGCTACTTAATTTTGTTTTCAACCGTTCTACATGCTGAGGTGGTGCCCGTGTTGCGTGCCGCAGTGTGATCTTGTGACGTTGTGTGGCCCTGATCCCAACCTGCCCGGTCGATTTGCGCTCTGCGGGGGTCCATGTAGTAGAGTATCCGGGTAAGGTAGCGTGTCCGAGCGGCCGAAGGTGCAGCACTCGAAATGCTGTGTGGTGTCACAGCCACCCTGGGTTCAAATCCCAGCGCTACCGCCACTGCCGCCCAGCCCCAATGGGGCCGGGCGGTTTTGTTATGCCTGAATGGCGTGTGAGCGCGTGCGTGTGCGCGTGTGTGCGTGCTGGGGCCGGGCTGCTTGGTGTGCCCGTGGGCGGCGGCCCGCCCGCGAGCCGTCCGCGCCGCGAGCTTCGCTCGG
>NZ_ALCA01000134.1 GCF_000278725.1 Actinomyces sp. ICM47 | reverse complement strand
CACGGGTCCGGGATATGCCGACGAGCTACGTTTGAGGAGTCATTTGGGAGAACTCGCACTGTGTTGATGGGATACGCCGAGGGGTCGACCGAAAGGTCGGCCCCTCGGCGTATGTGTCGTGCCGTACGGTGAGCTACTCCGTCAGGCGCGGACGGTCAGATGCTAATGAGACCGGTCAGAGTCTGTGCGGTAGCGTGCGTACAGGGGTAGCTGGTGCGGGGTGACAAGCACGGGACAGGCGGCTTGTCGATGACGGCGCATGGTACTCCGGGTAGCGCGTGTGATTGAGGGATTGACGTATCGTGAGAATGGTTGTTGCAAAGAGTGGGTGACATCTCTGTGGGGAGTAGTGTGTGACAAGCGTTCGTGTCACGTGGACCGAACCCTCGCTTTACCGAATTGTCAACACAGGGGGACACATACATGTCTCATCGAAAAGTATCAGTGCTCGCGTTAGCGCTGGCTGGGGCGGTTTCTTTTACGACGGTCGGCGTTCCTGCGACCTTCGCTGTCGACGCCGGGACAACAACGAGTGTCAGCGTCGTGTCACCGGCCGCGCAGCCCAATCCGTCTGGGGATTTCGAGATCGATAAGAACGGCGTTCTCACCGCCTACACGGGAAGCTCCGCGGAGGTCACGATTCCCGATGGGGTCACCGAGATCAGTACTGAGGCGTTCGGGAACGCGCAGTTGACGAAGCTGTGGATCCCGGCGAGCGTGCGCGTCATCGGCGATGATGCGTTCGTGAGTCAGGACTTGAGGGAGATTACCTTCCAGGACGACAAGGCGCATCCGTCCCAGCTCGCCACGATTGGGGATCGCGCGTTCCAGTCAACGAGCCTGGCGACCATAACACTGCCCGGCTCCGTCGTGACGATTGGTGACAATGCCTTCGCAGGGATGAGTAGGCTCACCTCGGTCCGCCTCGGAGCCAAGGTCGCTGCAGGTCAGCTGGTGGCTGCCTTCCCGGGCGCAAAAGCGCTTACCTCCATTGAGGTCGACGCCAACAACGGCAACTATGCGAGCGTCGACGGCGTCTTGTACACGAAGGATCATTCGCACCTGATCGCCTATCCGCAGGCGAAGAACAAGGGGGGCTCCTACGCGGTCCTTGATGGAACCATCGACATCGATGACTACGCGTTCGCGGATGCCTCGGTCACTTCCGTGACGCTGCCTTCCTCACTGCGCAGAATCGGCGAGTACGCCTTTGAAAGCTCTCGGCTCACCTCGCTGACCCTGCCGGATTCGTTCGAGACAATCGGTTCCTGGGCCTTCTCGTACGCGTCGAATCTTGCCCGAGTGGACCTGGGTGGTACGACCACCGTCTCGGACGACGCGTTCCTGAACGATCTCGCGTTGACCGAGGTGAACCTGCGCCCCGGCCTGGGACGGCTCGAGGAAATCGGCGAGGACGCATTCGGCGGCTGCACGAATCTGACCAGCTTGGTTGTTCCTGCGTCCGTCACCTCGGTTGAGGGCGTGTCGAATACCGGCGTGGATACGCTTGAGTTGGGGGATCGGGTCAGGAAGCTGAGCATCGTCACGCGCGGCGTCCGGAATGTCCGTCACATCGTCGTGCGCGGCGGTGTGAACGGCGAGTTTTACTCCGAGGGCCAGGCCTCGAACGGTCGCCCGGAGAGCGCGTTCTTCGGTGAGGGCATGACGACGTTCTCCTTCTGGGGTGAGACGCCGCGCGTCGTTGTCCTGCCTGCGAGCCTGACGTCGCTGGAACTCGACGAAGACGCCGCCTCCGACGTGAAGGCGAACACCGCCATTTACGTTGTCGGGAAGGAGGGATCGCAGGCCTGGAAGACGGTGAAGGCTGCGATGGAGAAGGCCGGATACGCGACGGCGAATCTGAAGGCGTACTCCGCGCCCACGCTCGCTTTGTCGGGCACTGGCATCGCCGAGGCAGGGGCTGGGTATGCGCTGACCGCGAGCCTTGGTACGTCGACGACGGTGACCGCCACCGCTACCGGCGGCACCCAGAATGTGCGCGAGGCGCGCTTCGTTCAGCTTGGACCGGGGAACGCTGAAACCGTCCTGCAGGACTGGAGTGCTGTCACGTCTGGTGTGGCCTCATACGCGTGGACGCCGACCAGCGCGGATGTGAGCCTGCGCGTCGACGTGCGCGATGCCTCGTACGCGCTCCACTCGACGACGCTGCGTGTCGGATCCTCCCCGGCTCCCCAGCCCCAGACCGGTGAGTGGAAACAGGATTCTCGCGGCTGGTGGTACCGCAACGCGGACGGCTCCTACCCGAAGGATCAGGCGGTGACGATCGGCGGTACGGTCTACCGATTCGATGCGTCCGGATACATGCGCACGGGCTGGGTGAAGGATGGCGGCTCGTGGTACTACCACACTGGATCGGGTGCTCAGGCGAGCGGCTGGACTCTCGTCGGCGGCTCCTGGTACTACCTGGATCCCTCCAGTGGCGCGATGGTGACGGGCTGGACGCAGGTGGGTTCGGCCTGGTACTACCTGAATGCTGCCGGTGATATGGCGACCGGCTGGCTCAAGGATGGCGGCTCCTGGTACTACCTGAACCCCTCCGATGGGGCCATGGCGACCGGGTGGCTCCAGATCTCGGGTACGTGGTACCACTTCTCGAATGGCGGCCAGTGGATCGGCTGATCGACGAGTC
>NZ_ALCA01000133.1 GCF_000278725.1 Actinomyces sp. ICM47 | reverse complement strand
CCCGCCGCATCGGCTTGGGCGACTTCGTGTTCCTGGGCAAGGGCGAATCCATGCACGGGGGACGCGAGAAGGACTCGATCCTGTCTGACACCTTCGAGGCGCTCATCGGTGCAACCTACCTGACCAGCGGCCTCGAAGAGGCGCGTCGAGTCGTCCTCGAGCGCCTGCGTTTCCTACTGGTGGACGCTCCCTCGCGCGGCCATCACCAGGACTGGAAGACCCTTCTCGTGGAGTACTCACAGTCTGAGGGGCTGGGCGAAGTCACCTATGCGGTGGAGGGCGAGGGACCCGATCATCAGCGTGTGTTTACCGCCCATGCCTTCGTCGCCGAGCGCTCCGACGCGGTGGGATCGGGGCAAGCCTCGTCGAAGAAGCACGCGGAGAATGCGGCCGCGCAGGACGCGATGAATCGGCTGTCCCCGGAAGAAGAATAGGTACCCGAGGGCGTCCGCCCTCCTAACAGTTAGTATGAATTCGTGAGTGAAAATACTTCCGCGCGCACGCGCGTTATGATCGTCGACGATCACGAGATCGTCCGGCGTGGTATCGCCGAAATCGTCGACCGCGACGAGTCTTTGGAGGTCGTCGCCGAGGCCGGTTCGGTCGCAGACGCGGTGCGTCGCGCCGACCTCGTGCGCCCCGACGTCATCCTCGTCGACCTGCAGTTGCCCGACGGCACCGGCATCGACATTATGAACAGTCTGCGCGCCTCCCACCCGCAGATCCTCCCCGTCGTCCTGACTTCCTTTGACGACGACGAGGCCTTGGCTGAGTCCCTGGAGGCGGGTGCCCGCGCGTACATCCTCAAGACCGTGCGCGGCGCCGAGATCACCGACGTCATCAAGGCGGTCGCGGACGGCCGCGTCCTGCTCGACGAGCGCACACTGACACGCCGCCGCGTCGATCACGAGGACCCGACCGCCGACCTGACGCCGTCAGAACGCAAGGTCCTGGACCTTATCGGCGATGGCCTGTCCAACCGCGAGATCGGAGAGAAGCTCGGCGTCGCGGAAAAGACCGTGAAGAATCACATCACCTCTCTTCTGTCGAAGATGGGTTTGCAGCGACGCACGCAGGTGGCCGCGTGGGTGGCTGGGCAGAGGGCAGCCGCGTGGCGTAACTGAACCCAGGCCCCGCCTCGACATCCACGACCGAGGGAGAGTTCGCGACCTTCATGGTCGTCGCCTCCGGTCGCACGCTCGCCACCATCCAGTGGTACCGCATGCCTAAGGACGGGACGGAGGTCACGATGGTCGAGGGACCCCGATGCCTCGTACTCGCTGGAAACGACGCTGGCCGCTGACGGCACCCAGTTCTACGCGGCGGCGACGAACGCTCTACTCCAAGGGCGCGATCCAACGTAGCAGCGTGCCAACCCCGCCCTCGCCGGGTCCCGCGTCGAAGCTACCTCGGTGGCGACGGGCGCGCTCGGTCATGTTCGCTATGCCTGAGTTGCGCGTGCGATTCGGATCGATGCCCCGGCCGTCGTCGGTGATGAGGATGCGCACGCGACCGCACTTGCCCTGCCCGGATACGTCGACGTTGACGGTCGCCGCCGTCGCGTGGGCGTGGCGGGCAATGTTGGACAGGCCCTCGCGCACGATGGCGACGACATCGTCGGATAGATCGGGGTCGACGCGGCCATCGAACTCGTCGATGACGACCAGTTCATTGTCCAGGTCAGAGTTGATCGCCTCGCCGTCGAGCGTAATGAGCAACGAGGGCGCAAACCCCAGCGCTGAGCGCGTCAGGGAGGACTCGCGGCGGATGCGCTCGACCAGGCCGACAGCCTTATCCCGCTCGCGCAGGTTGTGCACGATCGTGCGGATCTGGCGCACGGCCTCGTCGATGGACGCCAGTGAGTCGTCGATGAGGGACTCGATGGCCACGGGATCAGCCTGTCCCTGAGCGACCTTCTGCTTGGCGGCGTCCAGGGCCATACCGGTCGCGAAGAGCTGCTGGATCGCGAAATCGTGCAGATCGCGCCCGATGCGATCACGCTCGTCGAGCAGGGCGGCCACGTCCTGGGCGTGGCGCGCGGAGGCCAGCTCGAGGGCCAGCGTCGCCTGGGAGGCCAGCGATTCGGCGAGGGAGAGCTCGGAGGCATCGAACTCGGGAGCCCCGATCTGTCGCAGGAGGATGAGCACGCCGGAGGAGACGCCGCGCGAGCGCAGGGGAGCGTAGAGCGCGGAGCCAAAGGCGGCCAGCTGGGGGACCCGCAGGGTCTGGGCGCGCGACATTGAGTCCACGATCATGCCCGTTCCCTCGTGCAGGACGCTCATCGCGCGGCCCTCGGGTGGGAAGGTCAGGCCCAGCAGTGCGGAGGCGTTCTTGCCGTCGGTGATCTCGGCGGCCCATGTGTCGCCCACGGACTGTAGAACGATGATCGCCGTGTCGGCGTGGGAGACCTCGCGCACGGTCTTGGCGATGAGCTCGAGGGCTTCCTCCTCGTCGGCCCCCTCGAGCATCGTCGTCGTGAGGGACTGCGAGGCACTGATCCATCGGGCGGTGCGCTTCGAATCCGCGTACAGGTGCGCATTTTCGACCGCGATGCCGGCGGCGGGTGCCAAAGCTTCGACGACGGCTGCGTCCTCGTGCGTATAGCCGCCGGGCTTACCCGTGAGGTAGAGGCGCCCATAGACCTGTTCGTGCACCAGGACCGACACGCCCAGGAACGGCGGAGCATCCGCGGGCAGGTTTAGATCGGGCGCGTCCGCAGGGGAGTTGACGAGGAGTGGGCTAGCCACGGGGATGGCCGTCGTCAGCGCGTCGGGAACAGCGGGAACCGGGCGGGAATCGTGGTGCTCGAGCTGCATGGTTGTTGCACCCCAGGTGTCGAGCACGGCGAGCGTCGCGTGCGGCGAGGACGTCAGTGCGCAGGCCTGGTTCACGAAGTTCTGCAAGCCTGCCTTGAGGTCCAGCGAGCTGGTCAGGTCCAGCGCGGCCTTGAGTAGGGTGAAATCGGTGTGATCGGGACTCATTGTTCCTCCTGATCGAGGGCCCATCGGTAAGTGGGGAGGGCGCGAAGGACATCACTGTGGGTCCCCTGGGCGGTGACGTGTGCGCACGCTCTGGGCTGCGTCGCCGCGAGCACGAGGACGTGGTCGGCTTGGTCGAGAGCGCTGAGACGGTGCGTGACGACCAGCGTCGCGCGTGTCGGTGAGGGGGCCAGGAGCGTATCCATGAGTGTGTCGGCGGTGGCCGCGTCGAGATGTTCCGAAGCCTCGTCGATCGCCATAATGGGGGCTGGGGCGGCCAGTGCCCGGGCCATGAGAAGACGGCGTCGCTCGCCGCCGGAAACAGTGGTGCCACCTGAGCCGACGAGGGTGTCGATCCCCTCGGGCAGGGAAGCAATCCATTCTTTCAGGCCGGCGCGAGCGAGGAGGTCGGTGGCCTCGTCGCGGGTCAGGGAAGCGCGCGCGACGCGCAGGTTCTCAAAGATGGTCGTGGCGAAGACGTGGGCGTCTTCGGCTGTCATCGTGATGTGGGCGGCAACTTGGTGGCGCTCCGCTCCCCAGGCGGGAACGCCGTTAATGAGTGCCTGGCCCGACTTCGGAGGGATGACGCCGGTGAGGGTTGCCAGCAGCGTGGTCTTGCCGATGCCGGACGCTCCGACGATGGCCAGGGAGGATCCGGGGCGCAGTGTGAACGAGATTCCGGTGGCCAGGGTGGGGCCGCCCGGCCAGCCAATCGCCAAGTCGCGCGCTTCGATGACGGACTCACCCTGTGGAATCTCGTGGGTCGGGGCGGGTTCCTCCTCGCTCAAGAGCGCGCAGATTCGTTCGGCTGCCTGCGCACTGCGAACCAGTTGCGCGGCGGCGGGGGCCAGCTCGGCGGTGCCCTCGAAGGAAGACAGGGGAACGAGGACGATGACGGCCAGGAACACCTGGGCCAGGACACCCGACGTGGTCTGCGGGATACCGATGAGGAGTGCACCGATGACGGCTGCACCCATCGCGCACACGTCGAGGGCACGTGCCAGGGCTGACAGCTTCGCCGAGCGGGTGATCGCACTCGCCAAGATGGCCTCGGCCTCGTCAAGGGAAGCACGCGCGTGGGGGAGTGTGGCTGCGAGGGAAAGCTCGGTGGCTCCCTCGAGCATAGCGAGGGTCGTAGCCGCGATGTCGGTGCGTGCGTCCGCCCCCTGAGTTTCCGCCAGACGCACTGAGCGTGCGATGAGAGCGGGCGCAATGATGCCGGAGACGATGAGGGTGAGCGCGAGGACCAGCCCGGCCGCCGACGAAATGAGGGAGATGACACCAACCGTTCCCACGCCAACGACGAGGGCGACGAGGGAGGGCAGCAGTGTCTTGACCACGACGTTGCCGACCTCGTCGACGTCAGAGCCAGCTCGGGTCATGAGGTCGCCGCGGCGCAGGCTCGTCAGGGATGCGGCGGGTTCCTCGCACAGACGGTCGTAGAGGTTGCCGCGCAGCGCATCCATGCCCGCCAACGCGACCTTGTGTGAGGCCAGGCGCGACAGGTAGCGTGCGAGTGCGCGCGAGACACCGAAGAGACGCACGGATGTGGCCGCGACCGTCAAGTAGAGGACGGGCGGCTGCTGGGAGGCGCGCGCGATGAGCCACGCGGCTGTGCCGCCCAGGGCGATGGCTGAGCCGAGGGCGGTGATACCCAGCAGAAGGGCCAATGCGAAGCACGAGCGCGACACGTTCAGCATCGAGATGCACCGGCGCAGTGCAGCGGATTCGGAGCGGGTCAGAAAGAGCCTCATGCCAGTGCCTCCTCGTCGGCGGACACGACGTCGATGATTGCGTCGGCGACCTCGATGATGGCATTGCGGTGCGCGATGACGATGACCGTGCGGCCTTCGTCGCGCATGGTGGTAATGGCGCGCACGACGGTCTTTTCGCTGACGGCGTCCAGGTGGGCGGTCGGCTCGTCCAGGATGACGATCTGTGAGTGGGCGGCGAGGGCGCGGGTGAGCGCCAGGCGCTGGCGTTGACCGACGGACAGGCCGACGCCGCCGACGCCAATCACGCTGTTCCAGCCGTCGGGGGTGGTGTCCAGGACCGCATCAAAGCCGGTCGCCTGGGCTGCCTGCTCTAGGTCAGCCAGAGGCAGGCCACCCATGTTGTCCAGAATCGATCCCGGGACCAGTGTGGGAGACTGGGGGACCCACGAGAGCGCGGAGCGCCAGGAATCGGGATCCACGTCTGCCAGAGGGAGCCCCTCCTCGGACGAGGTCTGGGCGCGCAGGCGGATCTGGCCGACGTCGGGCGTGATGTCGGCCAGGAGGCAGGCGACGAGCGTCGACTTGCCGGCACCCGAGGGACCCGCGAAGGCCGTGACCGTGCCCGGGCGAATGACCCCGTCGGTGGGAGCAGGACCCCAGGCTCCCCGTGCACGCACGCCGACACCGTCGATGACGATGTCAGTGCTGTTCATATCTGGACAGAGTATGGAGCCGGGGCGTGCCACGTCGTCGGCCGCCTCGATGATGCCGAAGGCTGCTCGCGAGGCAGTCACGCCGTTGGCCGACGCGTGGAACTGAGCGCCGACCTGACGCAGGGGTTCGAAGACTTCGGGGGCCAGCATGATGACGGCTAAGCCATGGAAGAGAGAAATATTGCCGAACACGAGGCGCATGCCAACTTCGACAGCCACGAGGGCCACCGACAGGGTCGTCAGGAACTCCAGGACACCACCGGAAAGGAAAGCGACGCGCAGGGTCGACATGGTTGCTTGTGTGTTCGCGTCGCCGAGTGTGCGCAGGTGGGCGCGCGGACCCTTCTCACGACCGAGGGCTCGCAGCGTTGGTAGGCCCGACATGAGGTCCAGGAGCTGGGCGGTCAGGCGCTTCATGGAATCCAGTTTGTCTTGGGAGGCGGCCTGCGTGAATCGACCGATGAGGATCATGAAGATCGGGATGAGGGGGACGACCAGGAGAGCGATGAGAGCCGACCAGAAGTCGAGGAGAAGGATCACGCCCAGAGCGGCGGGTGTCACCGTCGAGACGAGGACCAGCTGGGGCAGGAAGGAAACGAAGTAGGGGCGCAGATCCTCCAGGCCGGTCGACAGCAGCGTCGCGGTCTCGGCTCCGTTCATGGCTCGCCAGCGCGGACCCAGCGCGATGGCGGCATCGATGACGCGCCCGCGCAGCTCGGTCACGGCCTCGGTGGCGGCTCGCGCAGCGATGGCTTCGCGCGCCGCAACGATCACGGCGCGGCAGGCGAAGACAGCAGCGATGCCCACGATAAAAGGAATAACGTCTCCCAGCGTCGCCGTTCCCGAGACGATGGGAGACAAAGCCGCGGAAATGAGCAACGCCTGGGCCAGTACCAACAGCGCCGTGATGGTGCCCAGCAAGGCGGTCAGGGCGATGGGAACGCGGGCCGAACGGGCGTAACGCAACAAGCGGGGATCAAAGGGACGCACGGGTACTATTGTGCCCCAAAAGGCCACGTCATGGGTCGAAAGTCCCCGGCCTCGTCTGTGTTGCGCATACGACTGCGCCCGGCCCCTCATCGAAGGACCGGGCGCAGTGAGCCGGATGAATCAGCCGGCGAGGAAGTTCTCGCCCAGGCGGATCTTCTTCATGAGGAGACCCGTCTTGGTGGTGACGTCCTCCGTGCCCACGCGGGAATGGAAGGTCCAGTAGGACCAGATGACGTACGCCAGGACGATGGGGAGCAGGCAGACGGTCACGATCGTCATGACGGTGAGCGTCGCGGTCGTCGACGAAGCCTGATCGATCGTCAGCGAGTACGCCGGGTTGATCGAGGACTTCTGGACGGCGGGAGCCATCGAAGCGAAGACCCACGCCACCGTGCCGGCAATCGCCACGGAGGAGGCCACGAAGGACAGGCCCTCACGGCGCAGCGTCGCCTGCGACAGGACGGTCGAGGCGATGATCGCCAGGGCGGCCACCACGAGCGGGATCCACGCCAGGACATTCGTCGTGTAGGAGAACTGGCCCCACATCAGCCAAGCGGCGGCGAACACGGTCGCGGCGATAGAAGCCGGAGCGGCAATCGCGTTGGCGCGGTCGCGCACGTCACCCGTGGTCTTCAGCGCCAGGAACTGGGCACCGTGAGCCAGGCAGACGGCCAGGACGGCCAGGCCGCCCAGGATCGTGAACGGGGTCAGCAGCGAGAAGAAGCCGCCGGTGAGCTGGTGGGTGGCGCTGGACAGCGACTGGTCAACCAGCGTCGGGTCAACGACGGTGCCGGTAGCGACATCGATGACCTCAATCTTCATGCCCTGCACGAAGTTCGCGAAGGCCACACCCAGCAGCAGCGGGACGAGCCACGCGGAGATCGTGTGCGCCCAGTCCCAGGTGAAGCGCCACTTCTCGGTGGCGACCTTCGAGCGCCACTCGAGTGCCATGACGCGCACAATCAGGGCCGTCAGGACGAGGAAGAGGGCCAGGTACATGCCGGAGAACATGGTCGCGTACCACTCGGGGAACGCAGCGAAGGTTGCGCCGCCCGCAGTGAGCAGCCAGACCTCGTTACCGTCCCAGTGGGGGCCGATGGTGCGCACTGCCTGAGTGCGCTCACGGTCGCCCTTGGCGACGAAGGGGAGGAGCATACCGACGCCGAAGTCGAAGCCCTCGAGGATCAGGTAGACCGTCCACAGAACGGCGACGAGAATGAACCACAGGATTGACAGAGTCATGATCGTTGTTCCTTTCTCAGTATCCGAAGGACAGGTCGGTCGGAGCCTCATCCGCGGCCTTGTCGGCCTTGGAGGAGTGGATGCCCTCAAGCGCGTAGCGCTTCATGAGGACGAACCACATGACGCCCAGCACGCCGTACAGGAGGGTGAAGAGGATCAGCGTCACCAGCACCTGTCCTGCGGGGACGTTAGGGGAGATGCCGATTTCCGTCAGCATGTTGACCGATCCGAGGTCGGAACCCATGGACAGGGCATCCAGGTTCGGAACGACAACCCACGGCTGACGACCCATCTCTGTGAAGATCCAGCCGAAGGAAGCTGCCAGGAAGGGGAGGGGGAGGTTGACGAGGGCGAGGAGGCTCAGCAACTTGTTGGAGGAGGCCTTGCCGCCGCGGGTGGCCCACAGGCCCCAGGCAGCCAGCAGGAAGGCCACCATGCCCAGGCCGATCATGAATCGGAAGGACCAGAAGGCCACCATCTGCGGGGGACGGAAGTCGAACTGAGAGGCGTCACCGTACTTGGCGGTGAAATTCTGATCCGAGTTGAGCAGTGTCACCATGCGCTCCTGGATATCCGCGACGCCCTCGGAGGTGGCGGTGAAGGAGTTATGTGACATGAAGGAGGCGACGCCGGGAACCTTGATGAACTGGGTCGGCTGAGTGCCGTCGGTACCCAGCGGGCAGGAGCCGAACTGCGCGACCGTGAAGGCGGCGCCGTCGGTGTCGACGCAGATACCTTCGGCGGCAGCCATCTTCATGGGTTGCACTTTAACCATCTCCTGGCCCTGGATGTGGCCGCTCAGGGCGGTGCCGAGGCCGCCGATGAGGACGACGATCAAGCCGAAGCGGGCGATGGGACGCCACACGTCGCGTGCCTGAGCCACGGCCTCGTCACTGCCCTCGCGGGACGCGCGGACCATCCACCAG
Organism: Actinomyces sp. ICM47; assembly: GCF_000278725.1. Classification (GTDB taxonomy): domain Bacteria; phylum Actinomycetota; class Actinomycetes; order Actinomycetales; family Actinomycetaceae; genus Pauljensenia. Next base: position 14,004 of record NZ_ALCA01000133.1, on the reverse strand, counting down.
ATGGCGATGCCAGCCACGAAGGAACCGGCGACCAGCCACGCGGAGGTGATGACGTGGGAGTACTCGGATAGGTAGACGCCAGAAGTGATGAGCTTCAGGAAGCCGCCGACACCGTCGAGCTCGGCGCGGCCCGTCTCGGGGTTGAAGCGGGCGCCCACGGGGTGCTGCATCCATGCGTTGGCTGCGAGGATCCAGGCGGCGGAGAGCATCGTGCCGATAGCGACGCACCAAATGGTCGCCAGGTGGATGCCCTTGGACAGACGGCCCCAGCCGAAGATCCACAAGCCCAGGAAGGTGGACTCGAGGAAGAAGGCCAGGAGGGCCTCGACGGCCAGGGGAGCGCCGAAAATGTCGCCGACGAAGCGGGAGTACTCGGACCAGTTCATACCGAACTGGAACTCCTGGACAATGCCAGTGGCGACGCCGAGAGCGAAGTTAATAAGAAGGAGCTTGCCGAAGAAGCGGGTAGCTTGCAGCCAGTACTCCTTGCCGGTGCGGTGCCATGCGGTCTGCATGATCGCGACCAGCAGGGACAGGCCGATCGTCAGCGGTACGAGGACGAAGTGGTAGACGGTCGTGATACCGAACTGCCACCGTCCGACCGTGACCGCGTCGAGCGCTGTTTGCGCGAGGGTCATGATGGGACCTTCCCGTGTAGGGATCGGGGATCGAGTATGCCCCGCAGCGAAGGCCGTAGGACCTACGTCACGGGCTGGTTTTAATGTAGCTCAAAAGACAGAGGTGGAAAGCCTGAAATGCCGGTTATGTGACTGTTTTGTGACATATGTGTCCGATTGTTTTGAAGGGATTGTTCCCTGAGATTGTGGGTGTGTGAGGTTGAACGTATCTCCCATCGGTTGATGGAGGTCCGTGTTGTGCGACAATTGAGGTGAATGGATGTCGCGGGCATGCCCCCGCGACGAGCGCCGAGCGATGACCCTATCGATGAGCCGCCGGCACCTGCGCACCAGCGCTCCACTAGGTTTCCGCCCCTCGCGGGCGATACAACGGGCGCGTCCTGGCATGGGGCGCGCGCCCCACCATTGGAGAATTGTGACAACCGAATCGAATGCGCCCGTGGCTCCCGCCGCGTCGCTACTCTTCCAGGCCCCCGTCTTCCAGGCCGCGCCCGAGATGGCCTCGCCTGCCGCCTTTGAGGAACCTGAGACGAAGCCGAAGCGTCGCCGCGCCTCCTCCGACGACGAGGCCAGTGCCTCGCAGGAGGAGACGGCACGCAAGCGTCGCCGTCGTTCCAAGAAGTCCGTCGACGAGGCCTCGGCCCTCGACGAGGACAGCACGCCGAGCGTGGATGCTGAGGAGACTCCCTCGGAACCCAAGGCCCGCCGTCGCCGCCGCTCCAAGAAGTCGGACGAGGCTTCGGCAGCGACCGAGGAGAGTGCTGAGCAGTCCGATGCGCCCTCCGGTGAACCCGAGGGCGGCGACGAGGAAGAGTCCTCGAGCCGTCGTCGCCGTCGTCGTCGCGCGCGCAGCACCGCCTCCTCCGACGAGGGCGGCGATCCCGCGGACCAGGTGCAGGCCCTCAAGGGGTCCACGCGCCTGGAGGCCAAGAAGATGCGCCGCCGCGAAGGACGTCGAGAGGGGCGCCGCCGCCACTCGATCTCTGAGTCTGAGTTCCTGGCGCGCCGCGAGTCCGTCGAGCGCACGATGGTCATCCGAGACCAGGATGGCCTCGATCAGATCGCGATCCTCGAAGACGGTCTGCTCGTCGAGCACTACGTCGCTCGCCGCACACAGTCCTCGATGGTTGGCAATATCTATTTGGGCCGCGTCCAGAACGTGCTGCCCTCGATGGAGGCCGCGTTCGTCGACGTGGGCCGCGGACGTAACGCCGTCTTGTACGCCGGCGAGGTGAACTGGGACGCCGTCGGCTTGGAGGGTAAGCCCCGCCGCATCGAGTCCGCGCTCAAGTCTGGTGACCCCGTCCTTGTCCAGGTGACGAAGGATCCGATCGGACACAAGGGTGCGCGCCTGACCTCGCAGATTACGTTGGCTGGCCGCTACCTGGTCCTGATTCCCGGCGGCTCCATGATGGGTATTTCCCGCAAGCTCCCGGATAAGGAGCGTGCTCGCCTGAAGAAGATCCTCAAGGCCGTCGTGCCCTCGGGTTCGGGTGTCATCGTGCGCACCGCCGCCGAAGGCGCGACGGAGGAACAGATCCGCGACGACGTCGCTCGTCTGACCCGTCAGTGGGAGGACATCGAGAAGAAGCGCACCAACACGAAGAGCGCCCCGACGCTGCTGCGCGGCGAACCCGAGCTGGCCGTGCGTGTCGTGCGCGACATCTTCAATGAGGACTTCTCGAAGCTCATCATTGAGGGTCGCGACACTTACGCGACCGTCAAGGAGTACGTGGACGAGCTCAGCCCCGAGCTGTCCGACCGCGTCGAGCAGTGGGTGGGCACGGAGGATGTCTTCCACGCGCACCGCATTGACGAGCAGCTGGCGAAGGGTATGGATCGGAAGGTCTGGCTGCCCTCGGGAGGCACCCTCATCATTGACCGCACCGAGGCGATGACCGTCATCGATGTCAACACCGGTAAGTTCATCGGTGCCGGCGGCACGCTGGAGGAGACGGTTACTCGCAACAATCTCGAGGCGGCCGAAGAGATCGTCCGCCAGCTGCGCCTGCGCGACATCGGCGGCATCGTCATCATCGACTTCGTTGATATGGTGCTGGAATCCAACCGGGACCTCGTGCTGCGTCGCTTGGTCGAGTGCCTGGGACGCGACCGTACGCGCCACCAGGTCACTGAGATCACATCGCTGGGCCTGGTGCAGATGACCCGCAAGCGCGTGGGCGAGGGCCTCGTTGAGGCGTTCTCCTCCTCATGTGAGGCCTGCGAGGGCCGCGGCTTCATCGTTCACCACCACCCGGTGGAGACCTCCGGGGCCGACAACTCCCCGAAGTCCTCCAAGGCGTCGAAAAAGCAGCAGAAGAAGGCCGAGGCACGCCGCATCGAGGATAACGCCGAGCATGAGCGCGCCAAGGAAGCGCTGAGCGCGATCGCTGCCGCGTCGACGCGCAAGGATGACGAGGCATCGGTGCACAAGGGTGACGAGGCATCGGCTGAGCACGAGAAGACGCCCGTCAAGAAGCACCGCCCGCGCGGCGCGAGCGCCGAGTCTGCTGTGCCTGCTCAGGACAGTGGTGCCGTGTCCGAGTCTGCGGACGAGGAGTCTGCGGCCGACGCGCCGACGGTTGAGGTTCCCGCAGCCTCCGTCACGGCGGCCGCCGAGGACAGTGGGACCAAGCGTCCCCGCCGCCGTCGCCGCGTCGCGGAAACCACGCCCGTGCCCGAGCTGCCGATCTACATCGACCTGCCCGACCCCGTTGAGACCTCCGATAAGCCCGCGGTGCCCCTCAAGGATGCCTCCGATATCCAGCTGCCCGAGCAGCATGAGAAAGCGCCGACCACCCGCCGTCGCGCCTCCCGTAAGGTGGCCACGGCCTCGTCCGCTGAGCCTGCCGCGGCCCCTGCTCCCGAGGTGTCACCCACGCTGCCTGCCGAGGCACGTACCCCCGAGGCTTCGGCATCTCACGCGCTCGTCGAGGCAGCCGCTGAGCAGGACGCCCAGGCGCCCGCGCCGCGTAAAACCCGCAAGCGCCGCGCCGTCGCGTCCTCGGGGGTCATTGAACCCGACGCTGCACCAGCCCCCCTCGTCATTGAGCTGCCCGCCCGCGCCGAGGCCGCCGAACCCGCCGCGCCGACGCGCTCGACCGACGACATCCTGCTCCCCGAGGCGTCTGAGCAGCCGCGCGCCAAGCGTCGCCGCCGCGTCGTGTCCACGGGAATCGTGGATGCGGGCTAATCGATGAGCGTCGACGGGAGGGCCCTGTGGGTTCTCCCGTCGCCTCGAGGTGTGGAATCGCACAGCTATTCCACCTGGCCGGTGGCCATGCCGGGTTGCACTCGGGCGTGTCAATCGGCTAAATTTGATCGTCGGCGCAACAAGCGCCAACGGAATCGTGAAAACAGACAAGCCCTCGGCAGTTTCGAGGCGAGATTCCGGTTAGGAATACGAGAAGAGATGAGCTCCAACGTGGTCTACGCGATCGTCAAGGCTGGCGGCCGGCAGGAAAAGGTGTCCGTCGGTGACGTCGTCGTCGTCGACAAGCTGGCAGAAGAAATCGGTTCGAGCATCGAGCTCCAGCCGCTGATGCTGGTGGATGGCGACGCCATCACTGTTGACGCAGCCAAGCTGGACAAGGTTTCCGTCAAGGCTGAGGTTGTCGACTCGGCCAAGGGCCCCAAGATTTCCATCATTAAGTACAAGAACAAGTCGGGCTACCGCAAGCGCCAGGGACACCGTCAGAAGATGTCGGTCGTCAAGATCACCGAGATCGCCTGAATCCGACGGACCCACGAGCAGAAAGTAGCAACTGATGGCACATAAGAAGGGCCTTGGTTCCTCCCGTAACGGCCGCGACTCCAACGCGCAGCGCCTCGGCGTGAAGCGCTACGGCGGCCAGCTGGTCAACGCTGGTGAGATCCTCGTTCGTCAGCGCGGCACCCACTTCCACCCTGGCGACGGCGTTGGCCGTGGCAAGGACGACACCCTGTTCGCCCTGCGTGCGGGTGCGGTCGAGTTCGGTCGCAAGCGTGATCGCAAGGTTGTCAGCGTTTCGCCGGTCTCTGCCTGAGACCGCGCGCATGAAGGGCGTCCGGCGTTGCCGGGCGCCCTTTTCAACATTCATTTTCAGTCATCAGGAGCACCAGTGGCAGACTTCGTGGATCGCGTGACGCTGCACGCGGCAGGCGGTAACGGCGGTAATGGCGTTGCCTCGATTAAGCGTGAAAAGTTCAAGCCGCTGGCTGGCCCCGACGGCGGCGACGGCGGCAACGGCGGCTCGGTCATCCTGGAGGTGAGTGAGCAGGAGACCACGCTGCTGAACTACCACCGCAGCCCGCACCGCCGCGCAGACAACGGAACGCCGGGCATGGGTGACTTCCGCCAGGGGAAGACCGGTGCGGATATCATCCTGCCGGTCCCCGAGGGCACGGTCGTGAAGTCGATGTCGGGCGAGCTGCTGGCCGACCTGACGGGCGCTGGTGCGCGCTTCGTGGTCGCTGAGGGCGGTCGCGGCGGCCTGGGCAACGCGGCGTTGGCCTCGAAGGCTCGCAAGGCCCCCGGATTCGCGCTCCTGGGTGAGCCGGGCGAGGAACGCGACGTCATCCTGGAGCTGAAGTCCGTGGCGGACGTGGCTCTCGTCGGTTTCCCGTCGGCGGGTAAGTCCTCGTTGATCGCGGCCATGAGTTCGGCTCGTCCGAAGATTGCCGACTATCCGTTTACGACGCTGGTTCCGAACCTCGGCGTTGTCTCCGCTGGCGACACGCGTTACACGGTCGCTGATGTTCCCGGCCTTATTCCTGGTGCCTCCCAGGGCCGAGGCCTTGGCCTGGATTTCCTGCGTCACATTGAGCGCTGCGCGGTTATCGTGCACGTGCTGGACACGGCCGCTTTCGAGACTGACCGCGAACCCGTGGAGGATCTGCGCATCATCGAGGCCGAACTGCAGGCGTACCAGGGTGACCTCACCCAGGTCGAGGGCTACGTGCCGATCATGGAGCGCCCCCGCGTCATCGTTCTGAATAAGATCGACATCCCAGATGGCCGTGACCTGGCCGAGATCACGCGCCCGGACCTCGAGTCTTTCGGGTGGCCTGTCCTCGAGGTTTCCGCCGTGTCCCACGAGGGCCTCAAGGAGCTGTCTTTTGTTCTGGCCGGCATCGTCGAGGAGGAGCGCGCGAAGCGTCCCGCCCTCGAGGTCGCCCGTCCCGTCATTCGCCCGAAGGCCGTGGGCCGCAGCGTGGAGATCACGGTGCGCAAGACCCGCAAGGACGGCGAGGACGTCTTCCAGGTGCGCGGCGACAAGCCCGAGCGCTGGGTGCGTCAGACGGACTTCGCCAACGACGAGGCCGTGGGGTACCTTGCAGATCGCCTGAACGCCGCGGGCGTCGAGGACGAGCTGATGAAGGCTGGCGCGGTCGCTGGCGACACCGTCGTGATCGGCGACCTGGATGGAGGTGTCGTCTTTGACTGGGAGCCGACCCTGACGACCGGTCCCGAGCTGCTGGGTTCTCGCGGCACCGACCTGCGCCTAGATCAGAACACCCGCCCGAGCCGTAAGGAGCGCCGCGAGGTGTACCACCAGGTCATGGATGCCAAGAGCGCGGCCCGTGAGCAGCTGTGGACTGAGCGTGAGGCCGGTCATTGGACGGATGCATCGGATCAGTCATGAGCGGAGTGACCGCGGCTTCTCGCATTGTCGTCAAGATCGGATCCTCCTCGCTCACGCGCGAGGACGGTGGTCTGGACCTGAACCGTATTGACGCCGTCGCTCGCCTCGTGTCCCGCTGGCGCGGGCGCGACCGCGAGGTCGTGATTGTCTCCTCGGGCGCTGTCGCCGCGGGGCTGGATCCGCTCGGTTTTTCAGCCAAGCCGAAGGACCTGCCGAGCGTGCAGGCCGCCGCCGCGATGGGCCAGGGACTCCTGATGGCGAGGTGGACCGCCGCCTTCCAGGCGCATCACCTCGACGCCGCCCAGGTGCTGCTGACCACGGACGACGTGATGCGCCGCGACCACTACACGAACGTGCGCGCGGCCCTCTCGCGGCTCCTCGGCCTCGGCGTCGTGCCAATCCTCAACGAGAACGACGCGGTGACCACCCGCGAGCTGCGTTTCGGCGACAATGATCGACTTGCTGCGCTCATCGCCCAGATGATCAAGGCCGACGCGCTCGTGCTGCTGACGGACGTTGACGGCCTGTATACGGCTCCTCCGGATCATCCGGGTTCGGAGCTGATCGAACGCGTCGCCAGCGCGGACGACCTCATGAGTGTGCTCGTGACCGGCGCGGGTTCTCGCGTTGGCACGGGCGGCATGGCGACGAAGGTGCAGGCCGCGATGCTGGCGACGGCCAGCGGCATCGGCGTGCAGCTGGCCAGCGCAAACGACCTGGGGCCCGTCCTGGAAGGCCGCCGCGTCGGCACCTGGTTCGAACCGTCGGCCCAGCGTCCGGCCTCTCGTCGCCTGTGGATCGCACACGTGGCACCCTCTCGCGGCGAGATCATTGTCGACGAGGGAGCTGCGAAGGCGATCACGGTCGGCAAGAAGTCTCTGTTGGTCGCTGGCGTGCACTCGGTGCTCGGTCATTTCGAGGCCGGAGACGTTGTGGACGTTGCCAGCCCGACCGGACTCATCGCGCGCGGCGTGTCCGGCTACGACTCGGACACACTGGGCCAGATCGCCGGCGCGGGTATGGAGCGGCTGGTGGCGGCAGGATACGAGCATCCCAGGCCAGCAATTCACCGCGACGACCTGGCGGTGTTAGGTGACGCATTTTCTGCGCTGAGCGCTGACTGACAGGGACCGCCCCGCACTCGTGTGACATGATGTGCGAGTGGATACTGCTGCTGATATTTCCCAGGTGACCGACGCTGCCCGCGACGCGGCGCGCGTGCTCGCAAACGCGACGACCCAGGTGAAGAACCGCGGGCTTGAAGCGATCGCGACGGCGCTCATCGAGCGCTCCGACCAGATCCTGACCGCCAACGCCGAGGACGTGGCGCGCGGCCGCGCGGAGCAGATGAGCGAGGGCCTCCTCGACCGCCTTGCCCTGACAAAGGACCGCATCCGATCCATCGCTGACGCCGTTCACGAGATCGTTGCCCTGCCCGACCCGGTCGGCCAGGTCGTGCGAGGAACCCGCACTGACATCGGCCTGCGCGTCACTCAGGAGCGCGTGCCCCTCGGCGTCGTCGGCATCATCTACGAGGCCCGCCCGAACGTCACCATCGACGCCGCGACCCTGGCGATCAAGGCTGGTAACGCGGTCATCTTGCGTGGCGGGAGTGCAGCCCAGGCCTCGAACCGGGTTCTCATCGAGGTGTGCTGCGACGCACTGACCTCCGTCGGCCTGCCCGCTGACGCGATCCAGACTGTCGACCAGTGGGGTCGCGCGGGTGCACGCGCCATGATGCGTGCGCGCGGTGCGATTGACGCACTCATCCCGCGTGGGGGAGCGGGCCTCATCAACGCCGTCGTCGAGGAGTCACGCGTACCCGTTATCGAGACGGGCACCGGCAACTGCCACCTGTACGTCGACGCCTCCGCCGACCTTGAGGCAGCGGAAGCCATCATCATGAACGCCAAGACGCAGCGCGTGGGCGTGTGCAACGCGGCAGAGACCCTTCTGGTTCACGCCGACGTCGCCGCCCGCTTCCTGGTCGCCGCCATCACTCGCCTGACGACCGCGGGCGTGACCATCCACGCTGACGGTGCCACTCGCGCCATCGTGGACGACCAGCCCTCCATCGACGCCGACATGATCGTGGATGCCACCGAGGCCGATTGGTCGACCGAGTACTTGTCGATGGACCTCGCGGTGCGTGTCGTCGGCAGCGTGGAGGAAGCGACCGAGCACATCCGCCGCTACTCGACCGGCCACACCGAGGGCATTGTCGCATCCGATGTCGCCGCTATTCGCGCTTTCCGCGCCGGGGTGGACGCCGCCGCGATCGCGATCAACGCCTCGACGCGTTTCACCGACGGCGGCCAGCTGGGGCTGGGAGCCGAGGTCGGCATCTCCACTCAGAAGCTCCACGCGCGCGGCCCCATGGGGCTGACGGAGCTGACGACGACCACCTGGATCTACGAGGGAGAAGGAACCATCCGCCCGTGAGCACGCAGGACAAGGAAGCAGGCCCGGCCTCGGACGGGGAGGCGATCGAAAAGACCACGGAGGCCACCGCGGGCGTGACAGCCGCCCCCGCGCTGCCCCAGCATCCTCCGCGCGCCCTGCGCAGGAGGCGGGCAATCGGCATCATGGGCGGCACCTTCGATCCGATCCACCACGGACACCTCGTCGCCGCCTCCGAGGTCATGGACGTATTCGGACTCGACCAGGTTGTGTTCGTACCCGCCGCTATGCAGCCCTTCAAAGCGGGGCGGCGTGTCACCTCAGCCGAGCACCGCTACCTCATGACGGTCATCGCGACCGCCTCGAACCCACGTTTCGCAGTCTCGCGCGTCGATATCGACCGCGGGGGCACGACGTACACGATCGACACGCTGGCGGACCTGTCGCGCGAGTACCCGGATTCGGATTTCTACTTCATTACGGGTGCCGACGCGCTGGCGCAGATCGCGCAGTGGAAGGATGCCGACAAGCTCTTTGAGCAGGCACACTTCATCGGCGTGACGCGTCCCGGGCATAACCTGTCGGACCCCGGCCTGCCGCACGAGTCCGTGTCGCTGCTGGAGGTGCCCGCCATGGCGATCTCGTCGACGGACTGCCGCACGCGCGTCGAAGAGGGCAAACCGGTCTGGTACCTGGTGCCCGACGGCGTCGTCCAATACATCAACAAATACGGCCTGTACCGGTTCTAACTCAAGGAGAAACGTGAGCCTTCCCGACGCTACCGCAGAACTGGCGAGCCTGGTTGCTCGCGCCGCACACGACCGCGGCGGCATCAACCCGGTGCTCGTTGACGTGACCAGCAAACTCGCCCTGGCGGATGCCTTCGTGGTTGTCTCTGCCCCGACGGACCGTCAGGTGCGCGCCATCGCCGAGGACATCATGGACCGCATCTGGGCCGAGCAGCATCGCCGTCCCGCCCACATCGAGGGGCGCGCGGAGGGCACCTGGGTGCTCCTCGACTACTCGGATATGCTCGTGCACGTTCTCTCCGAGGAGGAGCGCGAGTACTACGCGCTCGAGCGCCTGTGGGGTGACTGCCCGGCCGTGCCCATCGACGTGGATACGGAGGAGGCCCGCGCAGCCGCAGCTGAGCGTGCCGCGACCCATGGCGCGGAGTCCGCGCAGTGAGCGCGTCGCGTATCGTCCTGCTGCGCCACGGCCAGACGGACTTCAACCTGGCGCGCCGCTTTCAGGGGCGTATCGACGAACCCCTGAATGACTCGGGACGCTCCCAGGCAGCCGGTGCCGCAGGTGTGCTCGTGTCGCGCCTGTGCGAACCGAGCGCCGAGGTCGGTATGGTCGCCGCCGAGACCTCGCGCAGCTATGACGACGGGGGAGTACGCATCGTGTGCTCTCCGCTGGTGCGTGCGCTCGACACGGCCCGTATCCTCGCGCGCGTGTTCGACATCGCCGGCTATCCCTGTGAGGGTCCGGTCAGCGATGAGAGGCTCACGGAGCGCTTCTACGGCACCTTCGAGGGGAAGACCTACGAGGAGATCGCCCGCGAGCAACCCGAGGCCTACTCCGAGTATCGAGACACCGGTGAATGTGGGTGTGCCGAGGTTGAGCGCTCCGAGATCGTGGGGGAGCGATTCCGCGACGCCGTCCTCGAGGCCGCGGCCGCGTGCCGGTCGGATCAGTCTCTCATCATCGTCTCGCACGGCTCCGCTATCGCGCGGGGCATCGTCTCCCTGCTGGGGCTCGATCCCGCGGACTTCAATGGCCTGCGCGGCGTCGATAACTGCCACTGGTCGGAACTGGTGCCCGTTGGTGTCTCAACCGCGAAGAGCGCAGCGCGCACCGGATGGCGCCTGGCATCGCACAACATCGGGGCTCGCGAGGATATCCTGGGGGCGTAACACGCCTCCGGGGGCCTCGTTTGCCTAGCATTTCAACAATTTCATGATGGTGTGATTAGCGACACTTGGTTTCGATTTGCGCGCCTCGCGAAAAGAGGGCTATTATTTATCAGGTCGCCGGGGGTGACGAACTAAATAAAGGGGCTATGGCGCAGTTGGTAGCGCGCTTCCATGGCATGGAAGAGGTCGGGGGTTCGAATCCCCCTAGCTCCACCGAAATAACCGACACTCAGCTTGTGAGTGTCGGTTTTTTATTGCTCCGAGAGCCTTGTGGTCGCTTTCTTTTCTCTGGCTTGCTCGCTGCTGCGCTTCTGAATTTCTTCGGGGTCTGTGGGGTGCTGGTCGATGTTGGCCTGCCTCTCGCCGTTGTTGTGTGTGCTGCTGCCAGTGTGCCTTGACGTTGCGGGGTGCATCGCGTGAGTGTGGGGGCGAGGGGCTGTGGTGGATTCGAAGCGGTGAGTGCTCCTATTGGTGCTGCTAATGACCCATCTGTGCTCAGCTGGACCTATCTGCTGGTTCATGGGCAGCGTTGTCCAGCTTTCGCTAGGTGGGTCTATGTGCGCGCTGATGGCTTCAAGCATTATTGGGTGAGGTGAGTGGGGGAGTGTCGTCTGCCTCGTGGCGGCACAGGTGTTGTTACGTATAAATCGTGCAGAAGGTCAGTATCTAACTTGCTAAGCGGTAAGTCACTAGGCGGTTAATATAACTTTTTGGTATCGACATGTGGGATGTTCAAAATCTGTGAAACCGAGAAAACGTTGCAATTCCAGAGAATTACGTGTAATCAATTACTCGAAAAAGTTTGAAATCTCGTAAACCGCATGGAAAGATTTACCTGTCTCTGTTCCATAGTGTTAGGCCGATAGTTAATGTCGTTCCAACTCACCCGCACTCACACCACGGTGGTGCTCACCGCCACCACGATCGCGGCATCCCTCGTTGTAATCCCCTCGCTGGCCGAGGGAAACCATGCCACCGAGGATCCCTTCTGCGCGTCCCTCACTGGCGCAGACGCTCGCATCACTGCTGAGTACAACCCGCTGCTCGCCCAGTACGCCGACGCGGCCGCGGGCAAGTCGGCCGGTAACAAGGCCGACCCTGAGCGTGAGGCTCAGCTTCGTAAGGACCTCGCCGACGCTCAGGCCGCCCTGGAGGCCGCCAAGCAGGATGCCGAGAAGCCCAACCCCTCTGTCGGCGATGCTCCCGCAGCGGGCGATGCCCCCGCTGCGGATTCCAACGTTGACCGCGGTCTTGACTGGGTTGATTGGTCCAAGGTCGATTACGAGACCCAGGCCAAGATCATTGAGGCCCTCATCGTTCAGAAGATGAATGCCTACCGCGCCAACGCTGGTCTGCCCGAGTTGGTCGTGTCGGACACCGTTACTGGCGATGCTCGCTCGTGGAGCAAGCACATGTCCGATACCGATTCTTTCGAGCATGATCAGTCCTACAAGAACATGGGGCAGGGGGCTCTCGACGGAGCAGATACCATGTCTGCTGCTGAAAATATCGCCTACAATCACCTTGAGAACTTCTCTGCCGGCGGCGGCATGAAGACTCCTGCGCAGGCTGCTGCTGATCTCTTCGATCAATGGAAGAACTCTCAGGGGCATGACCGTAACATGCTCGGTGCGAGCAACACCGTTGGCGTCGGTGTGTACATTGCCAAGGGCAGTGAGGGCACACGCGTCTACGGCACGCAGAAGTTCTATGGTGTCACCGGTGGTTCGCCGAACTTGTCGCGCTTCCACACGACCGGTGACACGGCCTCGGCCTATGGCTTCGACGGCAAGGCCTTCAATACAGACAACACGAACTACGTCTCCGGCCTTGCTGGATCCGGCGATGCGCAGCGCGCAAGCTCCTGGGAAAAGATGGTTGGCGCGCTCCCAGGTTCTGCCCTCCCCGTGGACGCCTCGACTCTGCCCGCCAAGAATGGTGCTGCGGCTCCGGCGACCCCCGCGCCCGCTCCGGCGACCCCCGCGCCCGTCGACGATAAGCCCTCGGTTGATGCCGATAAGGCCGTCGCTGACGCTCAGGCCGCCGTCGATGCTGCTCAGAAGGCCCTCGATGACTACCTGGCCTCGGTCTCTGAGGATAAGCCTGCTGTGGACCTTGAGGAACTCGACGCTCAGCTCGATAAGGTTGCTGACTCGATCGCTGCTGACACCTCCGTGCGTCCTGAGAAGGATGGCGGCGTGACCGTCCTTGAGGGTGATAACAAGGCTGAGCGTTACCTGACAGCCGAGGAGTACCGCGCCGCGCTGACGAACTGCACGGCCGCGGAGATTCCGAACCCGTCGATCGGTGAGCCGTCCGCTCCGGCACCGGGTCCCGAGACCCCGACCTCGCCTGAGCCTTCCGCTCCCGTGCCTGGCCCGTCGACCCCGACCTCGCCTGAGCCTTCCGCTCCGGCACCTGGCCCGTCGACCCCCACCACCACGGCTCCGGTCGTTCCGGCACCTGCCCAGTCGCAGCCTTCGACCCCGTCGAAGACTCGTCCGCAGACCATCGCCTCCACGGGCACCACGGCCACGTGGGTTGCGGTTGGCGCTGTCGCGGTCCTGGTCGCTGGCATTGGTGCGCTCATCGCATCGCGTCGCGCCAAGAACTGAAGAGATGTGCAGTAAGAAAGGCCCGTCTTCGTAATGAACGAAGACGGGCCTTTCTTTGTGTGTGATTCGGTGATCGCTGAGATATACAGCTATCCACCGATGAGCGATCAGATCAGCGAACCGTCGCTAGCAAACTGGTACCAGGTGCCGTTGATGTAGGCGGGACCCGTCACCATCTTGCCGGAAGACTGCAGGTAGAACCAAGTAGAGCCGAGCTGAACCCAGCCGGTGACCATGGCGCCGGACTCATTCAGGAGGTACCAGTCGTCACCGATCTTGGTCCAGCCGGTGGCCATTTCTCCCTTGTCCTTGAAGTAGTACCAGGTGCCGCCGACCTGGCCCCAGCCGGTCGTCATCTTGCCAGTGTTGTCAAGGTAGTACCAGTCGTTGCCCTGCTTGGTCCAGCCGGTGACCATGGCGCCGGACTCGTTCAGGAGGTACCAGTCGTCACCCTGCTTGGTCCAGCCGGTGGCCAGAGTGCCGTCTTCACCGAGGAAGTAGAGCTTGCCACCGACAGCCTGCCAACCGGTACCCTGAGCGCCGGACGGCTGGTAGTACTCCCACTTGCCGTCATTGTTGTACCAACCGGTGACCATGTAACCATTCTCGTCAAAACGGTAGGTCTTGCCGTCGATCATCTGGACGGCACCCTTCGGGTAGCTCTTACCATCCTCGTTCTGGTACCACCAGCCGTTAACGTCGTACTTCCACTCGCCCTTCTTGGGCTGTTCGGTGGTCGGCTCGGTGCCGGGGGTGGTCGGCTCGGTGCCGGGGGTCGTGGGCTCGGTGCCGGGGGTGGTCGGCTCGG
>NZ_ALCA01000132.1 GCF_000278725.1 Actinomyces sp. ICM47 | reverse complement strand
GCCCGCGCCGTCCGGCGGGGTGCGTCCGCCCAGGCCCGCACCGTCGGCGCGGATCCTCCACAGGGCCGAGGCCTGATCCCCTGGCGGGTAGACGACCGTGTCGATGGCAGCCGAGTCGGCGCACAGGGCGCGTGCGCGCTCCAGGGAGGCGGTGACGTCTTCGCCGGGGGCGCCGACTTCGACGAGGAGCCAGCCTTCGCCCTCGGGCAGGGCGGGGACGGCACCGGGGCCTTTGTGGGCGCGCACGACGTCGACGAGGCGGCGGTCCATGCCCTCCACGGCGAGGGGGGAGTGGGCCAGCAGCGCGGGCACGTCGTCGGCGGCCTCAATCATGGAACGGTAGCCGAGGGCTGCGAGCACGGGTGCGTCGGGCAGGGGTACGAGGCGCACGGTGACGGAGAGAATCAGGACGAGGGTACCCTCGGTGCCGGTGAGCATGGCGGCGAGGTTGCGCCCGCCTTCGGGGGTGAGGTGTTCGAGGGAGTAGCCGGAGACCTGGCGCTTGAAGCGGCCGAGCTGCGTGCGGATGGGGGCCAGGTTGGTGTCAATGAGGGAGGCCAGCCCGGGCACGTCGTGCAGCGCCGAGTCGTGTGAGGTCGTGGCCGTGAAGCGGCGTCCCCGCCCATCGATGCACTCGAGGGAGACGATGTTGTCGGAGGTGCGCCCCCAGGCGGTTGCGTGCGGGCCGCACGCGTTGTTGGCGACCATGCCGGCGATTGTCGCGCGGTTCTGGGAGGAGGGGTCGGGGCCGAAGCGCAGGCCGTACTCGGCCGCCGCAGCCTGCAGGGTGGAGCCGACGCAGCCGGGTTCGACGGTGGCAGTGCGGGCCTCGGGGTCGATGGAGATGACGCGGTTCATGTGCCGCGAGAAGTCGAGGACGAGGCCGGGGCCGATCGCGTTGGACGCGCACGAGGTGCCGCCGCCTCGGGCGGTGAGGGGGACGCCGTGGGCGCGCGCCAGGTGGAAGGCGGCGACCGCCTGCTCGGGCGTGCGCGGGAAGGCGACGGCCAGGGGCGGGATGCGCGTGAGGCCGGCGTCGGAGGAGTAGCGTGCTCGCGTGCCGACAGAGGAGTCGACGTCGATGAGTGTACGCAGGTCCGTCAGGAAGCTCTCGCTCATGATCCCAGTGTGTCACGCGCGCGCCGCGCGGGGTGGGACTTCCCGCTGTGCGGATAGTCGTGTCGGAATTGGCGAGGCCGTGGAGCGAGAGTGGTCACGCGCGGAGCGCGTGTGGAGTGTGTAGGAGGGGGCGGCGTCGCTGCCGCGAGACGCCTGTTGCTCACAACGTGGACTCAGGCGGGTTCCGGGTCGTCGATAATGAGTTTTGGGAAGGGTGTCACAGGGACGGGCATGCGTTCGATCGGCGGCATATGCGGACTGACCGGTTGAGAAGTATTCGGGTAGCGTGGAGGCAGTGTCTTATTACTAACACAATATGGAGATAGTTCATTGCGCGTCTCCTCGGACGCTGGAACTCGGGGTTCTGGCGCCGAGTATTCAATGAGGCGCAGGAATTTTCTGCCCATTGCTACCCGCCTTGCCTGTTGTGTACTGCCTGCTGCGCGATGGTTTAACCAGATGGAAGATGGTGCCGAATCTGGTTTGCGCGCGTCAAACACAATCCTACACGAGATGAATCATGCCCTGTTGTGCGTCACAAACGGTTATTCGACACATGTCAGACAAAAAGAGGGTCGAACGGTCGAAAACCGCTCCCTGTGGCCCAAAGGAGAGGGTGTGTATTAGCGCCTTTGTGGGATCATTTTATAAATTCTGTCCGCAAGGTAAGTGTTAAAAGAGTGTCTTATAGATAAAGAATGAGAGGGTGATGGGCTGTTGACATAAGACTAACATTTACACAGTATCTATTGCAATACCCCTGTGTCTTCTGCGTTTCTTTTAGAACGTATGAAACAATGGCCACGAGCGCTCCATACACGTGAAGGATAGATCGATGGCCCTGTTTGAGTTCGAGGATGGACACCTCGTGCCTGCTCAATTCGGGTACCCGGTTTCGTATGATCTGGGTCCCGAACTGGTCGACGCTATCTGCCAGCAGGTCCTGCAGATTGTGTCGCGTCCGCTGTTCCCGGTGACATGGCGTGACATGACGGGACAAGATGATGAGGAGACGCCGCGCCTGACGGCGCTCGACGTGACGGGGCAGATAGTCTCCGTTGAGATCCTCAAGCTCCTGGATTCCGAGACCCTGATTACGTCGCTGTCACGTCTGGCCATCGTCGCTTCCTTGTCCTGGTCTGACCTGGCGGGTGAGTATCCGACGGGATCCGAGGGTTTCCGCGCTGGCTGGGCGCAGTTCCGCGATTCGATGCCCCCAGCTGTCGGCCCGGGTCCCCGTCTGATCATGGTCGCCGGTGAGATCGACCCGTCGGTGCGCCCCGCCCTGTCGATCCTGGCTACCTCCGGTGTCGAGGTGCACCTCATGAACCTGCGCCAGATGTCCAACGGTCGACTCTTCCTGGACGTCAATGCTGTCGGCCCGCGCCTGTATGGGCATGCCCCGCAGCTTCTTGGAAGCGTGGCCGGCGCATCCGCGATTGCCGCGGGACCCGCCCCCGCCCCGGCCGTGCCCGAGGCACCTGTCGACTCCGAGGAGTTCGAGGCTGTCGCCGAGGAGAATCTGGACGATGCAGCCCAGGCGATCCCAGAGCCGCCCGTTCCTCCGGTCACCGATGCGGATGCTGAGGCGGATGGGGACGGCGACGCTGAGGATGCGACCGAGTCCGAGACTCCGACGACTCGCCCCACCCCGAAGGTCGCTCCCCACCTACGCGACGCCTTCCACTACTCGGTCGATGAAGAACCTCCGGCCCCCTGGAAGTCCAAGGATTCCCCCGAGGAACAGAGTGACGAGGCTGGGGCTGGCTCCGATGAACTGGTCGAGGAATTCGTCGAGGAAGAGACCGAGATCGACGACCGCGTTGATGAGGTCGCTGACGCGCTGGAAGCTGACGACGCGGATGAGCAAGTCGGGGAGGATCGCGACGCGGCTGATGAGCACGCCACGGAAGCCTTCGACGAGGCCGAGGAACGCATCGAGTCCGAGGGCGAGACCGACGGTAGCGACGAGCGCGAGCAGGTCGAGACTCTCGACGAGGAAGAGCGCCACGACGAGGAACGCGACCGCGGTGAGTTCGCCGCGGGCGACGCTGCCGACGAGTCCGCCGCGGACGACAATGTCGATGCCGAGGACACTCACCCGGAGGAGCACGCGGTGCACGTGGGTGACGAGCTGGATGACAACGAGCAGGGCGAGACCGGCGAACAACGATGGGAGCGCCCGGCACACCTCGGTAGTCGCGCCTCACGACGCGCCCATGTCGAGGCCGCCGAGGACCTCAACGACGGCGGAGCGACCGACGCGGCCATGGCCTCGTCCGTCGACCACGAGGAAGAATCCCCCGAGGTCATCGCGGCCCGCGAAGGGGGCGTTCCCGTCCTCGGGCGCGACGAGGCCGGTCTGCGCACGCTCGCGCAGATCCTCGGCGAGGATACTCCCCTCGTGGCGCGCGGCGAACTCGGCCTTCCTGACGACCTGGTGCTCGCGGCCAGCGGTGCGATTTCATGCGCCGGCCTGACTTATCCGTCCCTCGAGACGATGCTGACCGCGCGCGGCATGGGCCACATCGACGTGTGGTCCTTCGTCCGTATCGGCGACCGCCTGGGGCCGACGCTGGCCGAGGCCCTCGACGAGGTTAACCGCGAGATCGTCCGCGAATACGCGAACGTGCCGCGCGGGCGTCGCGTCGCCAAGCACTGACGCGCCGACTGCCGGGGGAGGCTCGGGATCATCTGATCCCGAGCCTCCCCCTCGTTGTGTGCAGCAGCACCGCTTCTGTAACCCCCGCGCCGACCCGCCGCTCAGCCACGGCCTCGTCCACCCGGCCACGGCCTCGTTGTGCGTGGGCGACGGGTGCCCGAGCGCTAGTCGACGAACGCCTCGAGCCAGCCGCGCATCGTGGCGTACACGGCCTCGCGCACGGGCGCGTCCGACAGGACTAGGTCATGCTTGCCGGGGAAACGCGCGATCGTCACCAGGTCGGACAGGCCGAGGCTGCGCTGCGCGATCACGACCGGATCCAGCACGGTATCGGAGGTGAAGGCGCGCTCGCACCACGCCTCGTCGAAATATGCAGACGTGGACACCATCGACAGGACCGGGCATTCCAGGTGCACGTCCTTCTCGATCGTCTCGTGCCCCGCCATGATCGCTTCCAGCCACGAGGCGGGCACCGGGTAGGACTCGGGGCGCTTCCACTCGTGGGCGATGGGCCACCCGACAATCGACGGATCCTCAGGCGAGAGCCCCTTGGGGATCGGCAGGTCCGAGGAGGCGCGCCCAGCGAGCGAACGCCCGTAGTGGCCCGCGCCTCCCGTGGGGACCTCCCACATGGGGCTGCGCGCCGCGATGCGCCCGATGACGGGGGCCATCGCCCCGCGCCAAGACGCCATCGACTGCATCTCTAGCCACGCCGAGTTCAGGATCAGACCGGCCAACACGCCCGGGTGGCGGTGCGCCCACAGGGTCGCAACCAGACCGCCCGTCGAGTGCCCCATGAGGACGAGCGGCTCGTCGTCGCGCTCGGAACGGATCAGCTCGATGGCCTCGCCGATCTCCTCGTCGTACACCGACAGGTCGTCCGCGTATCCGATGGTCTGGTGGGGACGCAGAGAACGCCCGTACTTGCGCATGTCGAGCGCGTAGAACGCGGCACCCGCCTCCCGCAGACGATCCGCCATCTCCGTCTGGAAGAAGTAATCGTTGCGCCCGTGCAGGTACAGGACCGTCACGTGGGTGCTCTCGGGCGGGGTCGCGCGCACGAGGGTCGCGACGCAGGGCCCCTCCGCGTCGTCGAGCAGCTCAATCGTGCGCGACTCGTAGCCCTCACCCAGGATATCGGCACGCCACTGAAGCCCGGGAGGGCCAGCCTCGCCCCAGGGGGCCATCACGTCGCGCTCGGGGAACCCCTCCAGAGACGAGGCCTCGGCATCCACCCCGGACAGGTTGGGCAGGCCGCTCGTGTCCGGTATCTGCTCGCCATCGGGCGTGGGATTGCTGGTAACGCTCATGGGGTCAGCATAACGCGCGAGGCCACCCCGGCCTCGTCGATGAAGAGGCGGAAAAAGGGTGGGCTCGCGGAGAA
Source organism: Actinomyces sp. ICM47 (assembly GCF_000278725.1). Taxonomy (GTDB): domain Bacteria; phylum Actinomycetota; class Actinomycetes; order Actinomycetales; family Actinomycetaceae; genus Pauljensenia. The sequence goes on along the minus strand of NZ_ALCA01000132.1, from coordinate 4,532 downwards.
AGAGCGCCGATCAGGCGAAGGAGGACGCGCGCGAGGGGATGCGCTCGTTGAGGAACTCGTTGAGGAGGGACGTGAGCTGATCGTGCTCGATGAGGAATCCGTCGTGGCCGTGATCCGAGTGAATTTCGCGGTAGAACGCGCCGGGAATGCCCGAGGCCATCTGCCAGACCTGCTCCGGGAAGAACAGGCGATCCGAATCCACCGCGACGACAAGCGTGCGGGCGGTGACAGCCTTGAGGGCCTGTGCGACGCCGCCACGGTCGCGACCCACGTCGTGAGAGAGCATCGTACGACACAGCGTCACGTACGAGCCCGCGTCGAAGCGGCGCACGATCTTCTCGCCGTGGTAGTCCAGGTAGGATTCGACCGCCAGGCGACCGCCATGCAGGGGGTCTTCGTCGTTCTGAGGGATGCGACCGAAGCGCTCGTCCAGCTCGGAGGGGGAGCGGTAGGTCGTGTGCGCGATCTGGCGGGCGAGCGCAAGACCCGCGGTGGGGCCGGGACCCGCGTAGTAGTCTCCGCCACGCCACGCCGGATCCAGCTGGATCGCGCGGATCTGCGTGTGCGTCCACGCCGCCTGATCGGCCGTCGTCTGCGCGCCTGAGGCTACGACGACGAGGCGGCGCACGCGCTGCGGATAGGTGACCGCCCACTCGATGGCGCGCTGGCCGCCCAGGGAGGCGCCGATGACGATGTCCCACGTTGTGATGCCGAGCAGGTCGGACAAGAGGGCCTCGGCGCGGACCTGATCACGCGTAGAGATCACAGGGAATCGCGAACCCCAGGGCGCGCCGTCCGGTGCCAGTGAAGCCGGGCCGGTCGAGCCCTGACAACCACCCAGCACATTCGCGGCCACCACGAAGTAGCGTTCGGTGTCGATGATGCGTCCCGGACCCACGATCTGATCCCACCAGCCGGGGGTCGGCTGGCCGGGTGCCGCGTCGCCGTACACGTGGGCGTCGCCGGTGAGCGCGTGCAGGATCAAGACGGCGTTCGAGCCGGTGTCATTCAGGGTGCCCCACGTCTCGTAGGCCAGGGTCACGCTGGGCAAGATCGAGCCATTTTCGAGGCGCTGGGCACCCAGGTTGGCGAACTGGCGGAACGCGACCGGGTCGCCTTCACGCCACGCGCCGGAGGTGGGAGCGGGGGGCAGATTATGGCGGCTCATGGGGCCTTCTTTCGCGGGGGCGGAGGGGAGGGGAGAACAGCGGCGGCCTCGCAGCCTCAGGAGTGTGTATCCCCGAGGCCGCCGACGGGTCTGTTAGGCTGTGGCCGCGCGGGCCGCGTCGAAGCCGAGCTGCAGGTCGGCCAGGATGTCCTTGATGTTCTCCAGGCCGATCGACAGGCGCACCGTGCCGGGCGCGACGCCGGCCTTGGCCAGCTCCTCCTCGGTCAGCTGCGAGTGCGTCGTCGAGGCCGGGTGGATGACGAGGGACTTCGCGTCACCGATGTTGGCAACCACTGGCAGGAGCTTCACGCCGTCCGCGAAAGCCCGGCCGGCCTCATACCCGCCCTTAATGACGAAAGAGAGCAGGCCGCCCGTGCCCAGCGGCGCGTACTTCTTGCCCAGCTCGTAGTAGGGGGAGGACTCCAGGCCCGCGTAGTTGACGGACTCGACGTCCGGGTGTGCCTCCAGGAAGTGGGCGACCGCCAGCGCGTTGGAGACGTGGCGCTCGACGCGCAGCGACAGGGTCTCGATGCCCTGCGAAATGAGGAACGCGTTGAAGGGGGAGGTGACTGCCCCCAGGTCGCGGTTGATGAGCGTCTGGATGCGCAGCAGGAACGCCAGGTTCGCGCCCAGCGCGCCGCCCACGCCCAGGTCGCGGGCGTAGACGAGGCCGTGGTAGGACTCGTCCGGCGTGTTGTAGAGGGGGAAGCGCTCGGGCTGAGAGGCGAAGTCGAAGTTGCCCGAGTCGACGATCGCGCCCGCGATCGAGGTGCCGTGGCCGCCCAGGTACTTGGTGGCCGAGTGAACGACGATGTCAGCGCCCCACTCGATCGGGCGCACCAGGTAGGGGGTGGCGACCGTGTTGTCGACGATGAGGGGCACACCAACCTCGTGGGCGACCTTTGCGATCGGCTCAATGTCGAGGATATCGCCCTGTGGGTTGGGGATGGTCTCGCCGTAGAAGGCGACCGTCTTGTCGTCGGCGAGCGCGCGCCAGGCCTCGGGGTCGAGCGGGTCTGCGACGAAGCGTGCCTCGATGCCCAGACGTCCCAGTGTGTTCTTCAGCAGGGTGACGCTGCCGCCGTACAGGGAGGGGGAGGCGACCACGTTGTTGCCGGCGACTGCCAGGGCAAGGATCGACAGGGCGGTCGCGGACTGACCGGAGGAGACCAACAGGCCGCTGACGCCTCCCTCGAGGGCCGCGATGCGGGCGGCGACGCCGTCGGTCGTCGGGTTGGTCAGGCGCGTGTAGATGGGACCCAGCTCCTGCAGTGCGAAGCGGCTCGCCGCCTGCGCAGTGTCCTCGAAAGCGTAGGAGGAGGTCTGGTAGATGGGCAGGGCGGTCGCGCCGGTGGCGGGATCAAGGTCGTATCCGGCGTGAATCTGCTTGGTTTCGAAGGACCAGTCGTTGGCGGTCATTGTGCGGCTCCTGGGGTCGGGGGTGGGTCGTCTCTGATTCCCCTCCGGCGGGCCGCAGATGCGGTGAAGTGAATATGCGTCAATGCGCGTCCCGCTGTCGGGGGACTGCGCGGCAGTCGCTGGTGCTGACGCGCAGTCAGCGGCACATTCGACGGTTCATGGTTCCCATTCTTTGTCATGGACGAGGCTATGGCGCGTTGGTCCCGGATGGTGGACTTTTGTAACCGGGTTGGCTGGCATTCAAGAAGGAGCTATAAATGTGAGAGGGCGTACATGAGTGCTGCTCTCGGGGTAGGTTGCTCAGTAATTGCGGGGTAATTATGGTGCTGGTGTTGCCGGTGTTGCGATTGGTGCATACGTGAACTGTGTGGAGTTTGGTGTGTTTGTTGCCAAGCGTGATGAAAGTGGATAGGCTTCTTTTCAGTACTCGCCTACGGGCGTCCACCCACGCATGTACGAGATGAGACGACGATGAGACAACGCGGAACAATCCGCACGGCCCTGACGGTCTTTGCTGCCAGCGCTCTGCTGATCTTGCCGCAGATGGCACAAGCGGCTCCCTCCGAGGAGGAAATCGCAGCCGCCAAGGCGGCCGAAGAAGCCGCTTCGATGAGTGTCGCCGAGATCGAGGTCAAACTGGCCGAAGTCAACGCGACCGCAGCCACTGCGACCCAGAATGCGCAGATCGCCGGCGAAGACCTCAACGAAGCCCAGATCGCGCTGAACGCGGCAACCGCGACAGCTAACAAGGCCTCAGCCGACGCCGACGCTGCCGAAGCTGCGTTCCAGGAGGGCAAGCAGCAGATCGCCTCCGTCGCCCAAGCCACCTACCGTAACGGCGGTGGGTCCCTCGACGCCATCGCCCCCTACCTGGACGCCGACGGCCTGCGTGGCGTCGAAACCAAAAAGGTCGGCATCAACTCCTTCTCCTCGTCCGCCGAGGCGAAGATGCAGAACGTCGCCGCCCTCGAACAAGTCGCCAAGGTTACCCGCGACGCAGCAAACACCGCGCTCGATAACCAGAAGAAGGCCACCGACGAGGTTCAGGCTCGCACCGATGCCGCCAACAAGGCCGCTACCGACGCGCAGACTCAGGCCAACATCGTTGCCGCCCAGCGCGACGCCTACGTCAAGGAGCTGGCCACCAAGCAGAACACCACCGTCGACCTGATCAACCAGCGAGAGGCCAGCCTCGCCGCTGAACGCACTGCCGCCGAACGTGCTGCCGCCGAGCAGGCCTCCGCAGCCGTCGCCGCCGCCGACAGCCAGCGCCGCGCCGACACCCCTGCTCCCGCGGCCGATGCAACTCCCGAGGCCCCTGCCTCGTCCCCGGCCCCCGACGCGTCGGCTGCACCCGCTGAGGAAGCGCCCGCTCCCACACCCGCTGAAGAAGCGCCCGCCCCCGCACCCGCTGAAGAAGCGCCCGCTCCCGCACCCGCTGAAGAAGCGCCCGCCCCTGCGCCTGCTCCTGCTGAGGAGGAGCCCGCGCCCGCGCCCGCGTATGAAGAACCCGTGTATGAGGAGCCTGACGACGAGGAACCCAGCTACTCCTACGGCGGCGCGTCCACTGCGATTGCCACGGCCATGACCTACCTGGGTGTGCCCTACGTGTGGGGTGGCGAATCCTACGGCGGCGTCGACTGCTCCGGCCTGACGATGCTCGCATGGGAGAGTGCCGGCGTGGACCTGCCACACCTCTCGCGCGCGCAGTACGGCTACGGCACGCACGTGTCCCTCGGTGACATGGAGGCGGGCGACCTGATCTTCTGGTCCTCCGATGGCACCCAGTCCGGCATCTACCACGTCGCCATGTACCTGGGCGACGGCGAGATGATCGAGGCTCCCACCTTCGGTGTGCCCGTGCGCGTGACCGGCGTGTATAGCTGGGGTTCACTCATGCCTTACGCCGTGAGGCTCTGATCCTACTCGTTGCGGGGGGCCGCGC
>NZ_ALCA01000131.1 GCF_000278725.1 Actinomyces sp. ICM47 | reverse complement strand
TATGTCGGCTCAGACGCGAGCGGCGATGTCGTCACCGATCTGGGAGGTTGAGCGTACGAGGGGGCTGCCACTGGCCGCAGCCTCTGCTCGCGCCGCCATGTCGGCGTCGATGGCTGCGCGCACACGTGCCGCCTCGTCTGTGAATCCCATGAAGTCGAGCATGAGCGCGACCGACGAGATGGTCGCGGTCGGGTCGGCCTTCCCCTGCCCCGCGATGTCGGGTGCGGAACCGTGCACAGGCTCGAACATCGAGGGGAACTCACGCGAGGGGTTGAGGTTGCCCGACGCGCTCAGGCCGATGCCGCCGGTGACGGCCCCGGCCTCGTCGGTAAGGATGTCACCGAACAGGTTGTCCGTGACGATCACGTCGAAGCGCGCGGGGTCGGTGACCATGTAGATGGTGGCAGCGTCGATGTGGCAGTAGTCGACGCGCACGTCGGGGTATTCCTCCCCCACCTCGTCGACGATGCGGCGCCACATGTGTCCGGCGTTGACCAGAACGTTGTGCTTGTGGACGAGAGTCAGGTGCTTGTTGCGCGAGGCGGCCGCCTCGAAGGCGTAGCGCACGACGCGCTCGACACCGTAGGCGGTGTTGACGCTGACCTCGGTTGCGATTTCGTGCGGGGTACCGACGCGCACGGCCCCGCCGTTGCCGCAGTAGAGGCCCTCAGTGCCTTCGCGTACCACGACGAAGTCGATGTCGCCGGGGTTGGCCAGGGGGCTGGGCACACCCTCGTAGTACTTGGAGGGACGCAGGTTCACGTAGTGGTCGAGGGCGAAGCGCAGCTTGAGCAGCAGGCCGCGCTCGAGGACGCCGGAGGGAACGGAGGGGTCACCGACCGCACCCAGGAGGATGACGTCGTGGCGCTTAATGGCCTCAAGGTCCTCGTCGGTGAGGGTGTCGCCGGTCGCGTGCCAGCGCTGCGCACCCAGATCGAAGTGGGTCGTCGAGTAGTCGACGCCCTTGTCCGCCAGGACGCGGTCCAGAACCTTCAGGCCCTCGGGGACGATTTCCTTGCCGATGCCGTCGCCGGGGATTACTGCGATGTTCAGTGTCATACGTCCATCTTCCCCCGCCCACGCGCGCTCGTCCGCACGGGTCCAACCCGTGGTCTCTTTGCGCCGTGACGTGTCCCATACGGGGCATGAACGAGGCCGGGGCTGGGAGGGCGTTGACGCTCCCCTGGCCCCGGCCATGTCCCGGTGTCGGATCAGATCCAGACCCCCGAGGGGGCGAAGTAGTACCAGCGTCCGGCGATGGATGTCCATCCGGTCGCCATTCGGCCGTCGTCACCGAAGTAGTACCAGCTGATGCCGATGTTCTGCCAGCCGGTAACCATCGCGCCCGAGGGTGCCAGGTAGTACCAGCCGTCCGCATGCTGCCAGCCGGTGAGCATGGCGCCGGTGTCGGAGAAGAGGTACCAGGTGTCTCCAATCTGAGTCCATCCGGTTGCCATGGCACCGGTGGAGGGCTCGAGGTAGTACCAGGTGCCTCCGTCGCTGACCCAGCCGTTCACGCGTGCACCGTAGGCGTTGTAGTAGCTCCACACGCCGTCGGTCTTGTCCCAGCCGGTGACCATGTAGCCGTCAGCACCGAAGCGGTAGGTGGCCTCGCCGATGGTGACGGTCTGGTTCATCGCATAGGTGGAGTCCTCCAGCTGCCACTTCCACCCTGAGCCGGTGTTGACCCAGTGCGCGGGGTTGGCTGCGGGTGCAGGTTCAGGCGCGGGCTGCGGGTCCGGTGTGGGCTGCGGGGCAGGTTCGGGTGCGGGTTCAGGCGCGGGCTGCGGGGCGGGCGCAGGATCCTCGCCGGGATCGACCAGGCCAAGGTAGGCGGCATCCACGCGCATGAACTCGATGTTCTTGTAGCCGCCGGACTCGTAGAGGAGGCCCCAGGTGCCGTCAGCGAGGGCGTGAAGGGTCGAGTAAGCCATGTCGCCGCTCTCGAAGACCGTGCCGTCGTTCCAGGTGAAACCGTCGTCGTAGGAGACGCGGATTGTGCCGTTGGCACGAGCACTGGAGGAGTTGGCGTTGGAGAAGAGCAGGACGCGGGCGCGTGCGGACCCCTCGGGGGCGTCCGGGAATGCGCGGATGATGGAGGCGTTGTTCCGCGGGTCCGTCAGGTCCCAGTTGTGGCGGAAGGGACCCCAGGTCTGACCGCCGTCGTAGGAGATAGCCTCCAAGCGTTGGCCTGCGGTGCCCTGCGTGCGCGAGTTAAGGAGCAGGCGACCGTCGGAGAGCTCAACGACCTTGTTCTCGTCCGCGCTGCCCTCGGTGGGAGTGCCGGGCTTCCAGGTCGCTCCGTGGTCGTCGGAGTAGACGGAGACGGCCATGAGAGAGGTGGAGCCGGAGTTGGCGACGGCGTACTGCTGGATGAGGCGTCCGGCGTGGGTGCCGTAGCGCAGCTGGATGCCTTCACCGGAGGACGCAAAGCGGGTGAACCACGCTCCTTCGTATCCGGCGCTCACCTGGTCGGTGATGGTTCGGGGGTTGACCCATGTTTCGCCGTTGTCGTGGGATTCGACGACGTGGGCGTGCAGGATGTTGCGCGCCGTGGGGTCCGTGCCTAGATGGGATTGGAAGAGGCCCGCGTCGTAGGACTTCACGGAGAACATGAAGATCGTGCCGGTAGTGCGGTCGACGACGAAGGAGGGGTCGGAGTATCCGACCTTGGCCGCGCCGGGGGTGCCGGCAAGGGCGGTCTGAATGGGGGTCCAGGACTTACCGCCGTCCTTGGAAATGCGGTAGATGATGGAGTTGGCCTGGGGCGCGTCCTGGCAGGTGTCGGGACGACCGTCCCACGCGGCGATGATCCAGCCGTTGGTGGCGGTGGTCAGCGCGGGGATGCGGTGACAGGTGAAGCCGACGAGGCCGGGGGACGCGAGGCGAACCTTGTCTCCGATGGCGTAGTCGGTCGGGGTCTCGAGCGGGTCTGGGGCGGCGGGCCGAGTCCCGGCGGCGACGGTAATGGGGTCAGTAGCGGAGATGAAGTTCCCGGCGATGACGTCGGTGCCGTTGCGGTCACGGGTGGCCGCCCACGTGGCGCTGGGCGTAAAGGTCCCGGCCGCGACGTCCTCCTGTGTCACTGTGTGCGTGGCGGAGGTGCAGGACTTGGTGGTGTGAGCGGCCAGGTTGTGCCAGCGGCAGTTGGGCGCTCCGGTCGTGAGAACGCCGGACAGGTTGGAGTCGACCGGGAAGACGGTGAGCGCACTGTCAGTGTTGTTGGTGTAGGTGAAGGTGACGGTCACGACATCACCGACGTACAGGGGGTCGCCGATTGTATCGGTGCGCGTGGCAACGACGTTGATTGGGGCAGACTCTTCGTCGGTTGCCGAGGCCGTGGCGAGCGCCGCGTCGCCGGTGTCACTGTGTGGGGCGGCCAGGGAGGGGGCCGCGAGGCTCACGCATAGCAGCGCGGCTCCCGTGGCTGCCGCGAGGGCTCGCCCGTAGTGGCGGAGGGTCATCGTTGGTCCTTCCAGGGAGGGGTGTCAATGGGCGGCGGCTGAGTTGGAACTCACCCTCCGCAAGATTCATCATACAAATTAGGATGCTGACTAACCACTTATACAAGAAGTGTGCCACACAGTCACTATGCTAATTACCAACAAACTACGCAGGTAGCTGCCCACCCAACTCACCATCACACGTGCGACACATCCGCAGAAACTAACCGAACATACGCATCTTCAAGCCTGTCAACGCAGGCACGAATGTCATACTCCTCACCCAGCACGCGGTAGCGTGCACCCTCACTCACACGCGCCTGACGCCCCCGCTCAACCCACCTGTCAATCGCGCGGGCGAGCGCTCGAGCATCCCCGGCCTCGTACACACTGTCCCCGCTGAGGGCGAACTGACTGGTCGCCGTCAACGGACCGCACGCAATAACAGGTACGACCCCCAGACGGAGGACCTCCAGAGCACTCAGCCCCTCAACCTCAATCCGCGCCGCGTGCACATAGAGGTCACACCGAGATGCCTCGCGCGCGAGTTCCGGCGCACTCATGAAGGCGAAGCGCACAGGGTGAGTAATGACACCATCGCTCAAGAGGGCCGAGGCCTGGGCGCGCAGAGCACGCTCGGTCGGGCCACGCCCGGCAAGGGTCAGTTCAATAGAACGCGCATGGGAGCTGTCGCGCAGGGCGCGCAGAATGGTCGCCTGGCCTTTTTCCCGAGAGAATCGCCCGACGGCGAGGATACGAACAACAGACGAGTCACCTTCATCGCCACGCGCATCCGCGCCATCGCCCCCCTCCCCCAGCGGGACACCATTCGACAGAAGCAGGAGCGGGGGGCGCAGCGCAAGCGGCTCCAGACGATCCCAGACGGATTGAGACGGGCACTGCACGAGCGAACACCGATTGAAGATGGCACGCTTCCACAGCTCAAGGATCATGCGATTGAGCAGGCGCGCCCGATCCAAGTAGATCGAGGCCGTCAGATTCTCGGGGTGAATGTGATAGGTCGCCAGAGCGGGCACACCCGCCCGGCGGGCACACTGCGCAACGACAGCCTGCAGATAGAACGGCTCTTCGAGATGAACAACGTCGGCCCACTGGAGCGCTCGCTTCACCTGGGCGCGCCGCACGCGCGCAAAGGCGTACCCCTGGGAGGCTATGAGGGATCCCACAACGGGAACAGACATGGGAGGAAGCGGATACTCAGGCACGCCGACACCACAATCATCCCCATCGAGCGGCGGAGCCGAGAGAACGCGCACGTGATGTCCACGCTCCCGAAGCAACGTAATTGTGCGCCGCGCGGAGGCCGCCAGGCCGTTGCCACGGGTATAGAGATCATTGATCACGAACAAAATATTCAGGGACCGTTCACAAGTCCTTCCCCGAGCGACCATAACACCATTCTAAGTCAACCTTGCGGTCAGCATATTTCGGTCGCAGACGTCCCCACGCACACATCGCACGTGAACAGATAAACGAACCCCGACCTCGTCCCCATACGTGGGAACGAGGTCGGGGCTTGACTCTATCCGAATCTGACCGTGAGATCAGCGCGCGGCGCTGCCCTCGGTGTAGTCCGCGTCGGAGTCGGTCCAGCCGAAGGCCTTACGCAGCTTCTGGCCGGTCTTCTCGATCGGGTGGGCCTCTTCCTCGGCGCGCAGCGCCTTGAACTCGAGAGCGCCGTTGTCCTGGTCGGCGATGAACTTACGGGCGAAGGTACCGTCCTGGATGTCGGACAGGATGTCCTTCATGGCCTGCTTCGCGGAGTCATTGATGACGCGCGGACCGGAGACGTAGTCACCGTACTCAGCGGTGTCGGAGCAGGACCAACGCTGCTTCGTGATGCCACCCTCGTTGATGAGGTCGACGATCTGCTTCATCTCGTGGCAGACCTCGAAGTAAGCGATCTCGGGCTGGTAGCCAGCTTCGACCAGGGTCTCGAAGCCAGCCTGGATCAGGTGGGAGACGCCACCGCACAGCACGGCCTGCTCGCCGAACAGGTCGGTCTCGGTCTCCTCGGTGAAGGTCGTCTTGATGACGCCAGCGCGGGTGCCACCGATGCCCTTCGCGTAAGACAGAGCCAGCTCCCAGGCCTTGCCGGAGGCGTCCACCTCGACGGCGACGACATCCGGGGTGCCCTTGCCCTGCACGTAGGTCTCGCGGACCTTGTGGCCCGGACCCTTGGGGGCAACCATGATGACATCGTGGCCAGCGGGGACCTCGATGTAGCCGTAGCGGATGTTGAAGCCATGTGCGAAGAGGAGGGCGGAGCCTTCCTTCAGGTTGGGGGCAATCTGCTCGGCGTAGACGTAGCGCTGGACCTGGTCGGGCAGCAGCACGGAAACGACGTCGCCCTCGGCGACGGCCTCGGCCACGTCCTTAACCTCCAGGCCGGCGGCCTCAGCCTTGGCCCAGGAGGACGAACCGGGGCGCAGGCCAACGACCACGTCAACTCCGGAATCCTTCAGGTTCAGCGCGTGCGCGTGACCCTGCGAGCCGTAACCGATGATGGCGACCTTCTTGGACTGGATCAGCGACAGGTCTGCGCCGTCGTCGTAGATGATTTCTGCCATTTTCATTTCTCCTTCAGTTGATCCGTGATCGAGCGCGACCCGCGGCCAATGGCCACGGCACCCGACTGGACGAGTTCGGTGACGCCGTAGGGCTCCAAGGCCCGCAGCAGCGCCTCCAGCTTGGGTAGGGAGCCGATCGATTCGATAACGACCGACTCGGGTTGAACGTCGACGACGTGCGCGCGGAAGAGATCCACGATCTGCAGGACCGAGGTGCGGCGGGTTTCGTCGGCCTGGACCTTCATGAGTAGCAGGCGTCGTTCGACGGAGTCTTCGGGTTCAAGCTCGACGACTTTGAGGACGTTGATGAGCTTGTTGAGTTGCTTCACCACCTGCTCGATGGGCGCGGAGTCTGCGTCCACGATGATGGTCATGCGGGAGATCTCGGGGTGTTCGGTCTCCCCCACGGTCAGCGACTTGATGTTAAAGGCGCGACGGGCGAACAGCGCGGCGACGCGGGTGAGCACGCCAGGCTTGTTTTCGACCAGCACAGCCAGAGTGTGACGGTTCGTCATCAGTCTTCCACCTCCCAGTCGGGCGCCATGCCCTTGGCGTAACGAATCTCATCGTTGGACACGCCCGCGGCGACCATCGGCCAGACCATTGAGTCCTTGGACACGCGGAAGTCGATGAGGACAGGGCGATCATTGATCGACATGGCCCACTCGATGGCCTCGTCCACCTCGTCGATGGAGCGGACCGTGCGTGCGGCCATACCGTACGCCTGGGCCAGCATCTCGAAGTTGGGGATCTGCTCGCCCTCGACGGGGTTAAGCGTGGTGTTCGAGTAGCGCTTGCCGAAGAACAGGGACTGCCACTGGCGCACCATGCCCAGCACCGAGTTGTTAATGAGGGCAACCTTGATTGGGATGTTGTTGATCGTGCAAGTGGCTAGCTCCTGGTTGGTCATCTGGAAGGAGCCATCGCCGTCGATCGCCCACACGACCTTGTCGGGGACACCGACCTGCGCACCCATGGCTGCGGGAATGCAGTAGCCCATGGTGCCCGAGCCGCACGAAGAGATGAAGCTGCGCGGGTTGTCCAGCGTGATGAACTGCGATGCCCACATCTGGTGCTGGCCCACGCCCGTCACGTAGACGGCGTCGGGGCCGACGCGGTCAGACAGCTTCTTCAGGACTGCCTGAGGTGCCATCATGCCGTCGTCAGGTTCCGCCCACCCGATCGGATACTTCGTGCGCAGGCGGTCCAGGTAGCGCCACCATCCGGAGATGTCGGCCTTTCCGTCGGCCGAGGCCTGGGTGATCTCGTCGGTCAGGATCGGCAGGGCGGTCGCCAGGTCAGCAACAATCGGAATGTCAGCGTGGCGGTTCTTCGAGATTTCCGCGGCGTCAATGTCGATATGAACGATGGTCGCACGGGGCGCGAAGGAATCGAGGCGTCCGGTCACACGGTCGTCGAAACGGGCACCGAGGGCCACGATCAGGTCGGCGCGCTGCAGGGCACCGACGGCGGCAACCGTGCCGTGCATGCCGGGCATGCCGAGGTTGTGGCGGTCGGAGTCGGGGAAGGCACCGCGCGCGGTCAGTGTGGTAACGACGGGCGCGTTGGTGGCCTCGACCAGGGCGGAGAGGTCCTCTGTCGCACCGCCGCGGATGACGCCGCCGCCGACATAGAGGACGGGGGCCTGTGCGTCCACAATTGCGCGGGCCGCAGCACGCACCTGCTTCATGTTCGGGCGGTCGGCGACCTTGTAGCCGGGCAGGTCCAGGGCAGGCGGCCACGAGAAATCCATCTCGGAGACCTGGGCGGACTTGGTAATGTCCACGAGGACGGGGCCGGGGCGGCCTGTGCCGGCCACGTGGAAGGCCTCGGCCAGGCGCGCGGGAATGTCCTGAGGGTCCGTCACCAGGAAGGAGTGCTTCGTGATAGGCATCGACGCACCCACGACATCAGCTTCCTGGAATGCGTCAGTGCCGATCAGGGAGGCACCGACCTGACCCGAAATCACGACGATCGGCACGGAGTCCATACAGGCGTCACCCAGGGCGGTCAGCACGTTCGTCGCACCGGGGCCAGATGTCACGAGAGCACAGCCGACCTTGCCGGTGGCAAGCGCGTAGCCTTCGGCCGCGTGTCCCGCGCCCTGCTCGTGTCGAACCAAAATGTGACGAATTGCCGTCGACGCCATCAGCGGGTCATAGGTCGGCAGAATTGCGCCGCCAGGCATACCGAACACGTCGGTCACGCCCAGGGCTTCGAGGCTCGCCACGATAGCCTCGGCTCCGGTCATTCGGGTGGTGGTACTCGCGTCGCTCACCAGTCGTCCTCTCAATCGTTGAGACCGTCTCAAAGAAAAAACCCCGTCAAGTCCGTGCAACAGCGCGGATGCGGGGAAAGGGCGTGCGATCCATCCTCTCGTTACGCGGCAGGCATCGCACGCCCAGGTACGATGACCAGGGCAAGGATTCCAATCTCACGAACGTCGAGCATGTTAATACCGTAACGCGCTACCGCGAGGCGCTCCTGTCTATCTCATTGTGCGGACCCTTATGTCCTCAACGCTATCTAGGACGATGGACTGAGATACACAGCACCTGAAACTGGTTTAATTGACTTGTATCACACACCATCAATTCATGCACGGAGATTACATCGTGGTCAAGATCTTCGAGATACTTCACGAGCAGCCAGTGTTGTTCCTGTTCCTCCTCATCGGAATCGGCATGGCCTTCGGCAAGGTTAAGATCAAAGGCATCGGTCTGGGTGCCGCTGCCGTTCTCTTTTTCGCCATCGTCATGGCCGCATGGGCGCAGTCCTTCGGTATTGAGCTGCAGGTGACCAAGCAGCTGGGCACGCTGGGCCTGACCCTCTTCACGTTCGCGATCGGCATCAACTCTGGCGCTTCCTTCTTCCATAACCTCAAGACAGCTGTCGGCCCGATCCTGACGATGGTGGCTTTCTACGGAATCGCCGCCACGCTGGGCCTGTACGTCGGCAAGGCCATGGGAATGGACGTTCCGCTCATCGCCGGTACTTTCGCAGGCGCGGTCACAAACACCCCGGCACTTGCTGCGGCAGGCGAGGCCAGCGGCGACCCCGCGACGGCGACGGTGGGCTACTCGATCGCGTACCTCTTTGGTGTCATTGGCATGCTCGCCGCCTCTATGGCAGCACTGCACTACGGCCGCAACGACAAGGATGCCCCCTCTCCCCTGTCGAACCGCACAATCCGCGTCGAGCGCGACGATCATCCCTTCGTTGGTGACATCTACGAGAAGCTCGGCGAGAAAGTCTCCTTCTCTCGACTGCGCCGAGGCGAAACAGGGCCGATCACCCGTCCGCAGATGTCCGACACCCTCGATCCGGGTGACCTCGTGACTGTCGTCGGCCCCCGAGAACTCGTCGCCCGCGCCGCCACAGAGCTGGGCCATGCCTCCTCGCACTCTCTCATGCAGGATCGCTCCTACCTAGACTTCCGTCGTATGACGATCTCCAACCCGAAGGTCGCCGGTCGAACGGTCGCGTCGCTCGGCCTTGCCAAGGAATTCTCCGCAACGATCTCACGCGTGCGCCGAGGCGACGTCGACATGGTGGCGGAACCCGGCCTCGTCCTCCAAGAGGGCGACCGCGTCCGCGTCGTCGCCCCGACCTCGAAGATGGCCGAGATCACCAAGTTTTTCGGTGACTCTTCGCACGGTCTCACCGACCTGAATCCGGTCGCCCTGGGCCTGGGCATGGCAATCGGCATCGCGATCGGTGAGTTGCCGATCTTGACCCCGTCCGGCGAGTACTTCTCGATCGGCTCCGCTGCCGGCACGCTCATCATCGGTCTTGTCTTCGGACGCATTGGCCGCATTGGCCCCATTGCGACGGCGCTGCCCTTCACCACCTGCCAGGTGGTTGCGGAACTCGGCCTGCTCATCTTCCTCGCCCAGGCAGGCGCGAAGGCCGGCGGCCAGATCCTCAACGCTTTCACATCGGGTGCCTGGGTCAACATCTTTATCCTTGGCGCGATCATGACGTCTACAATGGCTATTGGCTTGTACGTCACCATGCGGTGGGTGTTTAAGATGGGCGGCACGAAGCTCGCAGGCCTCCTCGGCGGCGCGCAGACGCAGCCCGCGGTCCTGGCCTTTGCGAACGGCCGTACGAACTCCGATCCGCGCGTGGCGCTGGGCTATGCCCTGGTGTACCCGGTCGCGATGGTCGGAAAGATCGTCGTTGCGCAGGTACTGGGCGGCATGTAACCAGACGTTGGCAGCGGGGGACCTCCACACCACCCAATAACCCCGCAGCCGTGCCAGTGGGCGGGGATTCCCCCCATCCTCCCCCGCCCGCGCGAATGGGGCTGACCTTCCCTGGTTGGCCCCATTCGTCTACCTAGAAACGCGCGATGCACCCGTCTGGACCTGTCCCGGCCGTGGAACTCACCGCACATACCAGGTGCCGCTCGACGAACGAGGCGGTGGCGCGTTCGCCCTCTGTCTTACTGTCTTACTTCGCATCAGCACACCGTAGATGCAAATGTTTCACACATATTTCACGCGAGCGTATCGATATGCTCCACAGCATTTCAGGCACGTCAGCACCTCGGGTATGTCGACGCACAAGCAAAGACACTCCGCGTGCTCGTTATTCGGAGGACCCTTTCATGTGCGTCCAGGCCCGCTAGTCCGAACGTGGCCCCCTCATCCGCACGCAAGCCCGCTATTTGGAGTGTGGGCGGCCTCGCCCACGTACGGAACAGACGGCCCACGTGCGAAACAGAAAACCCACACGCGTAGTTTCAGAGGTGGAGGATTGCGAAAAATTGGGAGTTGGGCGGGTCTCCAGATCCGGGTACCAACACG
This sequence comes from Actinomyces sp. ICM47, assembly GCF_000278725.1. Taxonomy (GTDB): domain Bacteria; phylum Actinomycetota; class Actinomycetes; order Actinomycetales; family Actinomycetaceae; genus Pauljensenia. The sequence continues at coordinate 723 of NZ_ALCA01000131.1, read as the reverse complement.
CATCCGGATAGGAAACGAACATGCGGATAGGTTATTAACCTATCCGCATGGGCACAACCTATCCGCGTGTACACGCCTATGCAGTGGGCCAGGGAGGGGGCGGTAAGAGAGACGGCGTGGATCGTGCGAGTGTAGGAGTGCAGGCCAAGCGTTATTGCTTAGGGCACAGGTCCTATGGTGCCGCGGCGCTGTGATTCCTCTGATGAGCGTGCGCGACCCGCGAGGAAGGGGCTGCGCTTGATACGCGAAGGGCCTCATCCGTTTGGATGAGGCCCTTCGACTTAAAGTGTGTTGTGGCGGTGTCCTACTCTCCCACAACCTATCGGTTGCAGTACCATTGGCGCTGCCGGGCTTAGCTTCCAGGTTCGGAATGTTGCTGGGCGTTTCCCCGGTGCTGTGACCACCACAAGACTATGTGTTCAACACTGTCCCCCACTGTTTGTTTGCGTGTGGGGGTGTGGGTTGATCGTGGTTCGTATAGTGGTTGCGGCAGTTGATTGTTCGCTGCTTGTTGTTGCACCCGCACGCGTGGTGTGGGTTGTTGTTTAGTGTTGGCCCATTAGTACCAGTCGGCTCGCGAGCACCTCGCGGTGCTTCCACCTCTGGCCTATCAACCCGCTCGTCTGGCGGGGGCCTCTCACCCCACGGGGGGGCGTGGAAACCTCATCTTGGAGCAGGCTTCCCGCTTAGATGCTTTCAGCGGTTATCCCTTCCGAACGTAGC
>NZ_ALCA01000130.1 GCF_000278725.1 Actinomyces sp. ICM47 | reverse complement strand
AAGCCCGGCCAGGCCCCGCCGCCGCCCACCAGCACTGCGGCCAGGCCCTGCCGCAGCGGGTCTCACACCGCGCCGTCGACACATTGTTATGGTTCTGAAACCTTGCCAGCATGCCCTCAGGAGGGCCTGTATCGTGCCTGTGCTTGAACGTGTTTCGTGCTGTTTCGTCGTGGATGGGTAAAGAAAGAGTTGCCTGCGGCAATACAACTCTTGAGAATTTGTCCTAAAGACCTACCGCATGCTCACAAAGATTTGGCATACTGTGGAGCGGAAATAACCCGTAACACCAGGAGCCATCGTGCCCGACCAATCTGTCACCGCCTCACATGAGCAGGACGCGGCCTCGGCCTCGTCTTCGACCAAGAAACCCAGCCTCGGCCGCGTTATCGCCGCGTGGGGGGTGCACCTGTTCACCATCTCCGGCCTCGTGTGGGCCACGCTCGCTCTGTTCGCGATCCTCGACAACGACACCCCCATGATGTGGCTGTGGTTCGTCATCGCCCTGATCGTGGACGGCGTCGACGGCACCCTCGCTCGTAAAGTCGGCGTCCGTGAGGTCATCCCGTGGTTTGATGGCGGAGTTGTCGACAATCTCGTCGACTACCTGACGTGGACGTTCCTGCCTGCCCTGTTCATGGCGCTGCACCTGCCGTTTGGTGCCCAGCCGATGCCGGTCATCATGATGATCGTCGTCATCGTGTCCTCGCTGTTCTGCTACGCGAACGACGGCGAGAAATCCAACGACAACTACTTCGTGGGCTTCCCCGCGGCGTGGAACTGCGTCGCAATCGTTATGTATGTGCTCCAGACCCCCGCCTGGGTCAACATTGCGGCGACGATCTTCCTGGCGATCATGACGCTTGTGCCGCTGCACTACACGCACCCTGCGCGCGTGAAGCGCTTCCAGATCCCCAACATCATTGGTGCGGCTGCCTGGATCGTCGCGTGTGCGTATATGGTGGTCGCCTACCCGGTCCAGCCCTTGTGGGCTCTGATCCTTTTCTGGATTGGCGGCGGCTGGTTCCTGATCGCCGGCTTCATCCGTACGGCGACCGGCGAGGACAAGTAGTCTTTGCGCCACGATCGCAGATCAACACCCCCGGGCCTCGTGCTCGGGGGTGTTTGTTGTGTGATCCGCTTTCGGGGTCTGCGGTGTCCGAGGGTGGCGACGAGGCCTGGGCGTGTTTGGTGGTGACCGTGCAGTGCGTGGGAGGCTGCGGTGCCTGAGGGCGGTGACGAGGCGTGGGTGTGTTTGGTGGTGACCGTGCAGTGCGCGGGAGGCTGCGGTGTCCGGGGGCGGCGACGAGGCCTGGGTGGGTGGTGTGGCGCCCCTTCGGCATGCGGGAGGCTGTGGTGCCCGAGGGCGGCGGCAGGG
>NZ_ALCA01000129.1 GCF_000278725.1 Actinomyces sp. ICM47 | reverse complement strand
CGGCGGGCGCGCACAGGGCGTCGAGCAGGACTTACGCGCTGACTTCCGCACCGTTACGGGCAGCAGAATCGGCCAGATCCTCGGGGCTGACAACGCCCTCGACCGACACGCGGTCCAGGTAGGCCATGCCGTCAAACGCCAGCTCGCGGGCGTTCTCCGGGTCGCCCTCGTTACCGATCGAGCCGTGCGCCATGCGATCAATAATGAGCGCGATCGCGCCGTCGCCCGTCACATTCGTGGCGGTGCCGAAGGAATCCAAGGCGATGTAGGTCGCGATCATGAGGGCGACCTGCGCGTCATCGAAGCCCAGCATGGAGCTGAGCAGACCGGTGGCCGCCATGATGGCACCGCCGGGGACACCGGGGGCGGCGACCATCGTGATGCCGAGCATGAAGATGAAGCCGACCCACTGGAGGGTGGACACCGTCAGGCCCTGGGTCAGGACAATCGCGAACGCGAAGGAGAAGATCTTCGAGGTTGAGCCAGCCAGGTGGATCGTGGCGCACAGCGGAATGGTGAAGGAAGCAACCGCGTCGGACACGCCATTCTTCTTGGTCTGGCGCAGCGTCACGGGGATGGTCGCAGCGGAGGAGGAGGTGCCCAGCGCCGTCAGGTAGGCGGGCATCATCGTCAGCAGCGCCTTGATGGGGTTGCGGCGAGCCACCACGCCGGCGAAGCAGAACTGGGTCAGCAGGATGACGACCTCGAGGACCAGGACCACGACCACGACACGCAGCAGGGTACGGATGATGGAGGCGGCCTCGCCCGTGTAGGTCAGGTTCAGGAAGATACCGAAGATGTGCAGGGGCAGCAGCGGAATGATGATCGTCTCGATGAGGCGCGTAATAATGGCGCGGAACTCGATGAAGCCCTTGCGCAGGACGCCGCGCGGGACCATCGACAGGCCCAGGCCCACCACGAAGGACAACAGCAGGGCCGTCATAACCTGCAGCGGCGCGGGCATCTCGATAGTGAAGTAGGAATCCAGCGCGCTACCGGGTTCTGCCACCGAGGCCAGCTGCGTGGAGGCGAGCAGACGCGGGAACAGGGAGGCGCACACCAGGAAGGTCAGGAAGCCCGAGAAGAGCGTCGAGCCGTAGGCGATCGCCGTCGTAATGCCCAGCCACTTGCCGGCACCGCGGCCCAGGTCCGCGATAGCGGGGGTCACGAGGCCGATGATGATCAGCGGAATAGAGAAGGACAGGAACTGGCTGAAAATAGCCGAGAACGTCGCGAAGATACGACCGATCTCCACGGGGACCAAATGGTTGCCGCCGACACGGATCGATCCAAGGATAGTCGCAAGGATGATCGCAGCGATCACCCACACAAGAATTCCGGACTTACGCAGGAACGCGCGCATGTGTTTCACCTTGAGATTAGGGACGATGGGTCACCCATAGAATGCCCGACCTTTACGAATTCTTGAATCCGAAACCACGATACGGGATATGCGCCACGCATCTCCTCCGCCCCACTCACTGTTGACGAGGCCGTGGTTTCCTGCGTGGATTCAACGATCCCCAGGCTTTCAGCGCACCGCCATCGTCGACACAAAGGGAGCTAGATACCAGATAATCGCGGCGAGAATCACGTACACAATCGCGTCGGCGAGGCGCCCGCGTGAGGCAAACCAGGGTCGCCCGGGCGTCCACAGACGCACGATCCCCATTCCGACAAGGACTGCGACCAGCAGCATGACCGCCCGATGTCGGTGATCTGTCACAGCCAGAGCGATGACGCCGAGGACACCGCCCGCGCTCAGGGTAGCGCCGAGAAACGCACCCAGTCGTGCGCGCACGGTTGTCTCCTCGTTTTCCACGCCCCCTACCCTAGCGTACGATCCGACACAATCGGTCAGCGATTGCCCTTGTTCCCGCATCCACGGCCCCGGCCTCGAGCCGAAAGAGTGCCACAAAATGACGGCAAGCGGGTTTAGGATAGGACTAAAGGCTTTCCGGCCACACCATATTTTCTCGTCCCAAAGGAGTATTCGAGTGTCTCGTTTCATCGTCGTCGCCCCCGGTTCGTCGGAGGCAGCTGTCCTCGCCACTGACGAGCTGGCCCGCGTTCTCGGTGTCGCCACCGTCAACGCCCTGGCCGGCACGACCGCCACCGACGCGGCCCTGCGCCCCGCCTCTGCACTGCCCGCAGCGGTCGAAGCCGTCCGTGCAGCCGGCGAGGACGCGCTCATCACCCCCGCCCGCGAGGCCTCGAACCGCGCCTTCGATCACGTGGCCTGGAACCTGAACCTCGCTGCCTCCACCCGCGCGGGCGTCGTCCTCGCCTTCGACGCCGAGGGCGCCAGCGCCGAGCTGCTCACCGAGGAAATCGCCACCGCCCGCCTGCGCGCCGAGGCCGCTGCCGCCTCCGTCGTCGCCGTGATCCTGACCGGTGGTACCCCCTCACTCGAGGTCGACGTGCCCGTCCTGACCCTGCCCCTGGGTGAGGACGCCGCCGCCACGCTGCACGCCGCAGCCACCCCCACGGCCGTCACCCCGCTCGCCTTCCAGGCCGACCTCATCGAACGCGCCCGCGCCGACCGCAAGCGTATCGTCCTGCCCGAACCCGACGACGACCGCGTCCTCCAGGCCGCCGCCCAGGTCCTCGCCGCCGGCATCGCCGACATCACCTTCGTGGGCGACGCCGACTACGTCGCCAAGCGCTCCGGCGAGCTCGGCCTCGACCTGAGCGCCGCCCAGGTCGTCTCCGTGGACGACCCCGCCTACCTCGAGCGCTACGCCGAGGAGTTCGCGCGCCTGCGCGCCAAGAAGGGCGTCACCCTCGAGCAGGCCCGCAAGAAGGTCACCGACGTGTCCTACTTCGGCACCATGATGGTCCACATGGGCGACGCCGACGGCATGGTCTCGGGTGCCGCCCACACGACCGCGCACACGATCGTCCCCTCCTTCCAGATCATCAAGACCGCCCCCGGCGTCTCCGTCGTCTCCTCCATCTTCCTCATGGCGATGAAGGACCGCGTGTGGGCGTTCGGCGACTGCGCCGTCAACCCCAACCCGACGCCCGAGCAGCTCGCCGACATCGCCGTGACCTCCGCGCGCACAGCCGCCCAGTTCGGCGTCACCCCGCGCGTCGCGATGCTGTCCTACTCGACCGGCACCTCCGGGGCCGGACCGGACGTTGACGCCGTCGTCGAGGCCACCCGCCTCGCCCGCGAGAAAGCCCCCGAGCTGGCCATCGAAGGCCCCATCCAGTTCGACGCGGCCGTCGATGCGGCCGTCGCCTCCAAGAAGCTGCCGGGCTCCGACGTCGCTGGTAAGGCAACCGTTTTTGTCTTCCCCTCGCTGGAAGCCGGAAACATCGGCTACAAGGCCGTTCAGCGCTCCTCCGGCGCGCTCGCCGTCGGCCCGGTCCTGCAGGGCCTCAACAAGCCCGTCAACGACCTGTCGCGCGGCGCCCTCGTCGAAGACATCGTCAACACCGTCGCCCTGACCGCCGTCCAGGCCCAGGGCTGAGCGGGACCCAGGTCCCGGGGTCCGGTTACTATTGTCGCTGACCGGACCCCGGCCTCGTACAACTCTCTTCCATCTCACCAACACGAAAGGCGAACGCGTGACCTCGTCCTCCGTTCTCGTCATTAACTCCGGTTCCTCCTCCATCAAGTACCAGCTCGTCGATCCCGAGACCGGCGACGCGATCGCCAAGGGCCTCGTTGAGCGCATCGGTGACCCGATGGGCTTCATTAAGCACGCGCACGGCGACGCCGTCACCGAGGAAGAACTGCCGGTTCCCGACCACACAGTCGGCATGCGTGAAGTTCTGCGCCTCTTTGACACCGAGGGTCCGACCCTGGCCGAAGCCGGGATCCTCGCCGTCGGCCACCGCGTCGTTCAGGGCGGCCGCTACTTCGACGGCCCGGCACTGATCACCGACGAGGTCCGCAACCTCATCGAGGAGCTGTGCCCGCTGGCTCCCCTGCACAACCCCGCCCACCTCAAGGGCATCGACGTGGCGCGCGAACTCATGCCCGACGTCCCCCACGTCGCCGTCTTCGACACCGCATTCTTCCAGCAGCTGCCCGCTCGCTCGGCTCTGTACGCCCTGGAGACTGAGACCGCCGAAAAGTATTCGGTGCGTCGCTACGGCGCCCACGGCACCTCCCACCAGTTCGTCTCCCAGGAGATCGCGAAGCTGGAAGGCCGCGACGACCTCAAGCAGATCGTCCTGCACCTGGGCAACGGCGCGTCCGTGTCGGCCGTCAAGAACGGCAAGCCGATCGACACGTCCATGGGCCTGACCCCCCTCGAGGGCCTCATGATGGGCACCCGCACCGGCGACATCGATCCCGCCGTCGTGTTCCATCTGCAGCGCGTCGCCGGCATGAGCGTCGACGAGGTCGACACCCTCTTCAACAAGAAGTCCGGCATGAAGGGCATGACCGGCGAGTCCGACATGCGTTCAGTGTGGGACATGATCCACAACGATGAGGACCCCGAGGCTCAGCAGCGTGCCCGCGTCGCCATGGACGTCTACATTAACCGCCTCCTGAAGTACGTGGGGTCCTACACCGCCGAGCTGGGCGGCCTGGACGTCATCACCTTCACCGCTGGCATCGGCGAGAACGACGCAGCAGTGCGTCGCGAGCTGGCCGAGGCCCTCGCCCCCTTCGGCGTGAAGATCGACGTCGAGGCGAACAATGTTCGCTCCGGCGAACCCCGCGTCATTTCCGCCCCCGACTCGACGGTGACAATCTACGTCTTCCCGACCAATGAGGAGCTGGCGATCGCCCGCCAGGCGCTGACCTTCGCCTGATTCTTAGGCCATCACGAGGCCGGGGTTCCCGCGTGGAGCCCCGGCCTCGGGCGTATCCGTCGCGTAGTTGACTTCCCACCCACACACCGACTACGATCAGAAGTGGTAACGGCGAGCAGGTCCTCGCAGAGTGCCAATCCGCGGGCCCACGGGCGCACACGTTGCGCCGTGGGTCTTTGCGTCTCTCAGTGAGGAGAAACATGCTCACAGGTACGGCGGAAAGCTCTTCTACTTCGTACGTGAAAAACCCATCGGCTCCCCAGGCCAGGTGTGGGGCAAGAACACCGACAACAACTGGGAAAATAAACGCGAGGAAAGAACTCTTGAATGTTTGAGTGAGGCGATCAACCGACTCTGCAGGTATGCCGAACACGAGGACCAGAACATCCTCCTCTTTCAGGACATGATCAATGAGAAGCAGCGCTTTCACCAGGTGAAACGCAGCTATGCCCACATCTACAGTCGCATCAAGGAACATCAGGAGATGCTGCGCATCCTTGAAGCTCCCGCATATATTGACTCGGAGCTCTCCACAAACATCCAGTGCGCAGACTGGGTCGCAGCCCTCATCGGCAGAGCATGTGACTATCAGTTGGTACTCAACAGCTCGTACAGATGGGTAGCAGACAGTTTTTTCGCTGATCTTCGTGGAGGTTTCACGTATGAATCCACCCTCCAGTTTTATCGACGCAGCATCGGCAATATCCACCACATCCGGATTCTCGACAGGGCACGCCCCCACCTCGATTCCCTAACCGGTATGTCTCCCCAGAATCTCTCCCTCCTCCAGCTCGTACATGCCCGCGCAAGTGCACCCACTACAGGCAAACCGGCAACATGAGGCCCGACGGTGCATTCGCCGCGTGCAGGCTTGCCCCAGGAGCTGGCGATCGCCCGCCAGGCGCTGACCTTCGCCTGATTCTTTCGCGCCAACGAGGCCGGGGTCCCCACGTGGTGCCCCGGCCTCGGGCGTATCCTGGGAGGGTAGCGCGAGCGAGGAGGTCCTCATGAACAGCGACGTTTCGACCCTGGCGGATTGGATTGCGGAGTCACCGTCCACCGTGTTTTTCGGGGGCGCGGGCGTCTCCACCGAGTCGGGTATCCCCGATTTTCGCGGGGCGAACGGCTTCTACTTTCAGGAGCGCGAGATTCCCCTCGAGACGGTCCTGAGCATTGACTTCTTCACCAAGCACCCCGAAGCGTACTGGGAGTGGTTCCGCGAGGTGTACCGCCCGGTAGAACCCAACGGCGCACACAAGGCCCTGGCCGCTCTGGAAGCCGCGGGTCGCCTCGACGCCGTCGTTACGCAGAACATCGACGGCCTGCACCAGCGGGCCGGGTCGCGCGCTGTGTGGGAGCTGCACGGCAACTGGGAACGGCTCGTGTGCACGCGCTGCGGGACCGTCGTCGCGCTCATTGATGCTGTCAAGGTTGACGGGGATCCAGTGCCCGCGTGTCCGTCGTGCGGAGGGCAGATGCGCCCGGACATCGTCATGTACGGCGAATCCCTCGACCAGGGAGTCATCGAGGCCGCCGTGTCCGCCATTGCGCGGGCATCCACGCTGATCGTGGCCGGCACATCCCTCGTCGTCTACCCGGCCGCGGGCCTCATCAACTACTTTTCCGGGGATCACCTGGTGCTCATGAACGCCACCCCGACCTCGGCCGACGCGCACGCAGACCTGATCGTCCGCGACCCCGTGGGCGCGACCCTCGACCGCGTCATGGACGAGCTGCGCGCGGAGGGCGTCGTACCCGCGTAGGCGTTGCCGCGCGCGAGTCTTCACACGCGGATAGGTTGTGCGCATATGGATAGGTTATGCACATGCGGATAGGAAAATAAGCTATCCGTATGCTCGCAACCTATCCGGATGTTCGTAACCTATCCGCATACTCGCAACCTATCCGAGAACCGGAGAACTACTGCGTCATAGCCCACTAGCGCGAGCAACTGCAAGTATTCCAGCCTTCGCTTCTTCCATCCGGGTCCGGTCCTCGGGGCTCAGTCGCTCCTGCCTCGGCAACTTCGTCGAGATAAGCAACCAGCATCTGGCCTCCTTCGGCTAGATAGACGGAAACCCACACCGCGAGGGCGTGGGTTTTCGATGTGGCACTCTGAGCACTAGCCCCGTTACCGATTCCAATGCTACCTTCACAGGCTGCTTGCTGTCCAGCAGTTCCTCAGAGTCTGCTCATGTCAAGATCACCCCTACCCCAAGCCCGCGGGGTCCACGAGGGAGAGCGCTCGCGGGGCGCGCGAGACGCGCACGCTTTGGCCCCACGTAAGGGTGAGCCGATCAGATTCCATGCCGTCGCCGAAGAGGACGAGGGATTCGGAGCCGACGACGAGGCTCAGCTCTTCGTCCTCGTCCAGGATGCCCTCGGTGTGCTCGATGCCGGTATAGGGGGAGGGCCAGGCCTCGCGCACAAACCATGCGAGTGAGGGCGAGGTCGGGGCGGGCATCTCCCCCATCGCACGCCCACGCTTGAGGGAGGCCCCCCACCCGGTTGCGCCGGTCCCGGTGGAGACGACGACGCCCGATGAGGATTGGCGTTCGACGCTGGACCCAAGGGAGAGTTCGTAGCGGGCGCTCTGGTGGCTCGGGTGCCCGATGAACACCTCGTTGAGGGCGGTCAGGGAGCGCGAGTCGTCGGCTGCCGCGCGCACCATTGTCAGGTGATCGACGCGCAGGTCCGCGCCTGATTCAAGGCGGCGCAGCGCCCCTACGCCTTGGTCGGGCGTGCAGCGCACGAGGACACCCGCGTTGGACTGGGGTACCGAGTTGATGCCGACCACGACCTGGTCACCAGCGTATTTGGCAACGTTGGCGACCAGGCCGTCGGGTCCGACGACGACGATGACGTCCTCGGGGGCGAAGAGGAAGCGCGAGAGGGAGTCGCGTTCGACGTCGGCGCTCGCCCACCCGTCCGGGATGCCTGCGCGCACTCGGGCCAGGGCTGCCAGGTGGGACTCGTGCGCTCGCTCGACGGCTTCGAGGCTGCGCCCGCGTGACCGCAGGACGAATTCGACCTGGCCGCGGGTGGAGTAGCGGTCCATGAGTTCGTCATACTCGGTGGGGCGTCGGACGATGACGGCGCGTCGTCGCATGGCTACTTGCCTGCCTTCTTGGAGCCGGTGAATGCGGAGACGAGGTCACTGAGCACGTCGGCGGTGATGGTGATGTCGCCGAAGGACGGCATGTTCTTGGCCAATTCCTTGAGGGCGACGGCGCGCGCCACCTCTGGCCCGGCCTCGCCGAGGGCCCTGACGTAGGACGCATCGGTCGCAGTCCGCGCGGCACCGGCGGTCTTCCAGTCCGCTTCGTAGGCTTTGGCTTTTTCGACGATGCGTCGTGCTTCCGCCTCGACGGCGATCGCGTCGGCAGCGGCTTTCTCCTCAGCTTCACGCCTGGCATTGTGTCCTTCCTGGTCAACCAGGTCGGCACGCTTGCGGGCCAGGTCGAGCTTGGACTGCATTTCATTTTCGGAGATCTGGGATTCGCGTTCGACGGCGAGGGCGCGACGTTCGTAGAGGGCGCGATCAGCCTCGGCCTGGAGCTGCTCGAGGAGCGGGGCTCGCAGCGAGGATTCGACGCCCTCGTCAGGGCGCAGGCTCATGAGGCGCACGTCGACGACGGTGACGCCGGTTGCGCGCAGCTGTTCGTCGGCGGCAAAAGTCTGGGCGAGCAGGCTGCCGACCCGTTCGAGGGAGCCGGAAATGGCGTCAGACAGAGGCATCGCGCCGATGGACGAGGCCAGGGCCGAGTGAGCGATTCGGGTGACGGTTTCGTCGATCTGCCACAGGCCTTGCGCGTCGTTGCTTGCATCGCGCGGGTACAGGTCGAAGTCGTAGTGCGAAGCGGCCGCCTCGGCGTCCTCGATGCGGTAGGTGATGGCGACCTGGGCGCTGACGTTTTGCTGGTCGGCGGACGGGACCTGTACGAGGAAGCTGTGGGCGCGGTTCGCGGTGGGCACTTCCGCGAGCGCGCAGCGCCCGGCTCGCAGCCAGAAGGACTGGCCGACTCCGGATCGGATGGTGCGTCCGGCGCGGATTTGGACGACGTGGTCGCCGGCTCCGCCCTGGTAGCGGATGAGGAAGGGGTGGTGGTGGAGGGTTCCCATGATGGCTCCTTGGTCGGGTGGTCTCCCACTTGTTTATGTCATGATGACAATAATCCCACCTCACATTTAATGTCAACTCGACACAAATAAGTTATGCTGGCACCATGACTGAACCCCTCACCATCCCGATCGCGGTCGACATCGTCGCCCTGACCGTCATCGACCACACCCTCCACGCCCTCGTCGTACGCCGAGGCATCGAACCCTTCAAGGATCACCTGGCCCTCCCCGGCGGATTCCTGCGCGACGGCGAGCAGACCGAAGAGGCGGCTGCGCGCGAGCTTGAGGAGGAAACCGGTATCACTCCCCCGGGTTACCTCGAGCAGCTGCGCACCTACGGACCGCAGGGACGAGACCCCCGCGGCCCCATTCTCTCCGTCGCCTACCTACTCTTGGCCCCCTCCTTCTCCCCCGCCCGCGCGGGAGGCGACGCCGCCGGAGCACTCTGGCACCCCGTCGATGACCTCCTCGCACCCACCTCCCCACTCGCCTTCGACCACGCGACAATCCTGGCGGACGGCATCGAGCGCGCACGCTCCAAGATCGAATACTCGCCCCTGGCCACCTCCTTCTGCGGCCCCGAGTTCACGATCACCCAGCTGCGCACCACCTACGAGGCCATCTGGGGATCAACCCTCGACCCTCGCAATTTCCACCGGAAAGCAACGAAAACAGCCTCCTTCATCGAGCCGACAGGAGGCACCGTCCGCGAGGGAGCAGGACGCCCCGCAACCCTGTACCGCCTCGTCCCCGGTGTCGACGCAACGGCCTTCGTCCTCGATCCTCCCCTGCGCCGACCGCCCACCCCAACCCCGGCCTCGTCAATGAAGAGCGCAAGCGCGCGGAGTACGCGAGAATAAGCCCCGTACCAAAGGAGAACCATGAACTTCCATTCCCTCTACGACCAGGGCTTCGCGCGCGTCGCCGCCGTGACCCTGCCCGTGCACCCCGCGCGCCCCTTCGAGAACGCGCGCGAGATCATTGACACCGCACGCGAGCTTGACGCGCGCGGCGTCGCCGTCGGCGTCTACCCGGAGCTGTGCGTCTCCGGATACGCCATCGACGACCTCCTCCTGCAGGACGTCCTGCTCGATACCGTCGAGAAAGCCCTGGGATCCATTGTCGAGGCCAGCGCCGACCTGCTCCCCCTCCTCATCGTCGGCGCACCGCTGCGCAAGGACAACGCCCTGTACAACTGCGCGGTCGCCATCCACCGCGGGCGCGTGCTCGCGATCATCCCCAAGTCGCACCTGCCCAACTACCGCGAGTTCTACGAGAAGCGCTACTTCGTCACCATGCCCCCGCGCGCCTGCGAGCGCATCGAGGTCCCGTGGGGCGGCATCGAAGAATTCACCGGCGGCCCCGTGTGGGTTCCCTTCGGCCAGGTCCTCATTTCCGCCGACGATGTGCCCGGCCTGACCGTCGGCATCGAGATCTGCGAGGACATGTGGGTGCCCGTCACCCCCGCCACCGAACTGGCGCTCGCAGGCGCGACCGTCCTGGCAAACCTGTCGGCGTCCCCGATCACGGTCGGACGCGGCGCGGACCGCGAACTCATGGTGCGCTCGGTGTCCGCGCGCTGCTCGGCGGCCTACATCTACACGGCGGCCGGCATGGGCGAGTCCAGCACGGATCTGGCCTGGGACGGCGAGACCATGATTTACGAGGCCGGGGAACGCCTGGCGATTGGCGAGCGCTTCCAGGAGGGCGCGCACATCACGATCGCCGACGTGGACCTGGAGCGCCTGCGCACCGAGCGCAAGCGCCAGAATTCGTTCACGGACAATGCGCAGCGCTACTTCGCGGGGGATGAGCGCTTGTCCCCCCAGGAGGTCGAGATCACGCTCGATCCGCCGCGCACCGACCTGGGCCTGGAGCGAGCGGTCAACCGCTTCCCCTTCGTCCCCAACGACCCCACACGCCTGGAGCAGGACTGCTACGAGGCCTACAACATTCAGGTCGCCGGCCTGGTCCAGCGCCTGCGCGCGATCGGCAACCCGAAGATCGTCATCGGCGTCTCGGGCGGCCTGGATTCGACGCACGCGCTGGTCGTGGCCTCCCGCGCGATGGACCTGCTGGGACGACCGCGCACGGACATTCTGTGCTACACGCTGCCTGGTTTCGCCACGTCCGAGCGCACGAAGACGAACGCGACCCTGCTGTGCCAGTACCTGGGCACGTCCTTCCAGGAGATCGACATCCGCCCGGCGGCCACGCAGATGCTGGCCGACATCGGCCACCCCTACGGCGAGGGCGAGGCCACCTACGACGTCACCTTCGAGAACGTCCAGGCGGGCCTGCGCACCGACTACCTGTTCCGCCTGGCCAACCACCTGGGCGGCATCGTGCTGGGCACGGGCGACCTGTCCGAGCTGGCGCTGGGCTGGTGCACGTACGGTGTGGGCGACCAGATGAGCCACTACGCGGTCAACACGGGTGTGCCGAAGACCCTCATGCAGCACCTGATCCGCTGGGTCGTGGCCTCCAAGCAGTTCGACGAGCGCGTCGGCGAGGTACTCCTGTCGATCCTCAACACGGAGATCTCCCCCGAGCTGGTTCCCGCCAAGCCGGGCGAGAAGATGCAGTCCACGCAGGACAAGATTGGCCCCTACAACCTGCAGGACTTCACGCTGTACCACGTGCTGCGCCGCGGCGCGCGCCCCTCGAAGATCGCATTCCTGGCAGAAAAGGCCTGGTCGGATGCATCCGTGGGTTCCTGGCCGGTCGGCTTCCCCGAGGAGGACAAGGTCGCGTACTCGCTGGAGGAGATCGTGACGTGGGAGCGCCTGTTCCTGTGGCGTTTCTTCAGCCAGCAGTTTAAGCGCAGCGCCCTGCCCAACGGCCCGAAGGTCATGGCCGGCGGCTCCCTGTCCCCGCGCGGGGATTGGCGCATGCCCTCGGACGTGTCGGGCGCGGATTGGGTCGCCGAACTTGACGAGGCCGTGAAGGGCCTGGTCGACTGACCTGACATTCGCTCACGCCCGGTCGCAAGCTGCCGTGGGGCGGTGCTCACGCGAGCACCGCCCCACATGTTTCTTGTCAATGCGCGCCAGGGAACGCATCAGACCGCGAGACTATGCCAGCATTCACACGCACAAAGCCCAAAATATCGGTATGGTTGCTTTTGGCAGTTAGGTAAGCCTAGCTTTTCCTATTTCAGCCCCATCGCAAGTAACTATGACGGAGAAATAATGTCTCGCACGACCACGTCCCTGGCCGCCATCGCCGCCATCGCGGCACTCGGCCTCGCCGCCTGCTCCTCGGGTGCCACTTCCTCCTCGCAGTCCACCACATCCTCCGCGTCCGAGGCCACCCAGGCCTCGTCCGTGTCTATCGAGGCAAACGATGGCACGGTCGACATCAAGCTGCCCGTCACCCGCGCAGCATCCCTCGACAACCGCACCTTCGAGGTCCTCGCGCAGTGGAACGTGCCGCTCGTCGCTGCCCCCAAGAAGCTGATCCCCTCGACCATCACCGCGTACAACGGCGATGACATCGCCGACGTGGGCATGCACCGCGACCCCAACCTCGAGGCCCTGGTCGCCGCCGAACCCGACCTGATCATCTCCGGTCAGCGCTTCTCCAAGTACGACGCCCAGATCAAGGAACTGGCCCCCGACGTCCCGCTCATCAACCTCGAGCCGCGCGAGGGGCAGCCCTTCGATCAGGAACTCATCCGCGAGGTCACGGACCTCGGCGAGATCTTCGGCAAGCAGGACGAGGCCAAGAAGCTGGTTGACGACTTCAACGCCTCGATCGAGCGTGCGAAGAAGGCCTACGACGGCTCTTCCACCGTCATGGCGGTTGACGTCTCCGGCGGAAACATCGGCTACGTGGCGCCCGGCAAGGGCCGCACGTGGGGTCCGGTCTTCGACCTGCTCGGCCTCAAGCCCGCCCTTGAGGTCGAAGGTTCGACCGACTCTCACACCGGTGACGACATTTCCGTCGAGGCTATCGCGCAGGCCAACCCCGCCTGGATCCTCGTGCTCGACCGCGACGCCGCGATCACCAAGGACGGCTCTAACACCCCGGCTGAGACCGTCATCAACGACAACGCTGCCCTGCAGAACGTGACTGCCCTCCAGAACAAGCAGGTCGTGTACGCGCCGAACGACACCTACACCAACGAGTCGATCATCACCTACACGGAGATCTTCAACTCCCTCGCGGACGCTTTCGAAGCAGCCCAGAAGTAACCATCTGACACCCTTGCGG
>NZ_ALCA01000128.1 GCF_000278725.1 Actinomyces sp. ICM47 | reverse complement strand
ACCGCCTCTTGGCGCGTGGTTCCGCGAACGCGGGCCGAGTGGGCGCGTATCGCGGCGGATACCTGCCCGAGGAACGCCGGGCACTCGAGGAGGCGATCCGCACGGGAGGCGTGCGGGCGCTCGCCACGACGTCGGCGCTCGAGATGGGCCTGGACATCTCGGGGCTGGACGCGACGATCACGGTCGGATGGCCGGGCACGCGCGCGTCCCTGCGCCAGCAGATCGGGCGCGCGGGTCGCGCGGGCGCTCCGGGCACCTCCGTTCTCATCGCCTCCGACAACCCGCTGGACGCGTACCTGGTGCGCCACCCGGAACACATCCTCGGCGAGGTCGAGGCCTCCGTCATCGACCCATCTAATCCGTGGGTGCTGGCCCCGCACGTCGCCGCCGCAGCCGCCGAAATGCCGATCACACCGTCCGATATCACCTACTTTGGCCCAGAACTGCGCGGCGTCGCCCTGCGACTCGTCGCCGACGGCTACCTCAAGCGCAGGCCCACCGGATTCTTCTGGGACGCCACCAGGCCCGAGCACCCCAGCGACCTCACCGACCTGCGCGGCGCCGCCGGGGACGTCCAGATCGTCGACGCCGCCACCGGCACCGTCATCGGCACCATCGACCAGGCTTCCGCCGACGCCCATGTCTTCCCCGGTGCCATCTACATCCACCAGGGGCACACCTTCCACGTCCTCTCTCTCAACTCCCTCACCACGCCCACCGCACCCACCTCCCAGGGGTGGCCGCGCGCACTCCTGCCCGAGGCCGGGGGTGGCACCCGGGTCACCGAGGACCTTAGGAGCGAGGAACGGGAGGGGACCCAGGCCTCGTCGATCATCATCCCGCCCGCGCGGGTCGATGACGCGCGCGTCGCCCTGGTCGAGGAAGTGCGCACTCCCCTGCGCACGCGCTCGGCGACCCACACGAGCGTCGAGGTGTGCGCCATCGAGGAGACGTACGTGTGCGGGGATGGCACGGTCACATGGCATCACGGGCCGACGAACGTGTCGACGCGAGTCACCGACTACGATCTGCTACGACTGCCCGGACTCGAGTTCATCCGCAACATCGAGCTGTTCCTCCCCACCCACACGCTGCCCACGAAGTCCACGTGGTTCACCCTGACCCCCACGGCGCTGGCCGCGATGGGGATCGAGGCCGCGGACCTGGCGGGCACCCTGCACGCGACCGAGCACGCGATGATCGGCATCCTGCCCCTCGTCGCGACCTGCGACCGCTGGGACCTGGGCGGCCTGTCCACCGAGCTGCACGACGACACGGGCGCGCCCACCGTGTTCATTCACGACGCGTTCCGGGGCGGTGCCGGGCACGCGCTTGCCGGCTTTCACAGCGCGCGGTCATGGGTGGCCGCCACGCTCGAGGCCGTCTCCTCCTGCGACTGCGAGTCCGGGTGCCCGCGCTGCATCCAATCCCCCAAGTGCGGCAACGGCAACGAACCCCTGTCCAAGCAGGGCGCGATCACGCTGCTCACCTACCTTCAGGACCGTGCCCCCGGCGCGTAGGGACAGCCCTGAATGCCGTTCAGGCACCTGTCAGCCAGCGCCCCGTGCCCCCGGCGCGTAGGGACAGCCCAAGTTCATTTCAGTTCCCTCCAGTTACTTGAGGCCGTGCCCCCGGCGCGTAGGGACAGCCCTCTCCAACAGACGCATGCAATTCCCCCAGGCCAGTGTGAGTTGCTCTCACAAACGTTGCAATTCCGACGATCTGACTTCAATGTTTGCAAGAGATGCATAGGAATTACATGCGACTTTGTCGGGGAATTACGCCCACGATGCCTGGGTTATCTAGATTCACCTCATACGACAGTGCATTCACCAGAGCCCCGCGCGCGCTGATCGGAGGACTCCTCTCATCCGCACGCTAACCCGCTATTCCGAAGCTGGGCCCCTTCATCCGCACGCTAACCCGCTATTCCGAAGCTGGGCAGCCACGCCCACGTACGGGACAGGCGGCCCACATGCGGAACGGGGGTTCACATGCGGGATGCCTTGGAGTCCAAGTCGTTGGCGCACGCGGCCAATCCGTCACGAACCATGGGACAGCCACACACCCACGATGCTTCAGTATTCACATAATCGAGGCACACACGACCGACTAAAATAGTGAATTTCCCGCGCCGCAAAGCCGAAAAGTCACCGCAAAACCAACACGTTTTGTCCTTTAACCCTTGTCTTTTACCCCTATAACCCCGGGTTAACAGGCTGCACGATCATGTTCCGGTGGAGGAGCGCTTGTCTTTTAACCTTATTACCCCAGAGCGCCGTCGCGCTGCCGGGTTAACAGGCTGCACGTACTCGAAGGGGCCGACCTTACGGTCGGCCCCTTCGAGCATCCCATCAACACAGTGCAAGTCTCCCGATGCGCTCCCTTTCCCGGATCGCCTCTGTCAGCGATTCCTTTAGCTTGATGACTCCTAATGTAGAGTCCCCACCTGTGGGAAGCATTGAACGCACCTGATAGTTTCCTGAGAGTTTTTCACTGTTCCTGACCGGCGCGTGCTTTCGCGCGAATCTCGACAGACACTCCCATGATCCTGACGAACTCGCTCACGACCACCCGACAGTCGCTGTCAAGCACTTCGCACGATTCAACACCGACCCTGTTTGCTGCGGCGACGGACGCAGCCGCGTCGCAGGGTGCCGCCCCGACGTCCTCCCAGGGGGAGGTCGCGGAGCGCTCGGCCCCCGCGAGCGCCGCTAGGTCTGCGACGGCTTGCAGTCGCACGGCAGCGGTGCGCGCGGCACCGACTCCCGCGAGGAGGAGTGAGAGGGTGATCGCCAGGGCGATGAGTCCGAGGCTGTTGACTGTCCCGGACCCCTCGTCACCGAGGCGGTCGGGCGGCGCGTCGAGTGGGCGGGTCACGGCAGGTCCCCCTCGTCGATGGTGGTGACCGTGCAGTGTGCCTGGCCCGCGATCCATCCGGCGGCACCGCGATACGGGGCGCTGCCGGTGACGGTCACACGGCCATTCCCGCGTGCGACTGTGTAGGAGCCGGCCGGGTACGAGGCCGTGGCCGCGTCCTGTGCGTTGTCTTCCCCAATGGAGGCGGCGCGAGCGCCCTCGCGGACGGCCTGGCACAGGGAGGAGCCGGTCAGGCCTGCCTGCGCGGTCGCGGCGATCACGCCGATAACGAGGGTGACGGCGGCGAAGCACACGGCGTGTTCGACGGTGACATATCCTGCGTCGTCGCGTCTCATCGGGTGTTGAGCGCCTCCTGGATGACGGATTCGAGGGCTGCTCGCACCGCGTCCGATTTGAGGATCACGATGAGCAGTCCTGCGAATCCCGCGGCGGCGATGGTGCCGATCGCGTATTCGACGGTGGTGGCCCCCTCCTCGGGGTCGCGCGTGTCACGAGCCGTGGGGGCGTCGCGCGGCCCTTGGAGGCGTTGGGCAGCATCGCGCAGGGTGCCCATCACGGCGAGCTGCGCCCGTGTAGCGGCGTTGTCGATGCGTTCAATAATCGTCATTGATCTGTCCTTTCAACGTGCGCGCGGGTGCGCGCAGGGCCAGTGTGCGCGGCTGTGTCTGCCGCATTCCAGCCGGAAACTTGCCCCTGTGGATAGCGCTGCGACACGAGAGGGGGCTGTGGATAAGGCTCGTCTCAGCGCATCCCTGTGGATGGGGGTTGCCGTTGAGATCAGGGGAGGGACCGCTACATCTGCTACATCTGCCGGTGAGGCGCGACACCGAGCCCTGCCGATGCGACGCTGCCCGCTCTGGCGAAAGGGCCTAGGCCTCGGGCCTCGGCTCGAGGACGATGCGACGCTGCCCCACAGAATCGGGCCACGGGCACTACACCTCGTGCCTGCAAGGAGTTCGCTCTCCCCTACCCTCCGATGCCGGTCATGAGGTGGGCGAGGAGGGGCGCGATGCCGAGGAGGAGGAACGCGGGCAGGAAGAACACTCCGAGGGGACCGACGAGGCGCACGGAGAGTTCTTCGGCTTTCGTGCGCGCGTCGATGAGTCGCGTGCGTCGTTCCCAGGTGGCGCAGCGTGCGAGCATTCCATCGGGCGCGGTGCCGGCGGTCCACGAGGCCTCGAGCGCATCGCGCAGGGGCGTGGCCCAGGTGGGTGTGTCCTCCCAGGCCTCCTCCCAGGTGGCCCCCAGGCGCAGGGCGGCGGCGGTCCACGACAGGGCTTCGTGCGCGCAGGCGTTGGCGAGTGCGTCAAGAGCGCGCGGGATTGAAGCGCCGCAGGCCAGGGCCGAGGCGACCAGGTCGCACGCGAGTGCCGCGTCGCTTCCCGGGCTGTCGGCCCGAATGGGTGGACCCGCGCGACCACCACCCGCGCCCCCCACGCCCGCATCCGCGCTCCGACAGCGGGCGAGGATCCGCCTGCACGAGGCGATGCCCGCTCCCCACGCGGCCAGCCCACTGACGGCGCAGGCGCTCCCAGGCCCGCCGCCCGTGTAGAAGGACCAGGGGGAGGCCCCGAGCGCCAGCGCTGCCACAACCCCCACGAGGGGCAGCGCGGCGAGCACGCGAGCGGACATGAGCGGCCCCGCTGATGCGACGCGCCGTGCCTCCTCGACGGCCTGCGCGTCGTCGATGGCATCCCCGATCGCGTCGAGGACGTCGGCCAGGGGCGCGCCGAGGCTGTGGCTGAATCGACAGGCCACGATCACCGAGGCGGCACTAGACCGGGCGGCTGCCGCCTCCGAGTGGTGCCCGCCCGTCAGTAGGGCACGCCACCTGCTCGGTTCGCGCGCCCACTGGTCGAGGACGGGCGGGTAGACGTCGTCGATGCTGCCCGTGCTTCCCACGCCGATGCGCGCCAGAGCCTGTCCCCATGCGGACGAGGCCGGGGCTCCCGCGCGGAGACGCGTCGCGACTTCTGCGACGAGGAGGGCGATCTCACGAGGAGAGGGCGTCCCCTGTGCGCGACCGCGGTGGTGTGCGGAGGCATTCCGGAAGACGTAGAGACCAGCGCGCAGGCGAGCAATCACAGATGGAGGCGAGGTACCGCCGCATCTGATTGCAGGGGAAGGCCCGGACCACGCCCGCACGACCCGTCGCTCGCGGCGTGCCCGTAGGAGGCGGGCGACGCAGCACGCCAGCAGCCGCAGCGCGCACGCTCCGAGCGCGGCACCCACCAACGCAACGATCAGCAGCCAGGCTCCCCCGTCGGCGGCAACGTCAACGGGAACGAGGCCGTCCCAGCCCCTCGGGAAACCATCCGACGCACCGCCGCAACCACGGATGCTGGCGGTTCCCGCCAGTGCACGCGCAACCCACCTCATATCCCAGCCCTCCCGGCCAGGGTGGCCCAGGCCTCGTGCTCGGTGACGCGCCCATCGACGCTGACGCTAAGGGCGGGCACGCACTGGAGGGCGGAGGATGTACGCGTGAGGACGCCGACCTCGGCGACCCAGCGGTGAGCGGAGGTGGAGCGGCGCATGTGGAGGACGGCGTCGAGGGCGCTGGAGGCTTGGGCACAGACAGCGCTTTCGCTCATGCCCGCGAGCGCGCCGAGCGCCGCGAGCCGCGCGGGCACGTCACGCGCGCTGTTGGCGTGCAGGGTCGCCCAGCCGCCGTCGTGTCCGGTGTTGAGGGCGGTGAGGACGTCGCGTACTTCGGGGCCTCGGCATTCCCCGAGGACGAGCCGGTCGGGCCGCATGCGCATGGCGGCGCGCACGAGGTCGGGCAGGGTGACGGCACCTCGCCCTTCGACGTTGGGGGCCCGTTCGACGAGATGGACGCAGTGCGGGTGGGCGGGCGCGATTTCGGGGACTTCTTCGATGCAGACAATACGCTCACCCGCAGGAACAAGTGCGAGTGCGGCGCTCAGGAGGGTTGTCTTTCCGCTGCCGGTGGCCCCGGAGATGAGGACGTTCGCGCGCTCGGCGACGAGCGCGCGAACGAGGGGACCCACGGGTTTGGTCAGCGTCCCGCACGCTTCAAGGTCACCGATTCCGAGGCGGCGAGTGCCGAGCACACGCAGGGAGATGAGGGTGCCCGAGCCGGACACGGGCGCGAGCACCGCGTGCAGGCGCACTCCCCCGGGTAACGTCCCGTCGGCGATGGGACTCGCGTCGTCCAGACGCACCCCGCACGCGCTCGCCATGCGGATTGCGGCGCGGCGCGCGTCCGCCTCGTCGGGGATGCCGACGTCGACGCGCACCAGTCCCCCGCCTCGATCCACCCAGGCTTGTCCTCCGTTGATGAGGACATCGGTGACGCCGGGCGCGTCCACGACCGAGGCCAGGGCGGGATTCATGCCGCGCTGGCGAGCGCGCAGTTCGTCGAGGATCGAGGCCGCCTCTGCGGCACCGCAACCCGGGCGAGCGGCGCGTGAGACGGCGCGGGCGGGTGTATCGCCTCGCGCGAGGAGTCGCAGGGGGATGGTCACGTCAGGCCTCCAGGAGGAGGGCGTCATCCCGCTCGTCCGCCCTCTCCCGGGGGCGCGCGGCGGACAGGTCTAGCGCGTCGAGCCACTCGGGTGCGCCCCGGGACGAGCATCCCTGGGAGCGATCACTCGGGGACCGACCACTCTGCGATCCGCACGCCTCCAGGGCCCGGCGCAGTGCCCGCAGGTGGCGACCGCGGCGAGTGGGGGCACGCAGGATCGATCCGGGCGCACACTCGACGAGGCCGGGGCTGCGTTCCGCTCGTTCCCCGACCACGAGAGTGAGCGCGGGGGCGGGCGGAGGAGCGACCGCCAGGCACGCGGCCATTGCGGCGGCTCCCTCGAGGTTCCCGTGGGTGAGGAGGATGATCGCGTCGGCGCGGATAACCTCGGCGAGGCGAGCAGAGCGGCGATCCCAGCGCCCTGCGTCGACGATGAGGGGTGCCCCGATGGAACGGCACGCGGCGGCCACGCGCGGATCGTCGGCGCTCGCTCCCCCGCGCTCGTCACCGACGAGGGCGGGCACCCCGTCGATGATGGGCAGATGGTCTGACAGGGCGGGCAGGTAGGAATCCTCGCAGGCCTCCAGGTCCGCCCACCTGACGCCCGGCAGGTCATGGTCGCAGGCTCGCGCGACGCCGGGTACCGACCCGGAGGCATCGACAATGATCGGGCAGGGAGTCCGCACTCTCTCGCCGCAGTGATCGGCCTCGTCCCCCCGCCCCAGCCACGGCCTCGTACCGAAGCGATGACGCCCGCTCCCCCAGCGCCGCCACCACGGCGGGAGCGCAGTCGACCGCGCGAGCATGCGCACGAGCGAGGTGACCCCGAGGCCCCCGGCGATCCCGGCCACCATCCAGACGGGGCCGGTGCGCACGCAGCGCCAGGATGCCTCGGCAATGAGGGAGACGAGCAGGGCAGTGTCCCCGGGCAACACGACCTGGCCACCCGCGCCGACGCGCACGCACGGCACCAGCGCGGGGACGGGCACGCCCGGTGCCGCCAGAACCAGGATCGCGCTGGAGGGTTCGGAGCATACGCGCGCGCCCGCCAACGTGACGGCGTCACGGGCGCGCTCGCAATCACGCGAGGTCAGGCCGATGAGGGCGACCGAACCCCTAGCACATTCAGTGTTTGTGTCCATCTCCCAACGGTGCGCCCGGGAACGCGCGGGCGTCTACCGGCGGATGCACCCCTGTGGACAACGCCGACACGAAATGCCACCCTGTGCATAGAGGGATCCGACGGCGGACCCCTGTGGATAATCCCGACGCTGGAGTAAACGCGATGGTACGTGCGGCCTTTTTTGACCTGGATAAGACGATTCTGGATACGTCGTCGAACGTGGCGCTATCGGGTCCGTTTATCGAGGCCGGTCTCATGAGTCGTCGCACCGCAATCACCTCATTCCTCGTACAGCTGCCGTACCTGCTCTCGGGAGCGGACGAGTCGCGCATGGGGCAGATGGCCGAGGCCATGGGCCGCATGGCCCGCGGCTGGAACGCCGCGTTCCTCGAGGCCACGGTCGAGGATGCGCTCGAGCGCACGATCGAGCCGGTATGTTACGCGCAGGCGCTGCGCCGCATCGCCTACCACAAGAGCATCGGTGACGTCGTGGTGATCGCGTCAGCGTCGGTGGAGCAGGTGGTGCGCCCGATCGCGACGATGCTCGGTGCGGACGAGGTCTTGGCGTCGAAAGCCGCCGTGGATGAGGACGGATGTTTCACGGGCGAGGTCACGCACTTCAACCAGGCGCAGGGCAAGGCGGACGCGTGCGAGGCCCTGGCTCGCTCGCGCGGGTGGGATCTGTCCGAGTGTTCGGCGTACTCGGATTCGGTGTCGGATGCGCCACTGCTGCGCCTCGTCGGCCACCCCTACGCGGTCAATCCGGACCGCGCGCTGCGCGAGATAGCTGAGCGCGAGGGCTGGCCCACGCTCACCTTCACGTCCACGGTGCGCGTCCTGCCGCGCCGCGTACCCATGCCCGCGAAGATCGCGGTGCCCTTCCTGGTGGGCGTGGCGGTGGGCGTCGCGGCCAGCTCGCTGTTGCGCCGCTGAGCGGCCACGGGCAGCTAGGAGAGCCTGCCCGCCTGCACGTGGCGGGCGACGTCGCGCCCGACCTGGGCACCGTAGACGACGCCCGCGCAGTAGTGGGTGATCCACCGGGCCAGGCCGGCCTCGTCGGCGCTCACCCATCCTGCGAGGGAACGCCCCGCGCGCGCCGGGTCGAGCGCGTCGTAGGCGCTCGGCACGCACACGCCGGTCGGGTCGACGCCGCGGGTGACGAGGATCCACCGGGCCAGTCCCCCTCCCACGACGGACGAGGCCTGGGCGAAGACACGCCGGAATCGGAAGTGGGCGGTCAGAGCGGCGGCGACGGCCAGGGCGGGCGCGTCGCAGCGCGCGTAGCCCAAGGCGGGGGCCAGCAGGGCGGGGTCCGTCGGCACTGCAACCTCACGCGGCGGGGTCAGACCGGTGGCGACCAGGCCGGAACAAGCGTCCCTGTGCAGCCCGGCGATCAGCGCGGGCAGGGGCGTGGGGGCCACGCGTACACCCCCCTGGGAGCGCGTATTAAGGGCAGGAAAGTGGGAGGCGAGGTTCCATTGCGAGCGCCAGATCCCCAGGGCAAGCGCGGCACCCGGGTCCGAGGCAGCGCCTCCTTCGTCCGCCATGGACAGGGCGCGCACGTCGTCGACACTGGTGCGGGCACCCTCGATGATGGACAGGGCGGCGGCTTCGCGAACGGCTGCCTCAGCGCGGGCCTCCTCCCAGCCTCGTCGCAGGCCCTCAGAAAAACGCAGGTCCGCAAGCGCGGCGTGCGCCTCGTCCATGGCGGATGCGACGTCGGGGCGCGCGGCGGCGGCACGCAGCACGGCAGGAGCGGGGTCAACGAGGGCTTCGATACTCACCCCTCTACACTAGGGGCATGACGCTTTTGCAGCATCGAAGCCTCTCCGCGCGCCTGCGCTCGGGTCTTTTCGCGTTCGTGTTCGCCCCCATCGCCCTGGTGTTCCTGGGGTCGTCGATGGTGGACGTGCAGGCTCTGGCAGCCGTAGGCCAGCCCCTGGCCTCGGTTGAGGGACTCATCGGCCTGGCGCTCGCCTCCCTGCTCCTGGCGCTCATTGCGCTGAATTGCGAAGAGTCCAGCACGGGAATGGTTGTGACCTTCGTGTGGTCGATCATTGTGGGAGCCACCCAGTTCTACGGTGTGGCCCGCATCCCGTTTCTCATGAAGTCATCGGTCGAGCCCGACGACATGTCCGCGGGAGTCGTGTGGAGCCTGTACCCGGTGTGTCTGTCCCTGATGCTGGGGGCGTGCGCGCTGACGATCAAGTCTGTGCGGGTGCGCGCCGGGCAGTCGACGCGCATGCCGCTCGCGCGTGTGCACCGTCACGCCTTCGGTACGACGGTCGCGATCCCCGCCGCTCTCGCGGTCGCCGCGCTCATGATCGGTGCGGCGCCCTCGAATACGACGAGCGTGGCGGCACTGGGTCTGGAGGGTATGCTGAGGGGGCACTCGATGGGCCACGGTCTGGCGGTTGGGGCTGGGCTGGCGTTGGCGCTTATCGTGGTGAGCGCTCGGTGGTCGATCACGGGCACGCAGCTGGCGACGTGGTTGATTCTCGTGCTGCCGACTTACGTGGTGGTGCCGGTCTGGGCGTCGCTGACAGGCAACGTCATCGTTCCAGGGTCGTCGATCCTGACGAAGGTGGCGCTCGCGTGTCCGACGTTGGCGGCGCTCGGGATGGCGACAGGGTGCGCTTCGCTGGGTATCCTATGGGCACGTATCCGCGCGGTGAGGCGCCTCGATTCTGTAGAAGATGCGACTTACAATCAGGGGCCTGCCGCAGAGTAATGCGCACATAAGGCCACTGAAAACGTAATATGTGGGCAGGTATAAAGGAGGAAGCATGTCCGAGAACGAGTCCGACGTCCAGCGCGAGCGCGCCACGGACGACCGCGACAACGTGGTCCTAACCGGTGAAGAGATCGAATTGCCCGGTGACGGTTCCGATGCAGCCGCGATCATCGGCGAGACCAGCGAACCGATCAACACGGGCGAGATCGAGTCAGTTGCAATCGGCGGCCTGACGGGTCGCGTGCCCGGAGCTGCGCCGCTCAAGCCCGCCATTGAGGACAAGATCTCTACCGGCGAGCTGCCCGTCGTCCCCGCACCCGCCGTTGAGTTCGCGGACGAGGCCGACTCAGATCTCGCTTTCGAGGATCAGCTTGAGGATGCTTCCTTTGATGCCCCCGAGGTGGATGGATTCGCCGAGCAGGAGGCCGCACTCGCCGACGATTTCACGGTCGACGATGAGGACACGGAGCCTTCGCGGGTGGATGTGCCCACCGCCAAGGCACCGGTCTTCGCGGAACCTGTCGCGGAGGAACCCGTGCACTCCCCCATCATGACGCCCGCACAGGCAGCCGCCGCGCTGGGCCTAAACCTGGATTCCGTGCGGGAGGACCACGCCCCGGTCACGCGCGAGAATCACAACCTCGCCGAGGAGGCAGTCATCGAAGACAACAACACCGGGGATCCCACGTACACGGTCGGCGGTGCTGCCGCTGAGGCCACCGAGGCCTCGTCCCCGTCACTATCCTCACGCCGATCCATGATCTTCGGCGACGACGAGCCTTTCTCCCCGTCGATCCCGGCACTCAGCCCCGCCGCTCAGGAGGCGCGCGCCGCCGCTGAGTTCACGGCAGACGCCGCCGAGGAGCATTCGTCCATCGACGTGCCCACGACGAAGCTGCCGAAGCAGAGGGACGAGGAGAGCGCTTACACGGACGTGCCGACGCGACAGCTGTCCACGCGCCTGTCCGAGTGCAGGGCCGCTTCCCCCTACTCCTTTGAGGACCAGGATCAGACTGACACCACGACCGATGCTAACCTGGGCGACGCAGCCGTCGCGGGTGCCGCTGCGGTCGCGGGCGCAGCCGCCGTGGCAGGCGCAGGTGCTGCTTCGGCCAGGGACGAGGGGCCCCGCCGCCGCTCCCTGCTGAATGCGCAGGACGACGAGCGCGACGCCGCCACCCTGGCCTCGATTGCTTCTGCGGGGCGCGAGCGCTCCGAACAGTCGGCCGCGGCTCGACTGGACGAGGAACTCTTCGGCCCGATGCCCACGGCCACCGAGATGCCCTCGCGTACCGGCGCGCATGCCCTGTCCTTCCTGCTGTTCCTGTTCCTCGCACCCCTCGGCTGGTACCTGGCTGCGGACGCGGGTGCCCGCATGACGCTGGCCGAGGATGCACCCATGTTCTCGGGCATCGCATCACTCTCGGCGCTCGGCGAACTGCTCGGCACAATCGTTCTTTCCATGATCCTGTGCGTGATCGCCCGCCGCTCCTCCCTGGGCGCGTGGATCATGGGCCTCCTCTTCCTGCTCATCGGCATGCCCTGGGTCCTTGCTCCCGGCATCACGGCCAAGGCTCTTCAGGCACCGCTGACCGCGCTGTCCAGCGCCAGCCCCTTCGGCGAGAACCTCATGCACCACCTTCAGGCTACCGGTTACTCGGGCCGCTTCGTTCTGCTGGGTGTTCTCCTGATGGGCGTGGGCTACATCAGCCACTGCGCGCGCCGCGATGGCCGCTCCGAGGAAGCACTGCGTACCTCCATCGAGGCCGTTAATCCCGCGGGTGCCCTGTACTCCAAGCGCGCCCGCAAGAAGGCCGCGAAGGACCTGACGCGCAAGTGAAGAATCTGATCCCCGCCAGCGCGATCGAGTTGGAGGGTCCCTGGACCCATCGGCACGTGAGCGCTGGCGGAGCTGCATTTCATGTCGCCGACATGGGCCAGGGCATGGACCATGCGTTGGTTCTGCTGCACGGTTTTCCCGAGCACTGGTGGTCCTGGCGCGAGGTCCTGCCCCTTCTCGCGGAGTCGACGTCGCGCGTGTTGGCCCTCGATTTGCGAGGCTTTGGTACGTCCGATCTAACGCGAGGGGACTGCGACCTGGCTCAGATGGCCGACGACGTGATCGGCGTCGTGCGCGCCCTCGGTATCGCGTCGTTCTCCGTGGCGGGGCTGGGGCTGGGAGGTACGGTCGCGTGGATGATTGGCGCGCTCGCGCCGCTCGAACTGCGCTCGGTAGCGGTCCTGTCGGCTCCTCACCCCCTCGGCGTACAGCCACTCGTCGGACATGCGCCCTGGGCGGGCGGTCGCGTCCTCCAGGGTCGATTGGCACTGCCCACGGGCCGGGAACGTGCCCTGCGCTCCGGTTCGCTTGTGACGACCGTCTACCGCGCGTGGGCCTCGCCAGCAAACGTGGACGGCCTCGTGTCACAGTCGGGACCCTACCGTGCGGCGCTTCGCCGCCCGTTTGCCGCCCACACGGCCTTGCGGGGACTACGCGCCACCCGTTCACTGTCGCGCGAGCTGCGCCGCACCCTCGCGGAGCCGGTGAAGGTTCCCGTCCTCTCTCTCGTGGGGCGTGACGACGGCGCATGGTCGGCGCTCGATCACGCGGCTGACGCGCAGTTTGTCGACGCACCCCTGACCCAGATCGTCATTCGCGAGGCCGGGCACTTTTTGCCCGAGGAAGCACCCCAAATGGTCGCCGAGGCCTTGGCGCAGCACGTCGACGCACACGACATTTAGCTTGTGTTTCATTAGACAGCTCACACAAATCGCAGAATGAAACATGTTTCACCTGATAAATAGGGCATAATGGTGTGATACGCGGTACCTCCTAGTGATCGATATAACGCATGGGGATCGCCGCGCAGCCTCAAACGGAACGCCCGAGCAATCGGGCACGAGCGGAAGGAGCTCCGCACCATGATCGGTGACGGCAACTTCATCAGCCAGGTGCCGCTGTTCGGTGGCCTTGATGATGCACAACAGGTGTCCCTCCAGCAGAAGATGGGTCATACGACCCTGCGTCGCGGTGAGACACTCTTCGACGAAGGCGATCTCGGTGATCGCCTTTACATCGTGACCGAGGGCAAAGTCAAGCTCGGCCACACCTCGAGCGACGGTCGCGAGTCCCTCCTCGCCGTCCTCGGCCCCGGCGAGATCATCGGTGAGCTCACGCTCTTCGATCCGGGTCCGCGTTCAACCACCGCGACCGCCGTGTCCCCGGCCTCGCTCCTCTTCCTCGAGCACGAGGATCTCATGCACGTGCTCGACACCAACCCGACGCTGGCGAAGCACATGCTGCGTGCCCTCGCACAGCGCCTGCGCCGCACCAACGAATCTCTCTCCGACCTCGTCTTCTCCGACGTGCCCGGCCGCGTCGCCAAGGCCCTCCTGGATCTGGCTGACCGCTTCGGCACCGCAACCGACAAGGGCGTCCACGTGCCTCACGACCTCACGCAGGAAGAGCTGGCCCAGCTGGTTGGCGCCTCCCGTGAGACGGTTAACAAGTCGCTCGCCGACTTCGTGTCGCGCGGCTGGATCCGCCTGGAGGGTCGCGCCGTGACCCTCCTCGACGTTGACCGCCTGGCGCGCCGCGCCCGCTGATTTCTCACGCGAGTGGGGCCCGATACT
>NZ_ALCA01000127.1 GCF_000278725.1 Actinomyces sp. ICM47 | reverse complement strand
CCTGCTGCCCGGAGGGCACCAGTGGAACCTCATGGACTACTGGGCCTGGCCGCGGCGCCCATGGGCGGCGGCAGGGCCTGGCCGGGCTTTGAGATCGACCACTCCGAGCCGCAGGCTCGCGTGTGGCGATCTCGCGGGCGGGCCGCCGCCCTCAGGCACCAAGACAGGCTCACCAGGGCAAGAAAGCACTGCAAACCCGGGCGGCGGGCGGGCGGGCCCGACGGCACCCGGAACATCGGCGACGCAGCCACGACCTCGTCGATATAAGACTCGGGCCCGGCACTCCACCGAGTAACGGGCCCGAGGCCGTCTGTGATGTCAGTCGAGCGAGACTGGCGTGACACCGTAGGGTGCCAGGCCTGCCACTCCCCCATCGCGTGCGGTCAGGACGCTCACGCCGTCCGCCGTGATCGCAATCGAGTGCTCCCAGTGGGCTGCGTCGCGGCCGTCGACCGTGCGCACCGTCCACTCGTCGTCATCCGTCTGCGAGGCAATATCTCCGCGTGTGAGCATCGGCTCGACTGCGAGGACCATGCCGGGCTTGAGGCGAGCCTGGATACCGCGAACGTTGTAGTTGAGGACGTCCGGAGGCATGTGCATCCTCGTGCCGATGCCGTGTCCCACGAACTCTTCGACGATGCCGGCCTCCCAGCCGTTGATGAGGGCGTTCTCGGCGACAACCGTCTCGACCGCCTTGCCGACGGCGCTGATTCGTTTGCCGGTCGCGAGGCCCGCGAGGGCGGCCCACAGTGACTCGCGCGTAACGGCGTCGAGCTCGCGACGTTCCCGGAGCAGGTCCTCGTCGACTCCGGCGATTGCGCCAGTGGCGCGTGTGCCAGCCGCGAAGTCCGCGTCCTCAATGAACTGCTCGCCGACGATGACGCTGAACGCGGCGTCGCCGTGCCACTGCTTGCCGCCTCGTTCGATGAAGGCTCCACAGTCGAAAGACACGATGTCGCCGGGGGCCAGCTCGTAGTCGCCGGGGATGCCGTGGACGATGACGTCGTTGACAGAGATGCACACCGTCGCCGGATAGCCGTAGTAGCCGAGGAAGTTGGACGCGCCGCCGCCGTCAGCAATAGCTTGAGCACTCACCTCGTCCAGCTCCCGAGTCGTAACTCCCGGGCGAACCGCAGCCCGCAGCGCCTCGTGGATAGACGCGACGACCAGTCCGGCCTCGCGCATCCAGCGGAGCTGTTCGACGGTCTTGAGCTCGATGTGAGGCATCGTTTACTTCGCCACCGAGTCCAGGATCGCGAAGATGCGCTCCGTCACCTCGTCGATGGTGCCGCGTCCATCCACGACCTCGAGCAGGTCCTGGTCCACGTAGTACGTGGCAACGGGCTCCGTCTGCTGGTGGTAGACCTCGAGGCGGTGGCGCATGACGGGCTCGGTGTCGTCGGTGCGGTGCTGTTCCTGCGCGCGCTTGAGCATACGCTCCACGACCTCGTCTTCATCCACCTGGATCTCCAGGACGACGTCGATGGATGTGCCCAGGTCCAGGAGCATGTCGCGCAGCACGTGAGCCTGCTCCACGGAACGCGGGTAGCCATCTAGCAGGAAGCCCTTCGCGGTGTCGGGGGCTGCCAGGCGGGCCTTGACCATGGCGTTCGTGACCGAGTCCGGAACGAACTCGCCGCGGTCCATGTAGGCCTGCGCCTGCTTGCCGATCTCCGTGCCCTCCGCCATGTTCGCGCGGAAGATGTCACCCGTCGAAATGGCGGGGATATCCAGGCGCTCAGCGATGCGCGAGGCCTGGGTGCCCTTGCCAGCTCCGGGAGGGCCAAGGAGGATGACGACTGTCATTTCAGGAATCCTTCGTAGTGATGCTGCTGCAGCTGGGTGTTGATTTCCTTCACCGTCTGCAGACCAACGCCGATGATGATGAGGAGCGTCGTGCCACCGAAGGGCATCTGCGAGCTCGACAGCTTCAGCGGGATGATAGCCAGCGACGGCAAGAGCGCGATAATCACCAGGTAGAGGGCGCCAGCGGACGTGATCCGATTAATCACGTAGCGCAGGTACTCGGCCGTGGGGCGACCCGCACGATACCCGGGGATAAAGCCTCCGTACTTCTTCATGTTGTCCGCGACCTCGTCCGGGTTGAACGTAATCGCCGTGTAGAAGAAGGCGAAGAAGAGGGTCATAAGGGAGTAGATCGTCAGGTAGAACGTGCTGCCCTGCGTGAAGTGGCCGGAGATCCACTGGACCCACGCGTCCTGAGGCTTGCCGAACTGGGCAATCATCGGAGGCAGAGCCAGGATCGAGGAGGCGAAAATGACGGGGATAACGCCCGCCATGTTGATCTTCAGCGGGATGTACGTCGTCGTCCCGCCGTACTGGCGGCGACCGATCATACGCTTGGCGTACTGCACCGGGATTCGGCGCTGCGCCTGCTCAACATAGACAACGGCGATGGCCACGACGAGCAGAAGCGCGACGATAGCGGCGACCGAACCCCATTTGCCGGCCTGGCCGATCGACAGCAGCTGCTCGGGCAGACGGGCCGCAATCGAGGTGAAGATCAGGAGGGACATGCCGTTGCCGATGCCGCGCTCCGTGATGAGTTCGCCCAGCCACATGATGACGCCGGTGCCAGCCATCATGACGATGATCATCATGATGAAGGTCAGCACAGTCTGGTCACGAATGACCGGCTCCGAGCACGACTGGAAGAGCTGGCCGCTACGCGCCAGCGAAATCGTCGTCGTCGCCTGAAGGATGCCGAGGAAGATCGTCAGGTAGCGCGTGTACTGTGTCAGCTTCGCCTGTCCCGTCTGTCCTTCCTTATGCAGGTCGTCGAATCGGGGAATCACGACCCGCAGCAGCTGGATGATAATCGACGCGGTGATGTAGGGCATGATGCCCAGCGCGAAGATCGAGAGCTGCAGCAGAGCACCGCCCGAGAACAGGTTCACGAGGTCAAGCAGCGACGCCTGAGACTCCTGCGCCATGCAGCGCTGTACAGCCTGCGAGTCGACACCGGGCGTCGGAATAAACGACCCGAGCCGGAACGCGGCCATGATGAACAGAGTAAAGAGCAGTTTCCGACGCAAGTCGGGGGTACGGAACGCCTGGGCAAATGCACCGAGCAAGGCTTCCTCCTACGAATGATGGGCAGCGGGGCACAGCCCCTAGACTGACTTAGCTTACCCGACAGGGGTGAGAAATGGCGAGATCCAATCATTAAACAGAACGCACGTCCGTGTATTTAACGAAACTCGGCGTGCGTGCGCCCCGGAGGCCCGGGGCTATGCGTTCGCGCGTGAGAGATCGTTTGACAACCTTCTTCCGGCGCGAGCGGGCAAAGATAACGGGGGTGGTCCTGTGAAGGACCACCCCCGTCTGACCTCAGCGGGCCGAGATGGACCCGCCGGCGGCAGTGATCTTCGCCTCGGCGGAGGACGACCAGGAGTCGACCTCAACCTCGAGCTTCACGCTGAGTTCGCCGGAACCGAGCACCTTAACGGGCGCGGAATCGCGAACGGCGTGCTTGGCGATGAGATCCTCGACCGTGACCTTGCCGCCCTCGGGGAAGAGTTCCCCGAGCTTGCCAACGTTCACGACCTGGTACTCAACGCGGAAGGGGTTCTTGAAGCCGCGAAGCTTCGGCAGACGCATGTGAATCGGCATCTGGCCACCCTCGAAGCCGGCAGCAACCTGGTAACGGGCCTTCGTGCCCTTGGTGCCACGGCCAGCGGTCTTACCCTTCGAACCCTCACCGCGACCCACGCGGGTCTTCGCGGTCTTGGCTCCCGGGGCAGGACGCAGGTGGTGCAGCTTAACGATCTGCGTCTTCTTCGTGGAGTCCGCCATTGTCAGTCGACCTCCTCAGCGGTCACCAGGTGACGCACGGTGCGAACGGCGCCCAGAACGGCTTCCGTCTGCTCACGCACGACACTCTGGCCGATCTTGCGCAGCCCGAGGGTGCGCAGCGTGTCCTTCATGTTCTGCTTCGCGTGAGCAGAGGACTTGACCTGCGTGATCTTGATGTTCTTCGCCATCACTTAGCCTCCCCTGCAGCGGCCTTGTCGGCCTCGGCGGCCTCGGCAGCCGCGCGCTTCTCGGCCTCGCCCTCTGCGCGAGCGCGCAGCATGGACGCGGGAGCAACGCGCTCGAGGGGCAGGCCGCGTCGAGCGGCGACAGCCTCGGGCTGCTCGAGCTGCTTGAGTGCGTCAACCGTCGCGTGGACGATGTTGATCGCGTTGGACGAGCCCAGCGACTTGGTGAGCACGTCGTGGACGCCCGCGGCTTCCAGGACGGCGCGCACCGGGCCGCCGGCGATAACGCCGGTACCGGGGGCAGCCGGTCGGAGCAGGACGATACCGGCGGTATCGCGCCCCTGCACCACGTGCGTGATCGTGCGGCGGATCATCGGGACGCGGAAGAAGTTCTTCTTCGCCTCCTCGACGCCCTTGGAAATAGCCTGGGGAACTTCCTTGGCCTTTCCGTAGCCGACGCCCACCGTGCCTTCGCCGTCACCCACGACAACCAGGGCGGTGAAGGAGAAACGACGTCCACCCTTCACGACCTTGGACACGCGGTTGATCGTAACGACGCGCTCGATGTACTCGTTCTTGTTCTCGTTGTTCCGGCGGTTATCGCGATCGTTGCCGCGGCCGGAGCGGCGCTCACGGCGATCGTTGTTCTCGCCCGCGCCCGAACCGTTCCTGTCTCGCTGCTGTGCAGCCATCAGATGATCTCTCTTTCTTTCGGCTCGTTCACAGCTCGAGTCCGCCCTCACGGGCGGCCTCGGCAACGGCCGCAACGCGACCTGCGTACTTGTTACCACCACGGTCGAAGACGACGGCGGAGATACCGGCGGCCTTCGCACGCTCGGCGATCAGCGCGCCGACCTTGCGAGCCTTGTCGGTCTTCGTACCCTCGGCACCGGCGACGTCGGCCTCGATGTCGGAAGCCGACACCAGGGTGTGGCCAACCGTATCGTCGATGACCTGAGCCACCATGTGGCGGTTCGAACGGGTGACGACCAGACGGGGACGCTCGGGCGTGCCGTTGATCTTCTTGCGGAGGCGGAGGTGACGGCGCTTGCGAGCGACGAACTTGCCCTTGCCCTTGATCGAGTAAGCCATCACTTACCAGCCTTTCCGACCTTGCGACGGATGGTCTCGCCCACGTAGTGGATGCCCTTGCCCTTGTAGGGTTCAGGCTTCTTCAGCTTGCGGATGCGAGCAGCAGTCTCGCCGACGAGCTGCTTGTCGATACCGGACACCGAGAACAGCGTCTGGGACTTCGGCGCAATCGTGAACTCGATGCCCTCGGGCGGGGTAATGGTGATCGTGTGGGAGAAGCCCAGGGAGAACTCAAGGTCCTTGCCCTTGGCAACCACGCGGTAACCGGTACCCGTGATCTCGAGATCCTTCTTGTAGCCTTCAGTCACGCCAACGATCATGTTGGCGATCAGGGTGCGGGACAGTCCGTGGAGCGAACGCGAGGTGCGCTCGTCGTTCGGACGCTCGACGACAACCTGGCCGTCCTCGATCTTCGCGGTGATCGGCTCGGCAACAACGTGAGAGAGGGTGCCCTTGGGGCCCTTCACGGTCACGTTCTGGCCGTCGATCACGACGTCGACGCCGGCGGGGATAGCGATGGGGTTCTTACCAATTCGCGACATTGTTCAGCCTCCTCATCACCAGATGTAGGCGAGGACTTCCCCACCCACACCCTTCTCGGCTGCCTGACGGTCGGTGAGCAGGCCGGAGGACGTGGACAGGATAGCCACGCCGAGGCCGCCGCGGACCTTGGGCAGGTTGGTGGACTTGGCGTACACGCGCAGACCGGGCTTGGACACGCGCTTGAGCCCCTGGATCGCAGCCTCACGGTGCGAGCCGTACTTCAGGTTGATCGTCAGGGTCTTGCCCACGCGGGCATCCTCGACGGTGGTCGAGGCAATGTAGCCTTCCTCGACCAGGATGTTCGCAATCGCGTTCTTGAGCTTCGAGTACGGCATGGAGACCGTATCGTGGTGCGCACGATTCGCGTTGCGCAGACGCGTCAGCATGTCTGCAATCGGGTCTGTCATTGTCATGGGGGTTTATTCCCCTTCCTCGTCGCGGTTTCTCCGGTTACCCGGGACCTGCGACGTTCGTTTTACCAGCTGCTCTTGGTGACACCGGGGAGTTCGCCACGGTGGGCGAGCTCGCGCAGGCACACGCGGCACAGTCCGAACTTGCGGTACACCGAGTGCGGACGACCGCAACGGTTGCACCGGGTGTAGGCACGCACGCCGAACTTCGGCTTGCGGGCAGCCTTGACCTTCAGGGATGTCTTGGCCATGGGTCAGTCCTCCTTGAACGGGAAGCCGAGGTGACGGAGAAGGGCGCGACCCTCTTCGTCGGTGGTGGCCGAGGTGACAACCGTGATGTCCATGCCGCGCACTCGGTCGATCGAGTCCTGGTCGATCTCGTGGAACATCGACTGCTCCGTGAGACCGAAGGTGTAGTTACCGTGACCGTCGAACTGCTTGGAGGACAGTCCGCGGAAGTCACGGATACGGGGAAGCGCCGTCGAGAGGAGGCGGTCCAGGAACTCCCACATGCGGTCACCGCGAAGCGTGACGTGCGCACCGATCGCCTGGCCCTCACGCAGCTTGAACTGCGCGATGGACTTCTTGGCGCGGGTGGTCACGGGCTTCTGGCCGGTGATAGCGGTGAGGTCGCGGATCGCGCCCTCGAGTGCCTTCGAATCGCGAGCGGCCTCGCCGACACCCATGTTGACGACGATCTTCGTCAGTCCGCCGACCTGCATGACGTTCTCGTGCTTGAACTCAGCACGGAGCGCCTCGCGGATCTCGGAGACGTACTTTTCCTTCAGACGCGGGGCCATGCTCAGATCTCCTTGCCCTGCTCAACGCCGCGCTTCGCGCCGCCACGGGTCACGCGGACTCGGACGGTGCGGGTGCGGCCGCCGCGCTCAACGGTGTCCTCGCGGAAACCGACGCGAACGCGCTTCTTGGTCTCGGGGTCGACCAGAGCGACCTTGGACAGCGAGATGGGGGCTTCGATGGTCTCGATGCCGCCAGCGCTACCCTGCTGGCCCTGGCGCACGTGGCGCGTCTTGAGGTTGACGCCCTCGACGAGGACCTTGCCCTCGGCCGGGAACACCTGGATGACGCGGCCCTGCTTGCCCTTGTCGCCGGGCTTCAAGGGCTCGAGGCCCTCCTCGGCGCGGCGGGCGTTGCGCTTGGCCAGCGCCTGCTCGTCGGACGTGCGTCCGCGAACGACCTCCACGAGGTCATTCTTACGAATCTTGGCTGCCATGGATCAGATCACCTCCGGAGCGAGGGAGACGATACGCATGAACTTCTTGTCGCGCAGCTCACGGCCCACGGGGCCGAAGATACGCGTGCCACGCGGCTCGCCATTGTTGTTGATGATGACGGCCGCATTCTCGTCGAAACGAATGTAGGAACCGTCGGGGCGGCGGGTTTCCTTACGCGTGCGAACGATCACTGCCTTGACGACTTCGCCCTTCTTGACGTTGCCGCCGGGGATGGCGTCCTTCACGGTGGCGACGATCGTGTCGCCGATACCCGCGTAGCGCCGACCCGAGCCACCGAGAACACGGATGGTCAGGATCTCCTTGGCCCCTGTGTTGTCGGCGACCTTCAGTCGCGACTCCTGCTGGATCATTTTCTATTGACTCCTGTCGTCGTGCCGGTTCTCTCCCGGGTTGTACCGGTCGAGCCTTGCCGAACGGATTTCGGTCTGTGAGCGAAGGTCACTTCGCCTTTTCGAGGATCTCCACAACGCGCCAGCGCTTGGTGGCCGACAGCGGGCGGGTCTCCATGATGAGGACGAGATCGCCGACGCCGCACTCGTTGTGCTCGTCGTGAACCTTGACCTTCTTGTTCTTGCGCATGACCTTGCCGTAGAGGGCGTGCTTGACGCGGTCCTCGATCTGGACGACAACGGTCTTGTCCATCTTGTCGCTGACGACGTAGCCGCGACGGACCTTACGCTCGTTACGAGCGGTGGTTTCTGCCATCAGGCTCACTCCTCAGTGCTCGGGGCGGTGCGGTAGCCAAGCTCCCGCTCACGCGCGATGGTATAGATCCGGGCAATGTCGCGGCGCACGGTCTTCATGCGACCGTGATCCTCGAGGTTGCCAACGGCCTGCGCGAAACGCAGGTTGAACAGCTCGGCCTTGGCCTTCTCCAGCTCCTTGGTGAGCTGGGCATTGTCCATGGCGTCGAGCGCCTCGGTGGTCAGACCCTTATCTGCCATCAGATGTCACCACCCTCTCGGACCACGAAACGGGTCTTGATAGGAAGCTTGTGCTGGGCACGGCTGAGGGCCTCGCGAGCGAGCTCCTCGGGGACGCCTGCCAGCTCGAACATGACACGTCCGGGCTTGACGGGGGCAACCCACCACTCCGGAGCACCCTTACCGGAACCCATTCGTGTTTCGGCGGGCTTCTTGGTCAGCGGGCGGTCCGGGAAGATGTTGATCCAGACCTTACCGCCACGCTTGATGTGACGGGTCACGGCAATACGAGCCGCCTCAATCTGACGGTTGGTGATGTACGCACCCTCAAGAGCCTGGATGCCGTAGTCGCCGAACGCCAGTTCGGTGCCACCGGACGCGAAGCCAGTGCGGTGAGGACGGTGCTGCTT
Organism: Actinomyces sp. ICM47; assembly: GCF_000278725.1. Classification (GTDB taxonomy): domain Bacteria; phylum Actinomycetota; class Actinomycetes; order Actinomycetales; family Actinomycetaceae; genus Pauljensenia. The sequence continues at coordinate 43,509 of NZ_ALCA01000127.1, read as the reverse complement.
GCGGTACTTAGTCCGACGGGGAATGAGCATTGGGCTCAGGCCTCCGATCCGGTCGTGGGCGCAGCGGCCTCGGAGGCGGAAGCCTCACGGGGGGTCTGCTGCGCAGCGGTCTCCTGGTTGGGGCGTCCACCGCGGCGGGGGCCACGGCGGCCATCGCGGCGTCCGCCACGCTGGGCCTGCTCGGCCTGCTGGCGAGCGAACTCGCGCTCGGTGATATCGCCCTTGTAGATCCACACCTTGACGCCGATGCGACCGAAGGTCGTGCGGGCCTCGTGGAATCCGTAGTCGATGTTCGCGCGGAGGGTGTGCAGCGGCACGCGGCCCTCGCGGTAGAACTCGGAGCGGGACATTTCGGCGCCACCCAGACGGCCGGACACCTGGACACGAATGCCCTTGGCGCCAGCGCGCTGCGCGGACTGAATGCCCTTACGCATCGCACGACGGAAGGACACGCGGGCAGCGAGCTGCTCGGCGATGCCCTGCGCAACGAGCTGCGCTTCGAGGTCGGGGTTCTTGACCTCGAGGATGTTCAGCTGAACCTGCTTGCCCGTCAGCTTCTCGAGCTGAACGCGCAGGCGGTCGGCCTCGGCACCACGGCGACCGATGACGATGCCCGGGCGGGCGGTGTGCAGGTCGACGCGAACGCGGTCACGCGTACGCTCGATTGCCACCTCGGCGATGCCGGCGCGCTCGAGGTTGTCGGTCAGGAACTTGCGGATCGCGACGTCTTCGGCCACGTAGTCCGCGTAGCGCTGTCCCTTGGTGGTGGAGTCGGAGAACCAGCGAGACCGGTGGTCAGTCGTGATTCCCAGACGGAACCCGCGGGGGTTGACCTTCTGACCCATATCAGCGGTCTCCCTTCTTCTTGTCTTCCTTGGTCCCCACCACGATGGTGATGTGGGAGGTGCGCTTGAGAATACGACCGGCGCGTCCCTGAGCACGGGGACGGATGCGCTTCATGGTCGGACCCTCGTCCACGTATGCCTCGAGCACGAGCAGATCGGCCTCGTTGAAGGTCTCGCCGGCGTTCTCAGCCTTGACCTTCGAGTTGGCGACTGCGCTCAGCAGCACCTTGCGGACATCGGTGGCGACGGCCTGCGGGGCGAACCGCAGAATGTCGGCGGCCTCCAGAACACGCTTGCCGCGAACCTCGTTCACAACACGGCGGGACTTCTGGGGCGTGACGCGGATGAATCGCGCCTGCGCCTTGGCTTCCATGTATCTGCCTCTTCTTCCGTGGGGCCGGCTCAGCGCCGACGTCCCTTACGATCGTCCTTGTCGTGGCTGCGGAAAGTGCGCGTGGGAGCGAACTCGCCGAGCTTGTGGCCCACCATCGACTCGGTGACGAAAACGGGCACATGCTTACGGCCGTCGTGGACGGCGATGGTCAGACCCAGGAAGTCCGGGGTGATGACCGAGCGACGCGACCAGGTCTTGATGACGTTCTTCGAGCCGGATTCGTTCGCGGCGTCGACCTTCTTGAGCAGGTGGTCGTCGACGAACGGGCCCTTCTTCAAACTACGCGGCATTTCAATCGACTCCTACTCAGCGGTTCTTGCCGGTCTTGCGACGGCGGACGATCAGACGATCGGACGCCTTCTTCGGACGACGCGTACGGCCCTCGGGCTTGCCCCAAGGCGACACGGGGTGACGACCACCGGACGTACGGCCTTCACCACCGCCGTGCGGGTGATCAACCGGGTTCATGACGACACCACGGACGTGCGGGCGCTTGCCCTTCCAGCGCATGCGGCCGGCCTTGCCCCAGTTGATGTTCGACTGCTCAGCGTTGCCGACCTCGCCGATGGTGGCGCGGCAGGTGGCCTCAACGTTGCGGATCTCGCCGGAGGGCATACGCAGCTGGGCGAAGCGGCCTTCCTTAGCGACGAGCTGCACGGAGGTGCCAGCGGAGCGAGCGATCTTGGCGCCGCCACCCGGGTAGAGTTCGACGGCGTGCACAACGGTACCCAGGGGGATGTTGCGCAGCTGCAGCGAGTTGCCGGGCTTGATGTCGGCACCAACGCCAGCCTCGATGTGATCGCCCTGCTTGAGGCCGGACGGAGCGAGGATGTAGCGCTTCTCGCCGTCCGCGTAGTGCAGGAGAGCGATACGAGCGGTGCGGTTGGGGTCGTACTCGATGTGAGCGACCGTCGCAGGAACACCGTCCTTGTCGTGACGACGGAAGTCAATCACGCGGTACTGGCGCTTGTGGCCGCCGCCGCGGTGGCGGGAGGTCACGCGACCGTTGTTGTTACGGCCACCGGTCTTGTGCAGCGGGCGCAGCAGCGACTTCTCGGGGGTGTCGCGCGTGATCTCGACAAAGTCAGAGACAGACGAGAAGCGACGGCCCGGAGTCGTGGGCTTGTACTTGCGAATTCCCATTGTTCAAATGTCCCTTCGGTCCTCAGGCCTGATCGCCGAAGATGTCGATGGTGCCCTCACGCACGGTGACGATGGCACGCTTGACGTCCTTGCGCTTACCGATCCCGTTACGGGTGCGGTAGGTCTTGCCCTTGCGGTTCTGGGTCGCGATGGAACCGATCTTGACGCCGAAGATGCGCTCCAGGGCAATCTTGATCTCGGTCTTGTTCGCGCGGGGGTCAACCTCGAAGGTGTACTTGCCCAGGTCCATCAGGGCGAGCGACTTCTCGGTGGTGACCGGCTTCAGGATGATGTCGCGGGGGTTCTTGCCCGCTTCAATCGTGCTCACTTGGTCTCCTCCTTGGTACCGAGGAAGGACTCAAGGGCGGCCTGCGTGAAGACGATGTCATCGGCGTCCAGGACGTCGTACGTGTTCAGCTGGTCGGCCCACAGGACGTGAACCTCGGGAACGTTGCGCAGGGACAGCGCGGTCAGTTCGTTGCCACGCTCGAGGACGACGAGAGCCTGGCGGTCCTCGACGATGGCGCGCAGGGCGGCCAGAGCAGCCTTGGTCGAGGGCTTCTCACCTTCGAACAGGGCGGTGACAACGTGGATGCGGTCGGCGCGCGCACGGTCGGACAGAGCGGAGCGCAGCGCGCCCTGCTTCATCTTCTTGGGGGTGCGCTGGTCGTAGTCACGCGGCTGAGGGCCGTGGACGACGCCGCCGCCGGTGAAGTGAGGCGCACGGATGGAGCCCTGGCGAGCGTTACCGGTGCCCTTCTGGCGGAACGGCTTCTTGCCGCCGCCAGCGACGTCACCGCGGGTCTTCGTCGCGTGCGTGCCCTGACGAGCGGCCGCAAGCTGAGCGACGACAACCTGGTGCATCAGCGGAATGTTGGTGGGGACGTCAAAGGTCGAACCGGGGAGAACGACGGTACCCGCCTTCTTGCCCTCGAGGTCGATGACGTCAACGTTACGATCGTCAGCCATGATCACGCACCCTTCACGGAGGAGCGAACCAGGACCACGCCGTTCTTCGGACCCGGGATAGCGCCGCTGATGAGCAGCAGACCCTTCTCGGTGTCCACGGCCTGGATCGTCAGGTTCTGAACAGTACGACGGTTGCCACCCATGCGGCCGGCCATGCGCAGGCCCTTGAAGATGCGACCGGGGGTCGCGCAAGCGCCGATGGAGCCGGGCTTGCGGTGGTTGCGGTGCGCACCGTGGGAGGCGGAGACACCGGCGAAGCCGTGACGCTTCATAACGCCGGCAAAGCCCTTGCCCTTGGTGGTGCCGGAAACGTCGACGGACTGGCCAGCCTCGAAGGTGGCGGCGTCGAGTTCCTGACCGAGCTCGTAAGAGTCTTGCTCGGACGTGCGGACCTCAGCGAGGTGACGGCGGGGGGCAACCCCAGCCTTCTCGAAGTGGCCCTGCAGGGGCTTGGTGACCTTACGGGAGTCAATCTCACCGAAGCCAAGCTGAATAGCGGAGTAGCCGTCGACCTCTTCGGTACGAACCTGGGTCACGACGTTGGTGCCGACCTGCACGACAGTCAGGGGCACGAGGTGGCCGTCGGCATCCCAGACCTGGGTCATGCCGAGCTTGCGGCCGAGCAGCGCCTTGATGGGCGCGCCAGCGTGCTGCTTCTTGTTAGTCATTGCAGATGTCCTCAGAGCTTGATCTCGATGTTGACGTCCGCAGGCAGGTCGAGGCGCATAAGCGAGTCGACGGCCTTGGGGGTCGGGTCGATGATGTCGATGAGCCGCTTGTGCGTGCGCATTTCAAAGTGCTCGCGGCTGTCCTTGTACTTGTGGGGCGACCGAATAACGACGAACACGTTCTTCTCGGTCGGCAGCGGCACCGGGCCCACGACCGTGGCGCCAGCACGCTGTACGGTGTCCACGATCTTGCGCGCGGAGCTGTCGATGACCTCGTGGTCATACGACTTGAGCCGGATGCGGATCTTCTGTCCCGCCATGCCGTCTTACCTCTTCTCGTACAGATTCGCCGCCGGTCCCCGCACTCGGGCGTGTCGCAGCCGTTGTGCTCGCGATCCCTCGCGCAGACCGACGTCTTGTCCAAAGATCTTGGGCATATTGCCCGACCCATACGTGATGGCACGCATGGGCCACCCCAGATACGCTGGGGCAACCGTGCCATTCTGTCAGAGTTCCACCCACGGGTACAAACCCAAGGGGGCGTTCTCGCATGTGAAACCACCGACAGAGTGGCGCACGCGACGATCAAATCCGCAGATACAGCCTTGACCGTCACCAAGAAACTACCGTACCCCGCACTCGGGCGTGTCGCAACTGGGGATGCGTCACAGCGTCACGAAAATCAGCGTTATGGCCTGCGGTGACAAGGAGTAGTGTGCGCGAATGCACCATCCTCACGCCCACTCCCCCGCCCTCCGCCACTGGCTACCCATTCCCCCGTAGACGGCTCGACTCGACGACCACACGACGCGAGGGCTATAGGACGTGCCATGTCGCTGAGGTTCGCGCCTTGCGTTCCCTGGCGTGTCCTTCTCATCCGCACGTGGGCCTGCTATTCCGAGCCTGGGCCTTCTCATCCGCACGTGGGCCCGCTATTCCGAGCCTGGGCAACCACGCCCACGTACGGAACAGCGGGTTAACGTGCGCAACAGGCGGCCCCCATACGGGTCAGCTGGTTCACACGCAGGACACGTTGGAGTAGCTATCACACGCGGATGCTCCACGAATCATTGGGCAGCCGCACGCCCACGGCGCTTCAACATTCACAGAAGCGAGGTACACGCGACACCTAAAACACCGATTTTTCCGCGCAACAAAGCCGAAAAATCAACACCCCAGCAACACGTCGTGTCCAATAACCCCGACGCAAGGCAATCCGCCACGAGGCCGTGGCTGCGCTGGCCTCCCGCGCGCCACGCACCCCGGCCTCGTACCCACACCCCGGCCTCGTACCCGTACCCCGACACCATAGGTACGAGGCACCCACCCGCGCTGGCATAGCGAAGGGTCCCACCTCCTCGCGGAGGTGGGACCCTCAATGCCGCTGGATCAGCAGCGAATCAGATCTGAGACAAACTCAGAGGACGATTCACTTGATGATCTTGGTGACACGACCGGAACCAACGGTGCGGCCACCCTCACGGATAGCGAAACCGAGGCCGGGCTCCATGGCGATGGGCTGGATCAGCTCAACGGAGATCTCGGTGGTGTCGCCAGGCATGACCATGTCGGTGCCCTCGGGGAGGGTGATGACGCCGGTCACGTCCGTGGTACGGAAGTAGAACTGCGGACGGTAGTTCGAGAAGAAGGGGTTGTGGCGGCCGCCCTCTTCCTTCTTGAGGATGTAGACCTGGCCCTCGAACTCGGTGTGGGGCGTGATGGAGCCGGGGCGGGCCACAACCTGGCCGCGCTCGACCTCGTCGCGCTTGGTGCCACGGAGCAGCAGACCACAGTTCTCGCCAGCCCAGGCCTCGTCCATGGACTTGTGGAACATCTCGATGCCGGTAACCGTGGTCTTCTGGGGCTCACGGATACCGAGGATCTCGACCTCGGAGTTGATGGGCAGCTTGCCACGCTCAACACGACCGGTGACGACGGTGCCACGACCGGTGATCGTGAAGACGTCCTCGATCGGCATGAGGAAGGGCTTGTCCATGTCACGCTCGGGGGTGGGGATGTAGGAATCCACCGCGTCCATGAGCTCCTCGACCTTGGCAACCCACTCCGGGTCGCCCTCGAGGGCCTTCAGAGCGGAGACCTGGATGATCGGGGCGTCGCGATCGAAGTCCTGGGACTCGAGCAGGTCGCGGCACTCTTCCTCGACCAGTTCCATCATTTCCTCGTCGTCGACCATGTCGGACTTGTTGAGGGCGATGAGGATGGTGGGAACGCCGACCTGACGGGCGAGCAGAACGTGCTCGCGGGTCTGGGCCATGGGGCCGTCGGTGGCGGCGACCACGAGGATCGCGCCGTCCATCTGGGCAGCGCCGGTGATCATGTTCTTGACGTAGTCGGCGTGGCCGGGGGCGTCAACGTGAGCGTAGTGACGCGCCTCGGTCTGGTACTCGACGTGGGAGACGTTGATCGTGATACCACGATCGCGCTCCTCGGGAGCGTTGTCGACCTGATCGAAGGGGGTGTACTCGTTCAGATCGGGGTACTTGTCGTGCAGCACCTTCGTGATAGCTGCCGTCAGCGTCGTCTTGCCGTGGTCAACGTGACCAATCGTGCCGATGTTGACGTGCGGCTTGGTGCGCTCAAACTTGGCCTTCGCCACTTGTGTCCTCCTGGACTCGGGTAGATATTCTCAGCCTACGGCTAGGTGTCAGCTTAACACCCCTAGGGCTTGAGACCTACTGGGTTTACTTGTGTGTGAGGCGGCTCGCAGGGGCAGGTCACCCTGCCCCCACGAACCCCCGGTGGGACTCAGTTGCCCCGAGACTTGCCGACGATCTCATCCGCGACGGCGCGCGGAACCTCGGCGTAGCTGTCGAACTCCATGGAGTAGACAGCGCGGCCCTGCGTCTTGGAACGCAGGTCGCCCACGTATCCGAACATCTCGGACAGCGGCACCTGAGCCTTGACGACGCGGACGCCGTGCTGCTCATCCATCGAGGAGATCTGGCCACGACGGGAGTTCAGGTCGCCGATGACGTCGCCCATGTACTCCTCGGGAGTACGGACCTCGACAGCCATGATCGGCTCGAGGAGGACGGGGTTCGCCTTCTTGGCGGCTTCCTTCAGCGCCATCGAGCCAGCAACCTTGAACGCCATTTCGGAGGAGTCAACCTCGTGGTAAGCGCCATCAAGCAGCGTGGCCTTGATGTCAACCATCGGGTAGCCGGCGAGAACGCCGGACTGCATGGCGTCCTTGATGCCCGCATCGACCGAGGGGATGTACTCGCGCGGGACGCGGCCACCGGTGACCTTGTCCTCGAACATGTACTCTTCCTCGGAGTCGGCCGGGAGGGGTTCAAGGGCGATGATGACACGCGCGAACTGACCGGAACCACCGGTCTGCTTCTTGTGCGTGTACTCGTACTTCTCGACCGCCTTGCGGATGGTCTCACGGTAGGCAACCATCGGGTTACCCACGTTGGCCTCGACCTTGAACTCGCGACGCATACGGTCGACGATGATGTCGAGGTGCAGCTCACCCATACCACCGATGATGGTCTGGCCGGTCTCGGGATCGAGCTCGACGGTGAACGTCGGATCTTCTTCCGCGAGCTTCTGGATGGCAACGCCCATCTTCTCCTGGTCAGCCTTCGACTTAGGCTCGACGGCGACCTGGATAACGGGGGCGGGGAAGGTCATCGACTCGAGGACGATCGGCTTGTCGATAGCGGCAAGCGTGTCACCCGTGGTCGTGTCCTTCAGGCCGATGACCGCGTAGATGTGGCCAGCGTGCGCCACGTCGACGGGGTTCTCCTTGTTGGAGTGCATCTGGAAGATCTTGCCGATGCGCTCCTTCTTACCCTTGGTCGAGTTGAGGACCTGGGAACCGGACTCAACCTTGCCGGAGTACACGCGGATGAAGGTGAGCTTGCCGTAGAAGGGGTGCGCGGCGATCTTGAAGGCCAGAGCGGAGAAGGGTTCCTTCTCGTCGGGCTTACGAACCTCGGTCTCTTCCTCGGTCTCAGAGCCGGGGAGGAAGCCGCGAACGTCGCCGATGTCGAGCGGGGAGGGCAGGAAGTCCACGACGGCGTCGAGGACGGGCTGCACGCCCATGTTGCGCAGAGCGGTACCACAGTACACGGGGAAGGCGCGCGAGGAGATGGTCAGGAGGCGGATACCTTCCTTGATCTGCTCGAGCGTCAGGTCGCCGTTCTCCAGGTAGGCCTCGGTCAGCTCGTCGGAGCCCTCAGCGGCGGCCTCGACGAGGGCCTCACGGTACTCCTCGGCCTGCTCCTGGTACTCCTCCGGGATGGGGCCGCGCACAACGAGGGAGCCGAGCGTGTCGTTGCCCTTGTCATCCTTGGCCGGGTAGGTCAGCGCCTCCATGGTCAGCAGGTCGATGTTGCCAACGAAGTCGTTCTCGGCGCCCATCGGGAGCTGCATGACGATCGGGGTCGCGTGGAGACGATCCTTAATCGTGCCAACCGAGAAGTAGAAGTCGGCACCCATCTTGTCCATCTTGTTGATGAAGCAGATACGCGGGACGTCGTACTTGTCGGCCTGACGCCACACGGTCTCGGACTGGGGCTCAACGCCCTCCTTGCCGTCGAACACGGCGACAGCGCCGTCGAGGACGCGCAGCGAGCGCTCAACCTCAACGGTGAAGTCAACGTGACCGGGGGTGTCAATAATGTTGATCTGGTTACCGTTCCAGAAAGAGGTGACTGCGGCGGACGTAATCGTGATGCCGCGTTCCTTTTCCTGTTCCATCCAGTCGGTCGTCGAGGCACCGTCGTGCGTCTCGCCGATCTTGTAGTTGATGCCCGTGTAGAACAGGATGCGTTCCGTCACGGTCGTCTTGCCGGCATCGATGTGAGCCATGATGCCAATGTTGCGGACCTTGTTGAGATCCGTCAGCACCTCTAGTGCCACGAGTGTGGTTCCTTCGTTCGAAGTGATAGGTGTTATTGCTGCGTGAGACGAGGCCCGGTTGCCCAGGCCTCGTCTTTACATCACCAGCGGTAGTGCGCGAACGCGCGGTTGGACTCAGCCATCTTGTGCATGTCCTCACGGCGCTTCACAGCGGCACCGAGGCCGTTGGAGGCGTCGAGGATCTCGTTGGCGAGACGCTCGGTCATGGTCTTCTCGCGACGCTGACGCGAGAAGTCGACCAGCCAGCGCAGGGCGAGAGTCGTGGCGCGCGCGGGGCGAACCTCGACGGGGACCTGGTAGGTCGCGCCGCCGACGCGGCGGGAGCGGACCTCGAGGGCCGGGCGGATGTTCTCGAGGGCGCGCTTGAGCACGGAGACGGGCTCCTGCTCAGTGCGCTCGCGAACGGTCTCAAGTGCGCCGTAGACGATGCGCTCGGCGACGGTCTTCTTGCCGTCGAGGAGGACGCGGTTGACCAGCTGGGTCACGACCTTGGAGCCGTAGACCGGGTCATCGACGAGGGGGCGGCGGGGAGCGGGGCCCTTACGAGGCATTACTTCTTCTCCTTCTTCGCGCCGTAACGGGAACGGGCCTGCTGACGGCCGCGGACACCCTGGGTGTCCAGCGAACCGCGGACGATGCGGTAACGCACGCCGGGCAGGTCCTTCACACGACCACCGCGCACGAGCACGATCGAGTGCTCCTGCAGGTTGTGGCCCTCACCGGGGATGTACGCGGTGACTTCGATGCCGGACGAAAGGCGCACACGAGCGACCTTTCGCAGAGCCGAGTTCGGCTTCTTCGGCGTGGTGGTGTACACGCGGGTGCACACGCCGCGACGCTGGGGGGAGCCCTTCAGCGCGGGGGTCTTCACCTTCGCGCGCTTCGAGACACGTCCCTTGCGGACGAGCTGCTGAATGGTAGGCACTGGGTCTCCAGTTTCTTTCCGTCGGCGGCCTCCCCTCACGTCGAGGGGCTGCCCTGATTGTCAGTCTTCCGCGACCGTAAACCCCCGTGTGGGCACACGTGTCCGCAGGGGCCGGTGCGCCATGATAACCACGCGGGTCAGAGGATGACGCCCGGAGCTCCGACGGACGGAGCCCGCTCCCGGTTTCCCGGGCACAGAGGTTCCACAGAGGCGGGAACCACCCTCAAGGATAGCGGGGAACCTCGTCGGGCGTCAAAGGGTGCGCCTTGTGTTTCGTCCCTCATCGACGAGGTCGGGGCTGGTTTCCGGGGCTCGTCTCCCATGCGTAGTGCTGAGGTTTCCTGTTATCCGCAACGATCCCTGCGGTGCCGAGATTTCGCATCTGCACTGCTGACGGTTCCCTCTCGCCAGTGTTTCCACGCATTTGCTGTCATCCTGTGCCGACAACCCCATGAAACGACCTCAACAAGCCTCCACACAACCCGGGACTTGACTACCACCCACCAGCCCCTCCCCTGCCGTGCACCCGCCGCTGTGCCCACGCACAGGACCCCGGCCTCGTCACGTGTGTACGGACGAGGCCGGGGCCCCAAGCGGTCACGAAACCGGACTACTCGCGGAAGTTCATGCCGAAGTCGATGGCACCCAGCGCGTCGAGGAAGTCCTCGGACACGGAGCCGTCACCGAAGTCGGCCTCGGTGTAGTTCGAGTTCGCCATGGCCTCAGCCGTCGGCTCGACGATAACGTCGTTGTAGCGCGACAGACCGGTGCCAGCCGGGATGAGCTTACCGAGGATGACGTTCTCCTTGAGGCCCACCAGGGAGTCCGACTTGCCGTTCATGGCGGCCTCGGTCAGGACCTTGGTGGTCTCCTGGAAGGACGCGGCACTCAGCCACGAATCCGTGGCCAGCGACGCCTTGGTGATACCCATCAGCATCTGGCGGCCGGAAGCGGGCTGGCCGCCCTCGGACGCGACGCGGCGGTTCTGCGTCAGGTACGCCATGCGGTCGACGAGCTCGCCGGGCATGAACGTGGTGTCGCCGGGCTCCAGGATGGTGACGCGGCGCAGCATCTGACGGACGATGACCTCGATGTGCTTGGCGTGGATGCCCACGCCCTGGTCGCGGTACACCTTCTGGACCTCGTCCACGAGCATCTTCTGGGCCACGTTACGGCCCATGATGCGCAGGATTTCCTTGGGGTCCAGCTGGCCCTCGGTCAGCGGGGTGCCGGCGGCGATGTGCTGGCCCTCGGACACGAGGAGCTTCTGGCGACGCGACACCTCGATGACCAGGTCTTCCTTGCCATCGTCGCGGGTGATGATCACCTTACGAGCACTGGGATCCTCGTCGTCGATGTGGACGCGGCCGGCTGCCTCGTTCATCTTGGCTTCGACCTTCGGGCTGCGCGCCTCGAAAAGCTCCTGAACACGGGGCAGACCCTGCGTGATGTCCGCAGCGGAGGCGGCACCACCGGTGTGGAACGTACGCATCGTCAGCTGCGTGCCGGGTTCGCCAATCGACTGGGCGGCGATAATGCCGACCGCCTCGCCGATGTCGACCTGCTTGCCGGTGGCCAGCGAGCGACCGTAGCACTTCGCGCAGGTGCCGACCTGGGACTCACAGGTGAGGACGGAACGGCACACGATCTGCGAGACGCCGGCGGCAACCAGCTCGGCGAGCTGATCGTCACCGAGGTCGGTGCCCGCGGGCATGACGACCTCTCCGGCCTCGTTCACGGCGTCGCGGGCGAGGTTACGGGCGTAGGCGGTCGTCTCGATGGTGTCGGACGCCTCCCACTCACCGAACTCGTTCTTCTTCGCGATGTCGATCTTCAGGCCGGCGCGGGTGCCACAGTCGGCCTCGCGGACGATGACGTCCTGGGAGACGTCGACGAGACGACGGGTCAGGTAGCCCGACTCGGCGGTACGCAGAGCCGTATCGACCAGGCCCTTACGGGCACCGTGCGTGGCGATGAAGTATTCGAGAACGGTGAGGCCCTCGCGGTAGTTTGCCTTAATGGGCTGCTCGATCAGCTTCTGCTTCGGGTCGGACACGAGGCCACGCATACCGGCGATCTGCTGAACCTGCGACCAGTTACCACGGGCGCCCGAGTTCACCATGCGGTACACGGTGTTGCGCTCGGAGAAGTTCGCGCGCATGTCCTCGGCGACCTCTTCGGTGCACTGCAGCCACAGCTTCACGAGTTCCTCGTAGCGGGTCTCCTCGAGGATGATACCCGTCTCGAACTGTTCGACGATCTCGGCGGCCTTGGCCTCGTAACGGGCCAGGATCTCGCGCTTGCGCGGGGACGCCTGAATGTCGGAGAACGCAATCGTGATGCCCGACCAGGTCGACCAGTGGAAGCCGGCCGACTTCAGGGCGTCGAGGCAGTCCGCGACGAGCACGTTCGGGTAGCGCTGCGTCAGCGTGTTCACGATGTTGCCGAGCTGCTTCTTGCCGACGACCTCGTTGACGAACGGGTAGTCGGTGGGCAGCAGTTCGTTGAAGATCGCACGGCCGAGGCTGGTCTCGAGGATCAGCTCGTCGCCGCTCTCCCAACCCTCGGGGGCTTCCCAGCCCTCGGGGGGCACGGTGCCGTCGGCGAAGCGGATGCGCGCGGTCGCGTTCAGGTCCAGGTTGCCGGCGTCGAACGCCATCTGGGCCTCCGCCTGGCTGGAGAAGTACGGGACGACAGGGTTGCCGTCTTCGTCCGTCTCGACCGGGATCGACGGGTCGGGGTTCGAGGTCAGGTGGAACAGACCAATAATCATGTCCTGCGACGGCATGGCAACGGGGCGACCGTCGGAGGGCTTGAGGATGTTGTTCGTCGACAGCATGAGGATGCGGGCCTCGGCCTGCGCCTCAGCGCCCAGCGGCAGGTGGACAGCCATCTGGTCGCCGTCGAAGTCGGCGTTGAACGCGCCACAGGCCAGGGGGTGCAGCTGGATGGCCTTACCCTCAATCAGCTGGGGCTCGAACGCCTGGATGCCGAGGCGGTGGAGCGTAGGTGCACGGTTGAGCAGCACGGGGTGCTCGCGGATGACGTCGTCGAGGACGTCCCACACCTCGGGGCGCTGGCGCTCGACCTTGCGCTTGGCGGCCTTGACGTTCTGCGCGTAGTTCTTCTCAACCAGGCGCTTCATGACGAAGGGCTTGAACAGCTCCAGGGCCATCTGCTTGGGCAGACCGCACTGGTGCAGCTGCAGCTGCGGGCCGACGACGATAACGGAACGACCCGAGTAGTCGACGCGCTTGCCGAGCAGGTTCTGACGGAAACGACCCTGCTTGCCCTTGAGCATGTCCGAGATCGACTTCAGCGGACGGTTGCCCGGACCCGCGACGGGGCGACCACGGCGACCGTTGTCGAAGAGGGCGTCAACGGACTCCTGAAGCATGCGCTTCTCGTTGTTGACGATGATCTCGGGGGCACCCAGCTCGAGCAGACGCTTGAGTCGAGTGTTGCGGTTGATGACGCGACGGTACAGGTCGTTGAGGTCGGAGGTCGCAAAGCGGCCGCCGTCCAGCTGAACCATGGGGCGCAGATCCGGCGGGATCACGGGGATCTTGGTCAGCACCATCGAGGCCGGCGAGTTGCCGGTGGCGACGAAGGCGTTGATGACCTTCAGGCGCTTGATGGCGCGGGCCTTGCGCGGGCCGGAGTCGGAGGAGATGGTCTGACGCAGGGCGGCCACCTCGGCCACCAGGTCGAAGGTCTCCAGGCGCTTCTGGATGGCGGACGCGCCCATGTCACCCTTGAAGTAGGTGCCGTAGCGGGCCACCATGGCGCGGTAGAGGCGCTCGTCGCCCTCGAGGTCGCCGACCTTGAGGTCCTTGAAGCGCTCCCACACGGCCTCGAGGCCGTCGATATCGCCGTCGAAGCGGCGACGGATCTTAGCCATCTCGCGCTCGCCCTGCTTGCGTGCGCGCTCGCGCTCCGCCTGCGAGGCACCGTCGCGTTCAAGGGCAGCGATGTCGGACTCGAGCTGCTCCGCGAAGTCGTTGATCGTGGCGTCGCGGTTGTTCTCCATCTGCTTCTTCTGCACTTCGAGTTCGGCGCGCAGTTCAGCCAGATCCTCGTGGCGACCCTTTTCGTCGACCTCGGTGATCATGTAGGCAGCGAAGTAGATGACCTTCTCGAGGTCCTTGGGCGCGAGGTTGAGCACGTAGCCCAGGCGCGAGGGAACACCCTTGAAGTACCAGATGTGCGTGACGGGGGCGGCGAGGTCGATGTGACCCATGCGCTCACGGCGGACGCGGGAGCGAGTGACCTCAACTCCGCACTTCTCGCAGATGATGCCCTTGTAGCGCACGCGCTTGTACTTGCCACACGCGCACTCCCAGTCGCGGGTGGGGCCGAAGATCTGCTCACCAAACAGGCCGTCGCGCTCGGGCTTGAGCGTACGGTAGTTGATGGTCTCCGGCTTCTTCACTTCACCGTGGCTCCAGACGGCAATATCGTCGCCGGTGGCCAGGGTGATCTTCAGGCTGTCGAACGTTTTGGCGTCCAGCAAAGTTATCTCTCCCTATCAGATCGCATCGATGGTCGCCGCAGCGTTCGGACGAGCATCGAGGGTGATGCCCAGGTCCTCACGCGCATTGAAGTCTTCGTCCTGCTCACGCAGGTCAATGACGTTGCCGGCCGCGTCGAGGGCTTCGACGTTCAGGCACAGCGAGCGCATTTCCTGGATGAGGACTCGGAAGGACTCGGGGATGCCGGGCTCGGGGATGTCCTCGCCCTTGACGATGGCCTCGTACACCTTGACTCGGCCGGTGGTGTCGTCGGACTTGATGGTCAGCAGCTCCTGGAGGGCGTAGGCGGCACCGTAGGCTTCCAGGGCCCACACCTCCATCTCGCCGAAGCGCTGGCCGCCGAACTGGGCCTTACCGCCCAGCGGCTGCTGCGTGATCATCGAGTACGGACCCGTGGAGCGGGCGTGGATCTTGTCGTCGACCAGGTGGTGGAGCTTGAGCATGTAGGTGTAGCCCACCGAGATCGGGTACGGGAACGGTTCACCGGAGCGGCCGTCGAACAGGCGTGCCTTGCCCTCGTAGTTGGTGAGGACGTCGCCGTCGCGGTTCGGGTTGACGTTGCGCAGCAGGCCGGCGAGTTCGTCGGCTTCGAGGCCGTCGAACACGGGGGTGGCCACGTGCGTGCACGGGCCGGTCTTGATGCCGTCAGCGGGCAGGTGCGCCGCCCACTCTTCGCCGGCCTCGACAGCGGCCGAAGCATCCCAGCCCTGGTGGGCAAGCCACCCGAGGTGGTACTCGAGCACCTGGCCGACGTTCATTCGACCGGGGACGCCCAGCGGGTTGAGGATGATGTCGACGGGGGTGCCGTCGGCGAGGAAGGGCATGTCCTCGACGGGGAGGATCTTGGAGACGACGCCCTTGTTGCCGTGGCGGCCGGCCATCTTGTCGCCGATCGTGATCTTGCGTCGCTGGGCGACGTAGACGCGCACGGTCTGGCGGACGCCGGGGTTGAGGTCGTCGTCGTCATCGTTGAACTCGCGGACGCCGATGACGATGCCCTCTTCGCCGTGGGGGACGCGCAGGGAGGTGTCACGCACCTCGCGGGCCTTCTCGCCGAAGATGGCGCGCAGCAGGCGCTCTTCGGAGGTCAGCTCGGTCTCACCCTTCGGGGTGACCTTGCCGACGAGGATGTCGCCGGCGGTGACTTCGGCACCGATGCGGATGATGCCGCGCTCGTCCAGGTCAGCGAGGGATTCCTCGGAGACGTTGGGGATGTCGCGGGTGATTTCTTCCTCACCGAGCTTGGTTTCGCGGGCGTCGACCTCGTACTCCTCGATGTGGATCGAGGTGAGGATGTCCTCTTCCACGACGCGGCGGCTGAGGATGATGGCGTCCTCGTAGTTGAGGCCTTCCCACGACATGTAGGCGACGAGCAGGTTCTTGCCGAGCGCGATCTCGCCGTTGGAGGTGGCGGGGCCGTCGGCCAGGACGTCGCCGGCCTCGACGCGGTCGCCCTCGTCCACGATAACGCGCTGGTTGGTGCAGTTACCGGGGTTGGAGCGCTCGAACTTCTCGAGGCGGTAGGAGTCGCGGCCGCCCTCGTCCGTGGAGACGACGATCAGGTCCGCAGAGACCTCGGAGACGACGCCGGAGTGGGCAGCGAGGATCATTTCGCCGGAGTCGTGCGCGGCGCGCAGCTCCATGCCGGTGCCGACCAGCGGGGCTTCCGTGGTGAGCAGCGGCACGGCCTGACGCTGCATGTTCGCGCCCATGAGGGCTCGGTTCGCGTCGTCGTGCTCGAGGAACGGAATGAAGGCCGCGGCAACGGACACCATCTGGCGGGCGGAGACGTCCATGTAGTCGACGCGATCGCGGGCGATGAGGGTCGGGTCTTCGCCGGCGACACGGCACAGGACGTCGTGCTCGGCGAAGGATCCGTCGGCCTCGAGGGGCGACGAGGCCTGGGCGATGAAGTGCCCCTTCTCGTCGTCCGCGGTGAGGTAGCGGATTTCGTCGGTGACGCGGCCGTTTTCGACGACGCGGTAGGGCGTCTCGATGAAGCCGAAGGGGTTGATGCGCGCGAAGGTTGCGAGCGAGCCGATGAGGCCGATGTTCGGGCCTTCAGGGGACTCGATCGGGCACATGCGGCCGTAGTGCGAGGGGTGGACGTCTCGAACTTCCATGCCCGCGCGGTCGCGGGACAGGCCGCCGGGGCCCAGGGCCGACAGGCGGCGCTTGTGGGTCAGGCCGGCGAGCGGGTTATTCTGGTCCATGAACTGCGAGAGCTGGGAGGTTCCGAAGAACTCCTTGATCGCGGCCACGACGGGGCGGATGTTGATCAGCGTCTGGGGCGTGATCGAGTCCGTCTCCTGGGTGGTCATGCGCTCGCGCACGGTGCGTTCCATGCGGGCGAGGCCGGTGCGGACCTGGCCCTGGATGAGTTCGCCGACGGCGCGGATGCGACGGTTCGCGAAGTTGTCGATGTCGTCGACCTCGACGCGGACCTCGACGGGTTCGCCATTTCGGGTGCCGGCGAAGGTCTTGTCGCCCTGGTGGAGGGCGAGCAGGTACTTGACGGTGGCGACGATGTCCTCGAGGGACAGGGTCGATGCCTTGGGGTCGGCTTCGATGGCCAGCTTCTTGTTGATCTTGTAGCGACCGACCTTTGCCAGGTCGTAGCGACGAGAGTCGAAGTAGAAGTTGTTGAGCAGCGTCTGGGCGGCGTCGACGTTCGCGGGCTCGCCGGGGCGCAGCTTGCGGTAGATGTCGAGCAGGGCCTCTTCCTGCGTGGCGACCGTGTCCTTTTCGAGGGTTTCGAGGAGGACCGGGTAGGCGGCGAAGGTGTCGCGAATCTCGGATTCGGTCATGCCGACGGCCTTGAGGAAGTGGGTGACCGACTGCTTACGCTTGCGGTCGATACGCACGCCGACGGCGTCGCGCTTGTCGATCTCGAACTCGAGCCATGCGCCGCGCGAGGGGATGATCTTCGCGCCGAAGGTTTCCTTGTCGGTCGAGCGGTCCGAGAGCTTCTCGAAGTACACGCCGGGGGAACGCACGAGCTGAGAGACGACGACACGCTCGGTGCCGTTAATGATAAAGGTACCGCGGGGGGTCATGAGCGGGAAGTCGCCCATGAACACGGTCTGAGACTTGATTTCGCCGGTCTCGTAGTTCATGAACTCGGCGGTCACGTACATGGGTGCCGAGTACGTGTAGTCCTTCGCCTTGGCTTCCTCCATGGAGTACTTGGGGGATTCGAGGCGGTGGTCGTGGAACGACAGGCTCATGGTGCCTGCGACGTCCTCGATGGGGGAAATCTCGTGGAAGATTTCTTCGAGGCCGGAGACGTCGGGGACGTCACCTCGGCCGGATGCCTGTGCGGCTTCGACGCGGGCCTTCCACGCGTCGTTGCCCAGCAGCCAGTCGAAGCTCTCGACCTGCAGGCCCAGCAGATTAGGGGCCTGGAGGGGTTCACGGAGCTTCGCGAACGAAATGCGGTGGCTGGGCTGTTTGGCGGTGCTGTTGGCAGCCAAAGGGGGTCCTTCCCTGCTGTTACGGTGCGCACGCTTCCTTATCACCCATTATCTGACGCGTCCTGGTCCGTCAAGCGCCTGTTACGACGGCTGGATACGGGTCACCTCGGGCATGATAAGGCGCAAATACTCAGCCTACCGTGACTCCCATCGCGAGTCAAGGCTGAGTGTGTTATGTGCAGGGATTCACGACGACGAGGCCGTGGTCGGCTTGCCCGTCAGGCGCGGCGGGTGCGGCTCCCAGTTGTGGCTGGCGGTGCCCCAAGTCGGGCGTGAACCGACGACCGACATCAGGGCGACTGACGACCGATCACTACGCTTGCAATTGGTCGCGGGTCACTATGTTAACGACGGACTACAGGCGCCGCCACCACGCGAGACAGGCTGGACAATCGTTTCACGGTTTATGAACAACGCTGCTAGGGGCGCCCGCGCGCATCGCGTAGACGAGTTCAGCACGTTCAAGCTGTTCCTCAGCGCGCTCCTCCAACTCGCGCTCCCGCGCCAGTTCCTCGGGCGTGTATGTGGCGCGCGCTTCGCGCACCACCTCGTCAAAGTCATAGAAACCATCGGGAATTTCGTCGCTCATACGGTCCTCCGCTCAACGACCTCACAATCCACCATACGGGGATCAACAAAACCGCAAGGCACAATCCGAGGCCAGCGCCATCGACGAGGCCGTGGCCGACTTGCCCGTCAGGTGCGGCGGGTGCGGCTCCCAGTTGTGGCTAACGGTGCCCCAAGTCGGGCTTGAACCGACGACCCACGGATTATGAGTCCGCTGCTCTGACCGACTGAGCTATTGGGGCGTGGCCATCTTAGCGGAGGAAGACGCCGCTCTTCCACCGACACCCTCCCTGATCCGTCGGTCACGCCACAGCGACATAGGACCTTAGTCATGCCTATGGTGATTTGACAAGGTCACAGCCAATAATTTTAAGGAGATGGCATGAACGTCGCGGAACAGATCGTGGCCCAGCTCGTCGACGCGGGAGTCCATCGGATCTACGGCATTGTCGGCGATTCGCTCAACCCCATCGTCGACGCCGTGCGCAAGACCGGCGGCTCGAAGAAGGGCGGCATCGACTGGATTCACGTCCGCCACGAGGAGGCGGCGGCGTTCGCTGCTTCGGCCGAGGCTCAGCTGACTGGCAAACTCGCCGTGTGCGCGGGTTCATGCGGCCCGGGCAACCTGCACCTCATCAACGGTCTGTACGACGCGAACCGCACGGGCGCGCCTGTCCTGGCCATTGCCTCGCACATCCCGAGCGTCCAGATCGGCTCCACCTATTTCCAGGAAACGCACCCGGACCGTATCTTCGAGGAGTGCTCGGTTTACAACGAGCTGATCTCCTCCGCGGCACAGTCGCCGCGCACCGTGAACTCGGCGATCCGCCACGCGGTCGGTCTGGGCGGCGTGTCGATCATCACTCTGCCCGGTGACGTCTCCGACCTCAAGGCCGTCGAGCACGTTCCCACCTATGCGCCCGCGCGCCCGGCGACGCTGGCCCCGAACCCGGCGGATATCGACGAGGCCGCAGCCCTCCTGAATAAGGCGGACAAGGTCGCGATCTTCGCCGGCGCGGGCGTCGAGGGCGCCCACGACGAGGTTATCGCCCTGGCCGACGCGCTCAAGGCCCCGATCGGCCACTCTCTGCGCGGCAAGCACTTCATCCAGTACGACAACCCCTTCGACGTGGGCATGACGGGCCTGCTGGGCTACGGTGCGGCCGCGGAGGGCATGAACGACGCCGATGTGTTGGTTCTGCTGGGCACCGACTTCCCCTACGACCAGTTCCTGCCCGATACCCCGACCATTCAGGTGGACACGCACGCGGAGAAGCTGGGTCGCCGCACGGACGTTGGCCTCGCGATTCACGCTCAGGTCAAGCCCTTCATTGAGGCGCTCCTCCCCCACCTGCGCGCAGGTCGCTCCGATTCTTTCCTGAAAGCCAAGATCAAGAAGCACTCGGAGATCATGCACGCTCCCGTGGGCGCCTACACGCGCAACGTGGAGAAGATGCGTCCGATCCACCCCGAGTACGCCGCGCATCTGCTCAACGAGACGGCTGCGAAGGACGCGATTGTTACGGCGGATACGGGCATGTGCAACGTGTGGACCGCCCGCTACATCGATCCGCTCGGCACGCGCCGCATCATCGGTTCGCTCCTGCACGGCTCGATGGCGAACGCCCTGCCGATGGCCCTGGGTGCCCAGGTCGCCTACCCGGATCGCCAAGTCGTGTCGGTATCGGGTGACGGTGGCCTGTCGATGCTGCTCGGCGAGCTGATCACCGCGACGATGTACAACCTGCCCGTCAAGGTGGTCGTCTTCAACAACTCGACGCTGGGCATGGTGAAGCTGGAGATGCTGGTCAACGGCCTCCCGGACTTCCAGACGGATGTCCCGGATACGAATTACGCGGAGATCGCTCGCGCAATTGGCTTCCACGCGGAGCGTGTCGAGGATGCGTCTCGCCTGGAGGCCGCGTACCGCGAGGCCTTCGCAGCGCCCGGCCCGGCCCTCGTCGAGGTCATCACGGACCCGAACGCCCTCTCCCTCCCGCCGGCCATCACGGGCGGCCAGGTCGTCGGTTTTGCGACCGCAATGAGCAAGATCGTCCTCAACCGTGGCATCGCCGAAGCCTTCTCGATGGCGACCTCCAACATGCGCAACATCCCGCGCCTGTAGGCCCCTCCCCTCGGGAGGCTCTCAGGGGACGAGGCCGGGGCTGAGTCGCGCGACGCGGCCTGGCCCCGGCCTCGTGGTTTAGGCGTACCGCCGGGCGATTGCCACCGCGTCGGGCACGTAGGTGCGCCCGAAGACGGCGCAGTGGATCATGATGATGTGCGCCTGGTGCAGGGCGATGCGCTCGCACCAGCCGTCCTCCAGGGGCGAGGCCTCGTCGTAGGCGGCGAGGATGCGCTCATAGTGCGGGCAGCCGAAGACGGCGAGGGCAGCGAGGTCCTCCTCGGCGTGCCCGCCCTGCGCGGCGGGGTCGATGAGGACGGCTCCGCCGGGCGTCCACATGACGTTGCCGTTCCACAGGTCGCCGTGGGTGCGCGCGGCACCGACGTCCTCGCGCCGAGCGATCGCGTCCGCGACCAAGCGCGGCTGGCCGTGGTCGAGGTCGCCGGAGTCGAGGAGCTCGCACAGCCGCTCGATGAGGTGCCGCTCGGAGGCGGTGAAGACGCGCGTGTCCAGGTACGGCGCGATTCGCTCACGCGCATAGAACGCTCCCCACGACTCGCGAGGGGACGAGGCCGGGGTGGCCTCGGCAGAATCCGCGCGGTTCGCGCCGCCCGCTTCGCCGCGAGCGCTCGGGCGTTCAGGGAGGGAGAGGTGAGCCTCCCCCATCCAGCCGTCACCCGCGTACCCGTCGGGGGCGGCACCCAAGTGCGTGGCACCGGCAGCGTGCGTGTGGGCAAGGGCGCGGCCGAATGCTTCGGCATCCTTCGCCGATGGTGATACCGAGACCACGCGAGGTTCCTCCAGCCACGTCGCCCCGTAATCGAGCACGGGCACGACCGCCGCCCCGGGGTCCGAGGCCTCGGCGAGCCATGCGAGGCCCGCAACCTCGTAGGCGATCCGCCCGCGACGGCTATCCGTCTTTCTTATCGTCTCCATCGACGCATCCCCGTTCCGTTCCACTGCCACCGCGCGAGAGGCTCCCACTACGTACGCACCATGCTATCCCCACCCTGCCACACACAGGGCGCGCGGAGGAGCGAGGGGTGCCCAGGCCTCGTCCCGCTTAGACACATACCAAATAAACATCGTTATACTTCCGAGTAGAGTAAAGTCCCCCGACGAGGATGTAGGCCTCCATGACCCTCACGACGACACAGAAGTCCATCGACGCCCTGCTGACCGGAGACAGGCAGTACCAGATCCCCGACTTCCAGCGCCCCTACGTGTGGGAGGAGCCGCAGGCAATCGCCCTGGTCAATGACCTGCTGGGCGCGTGGCGCACGAACGACGGCGACTACTTCCTGGGTTCGGCTGTGCTCGTGCAGCACCCCAGCGGCGACGACGTGGATATCATCGACGGGCAGCAGCGCATGACGACGCTGTGCATCCTCTTGGCGCTCCTGCGTCACCTGGCGGGTGTCGGTTCCGGACTGCACGGCGACCTCAGTAAACGCCTGAGCATCGCTGAGTCGACCTTCAAGGGCTTGGACGAGCGGCCGCGCCTGCTCGTGCGCGAATGTGACCGCGAGTTCTTCGACACGTTCATCGTCGGCGACAATATCGATTCTCTACTTGACGTCGACGCGAGTGCGCTGACCCCGGCCTCGGTGCGCCGCATCAACGACAACGCGCGGGCGATGCTCGACGTGCTGAGCGACCCGGATGTGCTGGCACCGGACGAGATCCAGAGTTTCGTCCAGTACCTCATGCTGCAGGTCTCCCTCATCGAGGTGTCGACCGACTCCTACCAGGCCGCGCACCGCATTTTCGCGGTGCTCAACACGCGCGGCGTCCCCCTGTCGGCCGCCGACATCTTCAAGGCGCGCGTCCTCGCCCACGTCGAATCCGACGCCCGGGCGCGCTACGCGGCCCTGTGGGAGCAGAGCATCGACTCGCTGGGCACGGAGAACCCGGACGCCTTCTTCGGGCACCTGCTCACCCTCGCCCTGCGCTCGCCCGCCAAGCGCGCCCTCATCGACGCGTTCGGCGAGCAGGTCCTCACCCCCTTCCTCGCGTCCAAGAGCGGCGAGGAGTTCATCGACGAGGTCGTGGTTCCCAACGCTCGCGCGTACTCTCTGGCGACGCTGGAGTCCCTCGCCGGGCACCCAGCCGCCACATCCCTACAGCTGCTGCGCCTGTACGAGGCATCCGACTGGAAGCCGGCGGCCATGGCGATCTTGAGCGTGGAGCGCAGTGACGAGGAGGTCGCCTCTCTCATGTCCTCGCTTGAGCGCCTGTACGGCACGGCAGTCGCCGCGCGCTTGGTCCCGAGTTCCCGAGAGTCGATCATCGCCAAGTTCATCGCCGCCGTCGAGGACGGCGAGTCCATCACTGCCGCCTGCGCGGTCTCCGACGATACTCGCCACCGGGCGGCCAAGACGCTGTCGAGCGCCCTGCCTCAGTCCTCTCTCCGCAAGGTGTTGCTCTACCACGCGATGGTCGCCGACCAGGGTGGATTCCCGGCTCGTCTGCCACGCAGCCTGGGAGTCCTGGCGGGGCTGCCCACCACCGCGATCCGCGGCGTCGCAGCCGACGTGGATCCTCGTATTTGGAACAGGCGTCTGGGAGGCCTGGTTCTGACGACAATCAAATCACGCACCGTTAACCAGGCACCCGACTGGGACACCGTGTCGCGTGCACTCCACGAAGCACCGACAGTCGGCGCGCTCATCGTCGGTACACTCCCCTCCGACAGAGGCGAGATCAGCAACGCCGCCCTCGAGCTGCGTCAGACCTACCTGACGCGCAGCATCCTGGACTATTGGGACATTCGCCGCGATTCCGATGGCGTGGATCTGTCTGTCTTGTCCAGCTCCGAGCTGGAGGCCGCCGTCGACAAGCGTTCCGCCGCGCGCGGCCGCCAAGTGCGCCTGGCCGACGTCGTCGCAACCGGCATCATCTCCCCCGGTGACACTTTCGTGTGGCGACGCCGCAACCTCGGCAACGTCTACGTCGTGACCATCTCAGCCGAAGGCACCATCATCCTGCCCGACGGCACGGACGTTGCCTCTCCTTCCGCGGCCATCAAGGAGTTGACCGGCAACAGCTCTGCCGCCGCCCTCGACGTCTTCGTGCGCGAGTCCGACGGCAAGAAGCTGCGCGACCTGTGGGACAAATACAGGAGCCGCTTCGCCTCGTGAGTTGTGACGGCTGGGGCCGCCCGCGCGACGCGTGGGCGGCCTGATACTCCCCTCGATTACAACAGCCCCGTCACCTCGTGGCGTCAGCACTTTG
Organism: Actinomyces sp. ICM47; assembly: GCF_000278725.1. GTDB lineage: Bacteria > Actinomycetota > Actinomycetes > Actinomycetales > Actinomycetaceae > Pauljensenia. Next base: position 19,744 of record NZ_ALCA01000127.1, on the reverse strand, counting down.
CTCCCCTTAACAGATAGTCGACGTCTGCCTCGCTCCGTATTCCTCTCATAATCGCGAAAGGAAACGCAGACCGCGCGCCATGTCAGCGATCGAATCCGCGATAGTGCTGGTCTCCGCGACACGTGTAGTCGATGTCTCGGTCGATATGATGGCCAGACTTTCGGCGCTCGACTGGCCGAGGCCGCACGTGAGGATACGGATACCGTCTGCTGTCAGTTTGGCAGCCACACGACTCGCTTCGAAAGGGTCCCCTAGGTCACCGTCACCGAAAACAGCAAGAACCATGTCAGATGCACGTGCGTCCAGCAGCATTCTGTGCGCCAGCTCAAGGCAGGGGACAATGTTGGTTCCCCCCGCGATAGCTGCCTGGGCTAGCAGACAGTATGCGGCACTAGGATCATAATCTACTGGCACAGAGCCGCTGATTCCATGGTCCCACAGAATCAGCCCAACAGAATAGTTAGCCTCAACTGCCTCACAAATAAAACGCCGACAACCCCGAACAGCCTTCTCAATCCGCTCTCCCTCCATCGAGCCGCTCACATCCAGCGCGAGGACAACCGAGCCGCCAAAGTTGCGCCTAAGTTGATCCAATGCTGGACCCACAGGATACTCTGTGACGCCAGCCGCATCGAAGTCCTTCTTCGTCCACGTTGCCATAGCGATATCTTCCTTTCACAACCGGTCATCAAGGTTTGAATAGTGACGAATACTTCTCACAGAACCATCAACCCAGAAACATTGTCAGTCTGCTCAGCAAGTTCACCTTCATCAACGACTCCATGGATAAATGCATCCACACGCAGAGTCTTCCCTGTGGATCCGTCCACGGCTTCCACCTCAATTCTTCCCTCAATCGACACGCTCACGTCCAAATGGATTGGACTGCCAGCAGGAGCGGAGGCGATTCCAGTGACCTCGCCGTCGAAGAGAAGCCTGTTTCCTTCTATTTCGTCAGATACGATGACTCCCGCTTGCTCATAGAGTTCAATCCGCGCTTTGCTCTGTTTCGAGAGTGCAGTCGCCACAGTCACACGCTTTTTGACAACCGGAAGAAGCGTGTTTTGCGGAATAATACAGCACACATAAGGTTCTGGCCGTACCGGGAGGCTACTGGAATACAGTTTAATGCCGATAGCCTTGGGGAGGACAGGAGCGACAGTCTTGGGCCCCAAAATGCCCGCCGAACGATATTGCCCCGCTCCCTTACTTGCGCCAACCATACTTGCTAGGACAGCTGCACCCCTGGCCACAGCCTTATCCGGATCGTGGATAATCACAGGCAGTCCAAGACCAGCTTCCAGCGCCGCGCGGATCATCGGCATCCTTGTCGATCCCCCGACGAGCAAGACACGTTCGACAGAACGCGCACCAAGCTCACGCGCCGTTGCTAGCACACGCTTCGCTGCCTCTATGCACATAATAACAAGGTCAGAAGTAGCTTCTTCGAATGCTGAACGGGTGACGGAAACGGTATACATACGACCGTCGTAACGGATACGTACCTTCCCAGCCTCACGAACACTCAAGTTCCTCTTCAGGAGTTCGGCTTCCGTTGACAGGGCAGCCGCAAAGTCCTCATCGAACTCGGCACCCTCATCAATCCCCTGCGTGACGAGGCGCTCCCACAACAGATCGAACATACGCTGATCCCAGTCAAGACCACCGAGCCGAGTCTCGCCATCCACAGCCCAGATCCTCGGACGACGGTCCGCCATTCCTACAACAGCAACGTCAAAAGTCCCTCCTCCCAGATCAAAGACAAGGGACCCGCCATCTCCCGCTTTCTCCACCCCATAGGCGTAAACAGCCGCCACCGGTTCGGCCAGCAACTCCAGGCAGTCGATTCCCGCGATACGGGCTGCGGCATATGTTGCCTCCTTCTCAGCCACTCCGAAATAAGCAGGAACCGTAATCACTGCCCGCAGCGATGTTGATCGCGCACCAAAATGGTCTTGCGCATCCATCACGAGGCGTTTGAGGATGATCCCAGAAATCGCTTCGGGCGTATATCGAATTCCATGGAATTCGAGATCAAAGCTCGTGCCCATATGTCTCTTGATACCGACCACGACATTATCCGGATCCATACGTAGTTGCCTCTTCGCAGCATCTCCCACCAACACGGATCCATCAGCTTCAAAACACACCACGGAAGGAGTAATCTCCTTTCCGTCGGTCGATCGAATTAACTCGTCCACCCCATCGCGCCCATGGTGCATGACGCACGAGTAGGTAGTTCCCAAGTCGATTCCAATATCCAAGGCACTGCTCTTTTCTTATCACTCGAATCAGTTCGTTTTCTGTGCGAGGAGTCCAGCCCTCGCCAGCAAAAAATCCATCACGTCTGGTGTCAAATTGGATGAGACCACAGCTTCACGAACTTGGTTGGCAAGAAATGGGATCACCCCTTCACCGAGGAGAGGTTCGAAGAACGCTTTTCTCCCCTTCAGGTAGTCAACCAGATCCGGTAGAGCTGATCTCCACGACGCTCCACGCAAAAGTTTCAGGCCATTTCGCGGTTCCACCGATAGCAGTGCATTCGCGATCGCTTGCTCTTCCCAGGAAGGGCGCTCTTGCCCCCCTGCCGTCCCTTGTCCCTGCATTCGAGCAAGAATTGGATCGGCACTGTGAATAGTAAGCGGCAAACGCCCCTCCCACACCTGATACATCGCCTCAAGCTGGGATTCGGCACTATTAGGACCCGAAGCCGGGCCAGCCATTCGACGCATTGTCGTCAATTGACGCAAGCCAGCCCACGCAAGGCAGTCAGTGATGGCCTGAGAACCATCAGCAACGGCAATCAGTTCTCTGTACACGTATTGACGTAGCTTGCGCCCGTCCCCCTCGCCCCAGAAAACACCCGCCAAAAACAAACTCATAGGTGGTGCGGCGCAGTCCGCCATACGCCAAGCTCGGAAGTGAGTTTCAGCCCGAGAACAACCACACGGCCACAATGTGGGTGGCGGAGAAGGCGTCCACGCATTCACACCGAATGGGCGCCGAGGTAGAGCAGAAACCGAGATCGTCTGTGCACTCGGCTCCGTTCGCGTCGTACAAATCGCCTCTCCACGCTCAAGCAAACCTAGTAGGGGAGAATTGTCCTGCGAAAGACCGAGTACGCCCGCGACCTGCTTCTGGTCTTCAGGGTGGACGATTCGATGCACAATTTTGAGATTCGTATTTCGTGAGACATCCGATGACACACGCGAGGGACTCTGGTCAATGACGATGATTTGTTCACCGTAGCTACGGACCTCAGCCATCATTGCCGACAACATCGCTGCCGAGACCTGTCTCGCGGATCCCGATTCTTGATCAGCAATGTGCTCGTTAACCTCCGGAAGTATCCGGTGTGCTTCCTCCAAGACCAAGAGGTGTTCCACTGCGCGTGTGACCGTCCGATTTCGCGCACGCGCCCACGTCGCCAAAGTAAGAAGTAGCACGACGAACGAACGTTCCTCGTCGTCGGCTAGATCAGAAAGAGTCACAACCGTAGGCTGAGTGAACAGCCTGTCCACCATTGAGGAATCTGTCCACGAAAACCTATGAGCTCGCGTCGGCGCGAGCAATAGGTTCAGACGGGTCATGAGAGCCGCACGAATATTCGCCTCCTGCTCGGGCGCGTACCCAAGAGAGGAAATGAGCGATGGCACCATGTCACGAACATCGAACAGGGACATACCGGCCCCTTCAGATGGCAACATTGCTACGCGATCAAACAACTGTGTCACAACATAGGGCGTGGGTGAGGGCATTGAGAACGCCCCACGAAATGCACTGGCGACTCGGGCAATGTGGTCTCGGCTATTCTCACCCGGCCAGGCCTCGAGCAAATTGAGATGGAGATCCGCACCCCGCACCACCTGGAGTCCTCCCGAAAAATGTGCAGACACTTCTGAGTAGTCATCTTTAACCGGGTCAAGAACCAGGAAGGGGATACGGTGCTGATTCCACATGTCTGCAAGAAGCTTATGTACAGTCGTGGATTTACCCGAACCCGTTGTTCCAGTAACAAACGCGTGCCCCTCAAAATCACTCACACCGATAGAAGCCGCAACATTTGTCCCCTCATATGTCCCGATTGAAACACGCGCACCCGACGTGCAGGGACGTCGCCCCGCAGGAGGTGCGGGTCGCACCGCGAGACCAGGTTTTCCCGAGCGGGGAGGCGCAAGGAGCCAACCGATATCCCTACTCGTCAACACAGATGTGGGAGGGGGAGCACCCGGCTTGGTGTCATCGAACGACAAGGTCTCATAGCACCGCCCCTGATCACTGGGAATTGCAGTGTGCAAGGCACCCGCAACAAGACGTGCTGTAATGTCGTCGTCAGAGGACGCCCATGTATCCACAGTCCACAGACCCACACCCATACCCTGTGAAATAAGTCTTGCGATGACCCCGGTCCAGTCCTGAACGCGTGTCCAACGATGGGAAACCGCGCGAGTCGTCATCGTTTCGCTCACCTGGCTGGTCATCTCGACATACGATGAAGCCTCCGTCGCCAGAGCATCTAGTCGATATCTCGTATTGAGCACATCGAGCATTGACACGCTCTCACATCGTATGAACAATGTCCAGCGACCTTCGATCCCATCGAGGCGATCAATAAGGGTATCCCCTAGCGCTTGCTCGGAGGAATCCAAAACCTCCCCTTGCGGTCTGTGAGTAACTCCAACCGCATGTTGGAATGCAACTGTGGGAGGGGATGATGGGACGATACGAATTCCAGGAGCAAGCAGCAAACGGGCGCGTTCTAACTCGTCAGCACCCTCGAAACCGAGCAGCAGCCCCAGCTCACCGTCGATGCCGACCAGCGCTAGCTCTGTGAATGTCATTATACCAGCGAGGGCCGATGTCAGGCGCTCGAAGGGTGGCGCACCGTCCTCCGGTGACCACCGTTCAAGGATCTGCACCTTTCCCCAGTGCTTCGCCACCACAGAAGGGGTGCCACACTCAAATCCTTGATTGAACCCATACTTTAGGCTGTCGAGGATATTCTGAGCGCGCTCGTCGGGAGAACTCGCTTCCGCAGGGTCCCCTATAACGCTTGCTAACCTCGGGTATGCCATGAAAGCTATCCCTTTAACCGCCGAAGGGCCTGCTCCGCAGTCTCTCCTATCCTGGCCCGACCGATACGCCCTTCGTCAGTGACCACGATTCCTCGAACACCCATCGGGATCGGTCGCGACGTATCTGCCCAAGCAAATGCCCATCCTCCGGCACACCGTATCGCAGAGTATCGTTCCGGAGAAGCAGCTTGGCTACCAGTGCTCGCCAAAAGTGCACGCGCCTCATTCTCAGTAATCCTACTCATAGGATTCTCCTTCCCTTCGAGTCCCACACTATCGCACGATGCGATACTCTTGGCATTGTCTCAAGATCCGCATAGATCTCCCGGTCCGAGTATTCGAAGACTTTGCCTTCTTGAGAGTCGACAGTAATGATTTGTCCCTCATAGTTGACGACGTTGTACGCATGACCGCCTGGCATCGTCCCCTCCCACGTGGAATGCACGATGGCACTGGAGCCATGTCCTCCCGCTTCAAGAGCACTCCTTAACTCAGGGGCACGAACCAATTCAAACTCCTCATGAGCCCATTCCTCGGTCTGCTCCGAGGCTTCCCCCGCGACCTCTAATCCACCTTGCTCATCGAGCTGAACAGCACGCCCCGCTGCCTCTTGTTCCAGCCCACGCCACGTCGCTTCGAAGCACCGCGCACAGTCCGCACAGTTCACGGTATACGGATCGTCACCGCACTCAGGATCGTAGAGGGGATTGATACGCTCAACAGTCGCACTCGGATCTTGGAAAGGATCCACTTCACGAACGCGACTCATTGGTTCGATATACTCTTCCGAACGTTCCAGCCGAAAAGTACGCGGATCCTCCGCACCATGAAGTGCAGTAGCACCTTCAGTGGTCGAACACTCACCTACTTCATCCAGCATTTCGTTCCCCTCTTGCCACCCTTGTTCCATCATGTTCGATGTGTTATCAAGTTCCGACATCGCGACGTCTCCTCACACCAATTGAGAAAGAAATTGAAGCGAAACAACGAGCACATACCCAAGGATGGCGATTCCCAGGAGACTCCCAACGACTTTCACGCGCGAGCGCACAATGGCCGGATGCTCTCTCATCGTAATCCGTGCACCTGTCGACGTGTTGTACACGGAGCGCGCACGAATAGTTCCATCTCGCATCTCCTTACCTGAAACCTCGACGCAATCCCCCAAATGTGGGCTTCCGCCACGAAGCTCACCGCGGAGTATCACTTCTTTCTCTTTTCCATCAGATACAGTAATGGTAAACGGTTGAATCAAAACTTCAATTTCCCGTTCCTGACGTTGCCTTTCCCTTCCACGCCCAGAGAGCATCGGCATCAAAAAAACAGGGAGAAACGAGCGAACGGACGCAAAGAACAGGATCGCTAAACCTACCACAATCACAAAGGGAAGATACGCCTTCACAAACACGACAGCACCGACAACGACCGCAAGTCGAACAAATGTGCGCGTCAGAAGGTCACCCCATTTGAGGACAACAAGCTCCGTCCTTTGCATACCCATAGTCGTGACCCGGCCAACCACATGCCCCTCCACCTGCGATTTCTTTGAGACCGTAGATCCAGTGCGCGATGCCGGTATGGGCGTCGTAGGAACGACCGGCGACTGTTGGGGGGCCGAAGACCAATGTGGGGCTGGGGGCGAAGAGGTAGCGGGAGGCGGAAGAGGACGAGCAGGTCGCACGGTTGTGGCTTCACGCGGTTGGCGATAACCACACCTGAAACAAACTCCCTTCCTAACCGTTCGTTTCCCACCACAATCAGGACAGATATCAGCATTCATCGTCACTCCCACGGATACCGCACCAAACCACTCAGATACTCTCGAAGCGATTCACTCCAGTTCAGCCAATCTGTCAGAGCATCTATGGCATGGTTATCCGTGAGCGCCCAATCGAGGACGAGGTAGGCGAAAACACCCAAGATAATGAGGTGCACGAGGCTCCAGGACCAGCGAAAGATCCAATACAACATCGGAATCCCATTTTTCATGATGCGCTCGCTTTCTCCCTATCCGAGGAAGTAACGCTAGCCTCTTCTTCCACAGGTGGGACTAGCGTAATCGGGACCTTCTGAGAACTCAACACCCAGTCAATGACCCGCATGGGGTTGAGAGGATCATGTGGTTCTCGCAATACCAACGAGTCAATCGCAAAGTAACGAACATCCCTGAAATCACTTTCAATCCGCCGAACGAGTCCGTCTTGCTCAACGTCAATGAGCCAATCACGAATTCCGTCCGAGTTCTCAGGATCCAATGACATTCCCGACGGAAGCTTCTGGAGTACTTCCGTTTTCGTCAGGACTACCGCCAGATGCCGCTTCGTGAGATCAACAGCCTCTGATCGGATCCTGTCGACCACTGAGGCGTATGCCGCTTCTTGATCCCCGGATGCAACCAGAATATCCGGCAGGTCACGCGCAGCTCGCATGTCCACCTGCACGCGCGGCAGGGCAAGAGGGTCAAGAACAAATACCATCGTCATCGCAGCGTTCACATAAGTGAGTTCTTCAGTGGCCTGGAGGCTTGTGAAGCTCTCACCTGCGGCGTCCATAACCTGCAGCTCAAGCACCTTACCCGAGGCATCCGTCAACTTGAGCGGACGTCCTTCGGGGCGCATTGTGTGGATCGTCTTCTCGGTGGCGGTTCCTGAGTCGATAGCCCGTTCAGAGGCCCGAAGGAAACCCTCCGCCTCGGTGTTGAGTCCCTCAAGTGAACCGTGAACCGAATCAAGCTGACGGCCTACTGCAGTAAGAGCCGCCGCAAAAAATCGAGTCTTCCCGGCTCCGACTGATCCGAATGCTGGGAGTTGCACAGTCCGACGCGCACCGCTACCTTTCACAAGTGGCTCTCCACAGCTTGGACACAGCGCAACGAGGACCTTCGAAGCCGCACTAATCGTTGTCCGGAAGCTTGTCCCACAAGCACAACGACGTTTGACAACACCGAGCGGCCCCGGCGACACGTCGCGGTGGATGATCGAGCAATCCGAATTAGGGCAGTGATAGCTAGGCCGCGGATTGGTTTCATAGCAGTGGGGACACTTCACCTTTGCTCGGACACGGAACATCATGCCGCGGTCCCACAAACGGTATCCCAGAGTCAACAGCTGCTGGCACAAATAAACTGCGCCACCGATGACCAGCATGACGAGTAGCCACACAATGAAAGACGTATACAACGCGAGAACGAAACCTACGAATGGAACGAGGACCCCCGCTACCCATGCGAGCCGTGAAAGAGCACCAATCGCTGCATCCGAGAGGTTCCCCTTCTGGTCGGCATCCTTGCCTCGCGAAGCTCGATTCCACACGGAGCCACCAGCCTTGAGCCACAGCCACGACGCAAGAACTCGCAACTCAGCGGCCACGGCAACGACGTCTCGCTGTGCCTGATAGGGGTTGTACTCAGGCCATGCTTTATCCCACCCAAAGTGCTTGGTAAACCCTCGCGGCGCATGCTTGATAACACGCTCCGCCGCAACTTCGTCGGGTGTCGCAATATCCGGTTGTGTCCGTGAGTGCCCGCTCAGCACACGCAGGGGAACAAAAAGGCCCACAATCAAGCCGACAATAGCAGCAATGAGGAAGGCGCAACACCAGTAGAAGACAAGCCAAGCCAAGATTCGCAAGAATGTAGCGATGACGATCCATATCGCCAAGCCAATACCAACGATTACGGCAAAGAAAATGAAAACGATTTCCAGACACCCGTCATCCATTAGTTATCCCGTCCTTTCCGATTGAGAAATCCGATGGCTACGCGCGACAGCTTCCGCTTGAAACGTCCTTTTTTCGCATCTCTCGCGAAGTCTTCGAAAGCTGCGAGGACCCGTCGATCCACCAGTTGCTCTGTGGCAGCCTGATACACCAAGCCTCTGCGCACACGGTCATCGCATACTTCAAGCAGGAAGTCCTCCGCACCCACGGCAGGAGCATTAAGTCTGCCCTGTATAGCACCAACCGCCAACGAAATAGTTTCTGCCATCCCACACACGGTGTTCTCCCTGGTGTTCAGGAAGTAATAGACGGATTCACGCGCCCATTCTTCATAAGCGCCAACTAGATGTGCGACTCCACCTGTATCGGGGCACCTCAGAATAATCGCACCCAGGAAGTCCAACATGAGAGGCGACATCGTGGGAACGTAGGCGATCACCGTCGGCAGATAGGGATTCGGATTCGTTGACGAGCCGAGGGCTGCGCAGCAATACTGCGCCACAGTATGCACCTGCGCGGCGTATTCACTCAGCCTCCGATAACGCACGACAATCCCCGACTCATGCAAGCTCACAAGAAGTTCCCGAAGGCTCACCGCTGGCTCGCCTGTTTTCAGGGCAGCTGCGATCTGGTCAAATAACCATTCCCCTGCTTCGTCCGTGATTTCGCGCTGAGTCTGCGCCCACATCATGAAGAGTTCGTAATTGGCGGGCAGCTTCGCTTGAGACCACACGAGCCGCCAGCTGTCAGGTGGGATCTGTCCCATGGTGCGCAGCTGAGCAGCGCGTGCACCGATGGGCAGCCTGGCAACAATCACAGCGCTGTTCCATTGCTCGACGCATACCCGCATCGCTGGTGTCAAAGCGGAATTCCTCGTCAGCCATGTCCACGTTCCTTGCATGAGCGTACGGAGATCGTCCTGGCCACCCGAACACCAACGGCGAACGAGAACGCGAGCGAGTTCTTCAACAATCTCCTCTCTGTGTTCCCAGCTCGCGCTTTGCTCGGTCAAATCCGGGCTGGATGCCCACAGCCGAGCAACGCGCGCTACGATTTCTGCTCGGCTCACATCCGCGATAGGTACGTCACAAGCGCGAGCGACTGTCAGAGTTGCAGGCAGGAGAACATCTTCCGAGGTCTCCGCCACCTGCGAGAGAAGGATCGAGGCCTGCGCTCTGGCACCCTCGTCTTTCCAAGTGAGACGTCCATGCGGACGAGCGCTTGACAGAGCCAGTAGGAGTGCCTCGGATGCACGGGGAATTCCGCTCACAGACTCAAGCACCGACATGAGAACACCAGCAGCCAGGTCCTGGCTCTCTGTGCTCATAAGCGCAGCGATAGTTTCCCCAGCCAACTTCGCATCTTCGGGCGTTTCCACGGCACACGTCACGGCTAGATCCAGCAGATCATCCCCATAGAACATAAGATCGTCGTCTTGCCTGGTAATGGCTAGGCCTCGTAGCGCTTGCATAGCGACAAGCCAGTTTCGATGATCCCCAACGTTCTGGGGGAAAGACGCCAGTGCAGCAGCACGCGTAGCCAGGTCACGCCCAAGAAAGCCCTCCCAGCACCGCGCGACATCAATCGCGGCAAGCGCAGTGGCGGAATCTTCATGCAAGAACCAGTCCGCTTGTGTAAGCGCAGACTCACTCGCCTCCAGTGGGGCAATAAGGCGACGATCGAGATCAATCACGTTGACCCCGGCCCGGGGTACACTCGGATCCGGCTGTGGGCCAAATGCGGGACTGGCGGCCACAATGTCGGCCTTTGTGATCATCGGATCCTGCACGAGGCCCCGGATGCTGAGCGAGAGAGAACGTTCCCTCTCGATGAAAAGGGTACCGAGTGCGATCCACTTGCGTGCGAGGGCCTCGTCAGCGGTGACGATCACCAGACGCTTGGAAGTCTCATCGGTCACTTGCTCGACCATCGTGAGAAATTCCGCGAAGTGAGCGACTGCCCAGGCATCATTCTTGACCATGTCACGCAGTGCGTCGGCTTCAAAGTCCCGCGTTACTTCGAGCGGCGCTGCCCACTGAGTTAGTGTCTGGCTCGGCGCCTTTTCAAGAGACCAGTTTCGCGCGCCAAGAAACTGCGCAGGGCGCATCATTCCAAAGTCGTCTGGATCAGACGTCGCGATCGCTTGAGTCAGAAGGTTACCGGGTCTCCCATTGTTGGTGACACCCGTCGAAATACCCCGCGAGAGGTAGTAACGCCCCGCGTGCGCGCGGTAAGCAAAGGAGGCCGGGTGCTCCAGCGGATCGTGATCGACGTTCCAGCCGACAACCACGCGGTGAAGCATGTAGTCACGGATAACCTGACGGTCCTGTGCTGTCATTCCCTCGGAAAGGGCCTGAAAGTTGAATCCGTCAATGCCATCGACAGCCTCATTTGCCCGAGTGTCCGTGTAAATCGCTACATCAAACATCACGTCACCCCTGGCGTGGGATAAACCCACGTTCAGCCATAAGCCACAGCAGCGGTTCACCCACCCTGTGGGGGATGATGCCACGCTCGTCAATACGCTGAGTCGAGTAATTCGGTTCAGATCCCAAGGCAGATAAGCCGAAGAACCTGTAGTTCGCGTAGTTCGTATCGAGCATCGTGAGCAGGCCATCCCCACCCCAATGAGAAACCAGGGAAGCAATGTGATCATGCATGGATTTCGCCTCCTCCTCATCAAAATAGGGAAGCTTGGACGAAGGATGCCGTATCGGATTGTTCTGGGGCACTTCCTCCCAGAAAGCATCGATCTTAGAGATGACGACAGCAACCGGCTGCTTAATCTTCCGATTGCGCTTGACTCGCTCGTTTTGCCGAAGGACTTCCGTGATGGCGTGCAGAACATTCTCCGGCGAAGTCTCAACCCGCTGATCATCTAAGGCTTTGCTGCGGCCCGCATTCCCCGGAAAGCTAAAGGGATCGAGGAGCAGAATAATCCCATCGGTCGCCAGCAGGTACGTCATACTCAAAGCGCGCTCGTCGACGGCGAGATCCTCACCCGCAGTGTCGTAGAACGAAAATACCGTCGACTTGTAGTCACCAAGTGCGGCCTTCGCGATCCCGTCGCGCGGAATCTTCCATTCAAACACCACTGGTGTTGTCTTTTCTCCGGCTGCTTGCTGGGTCTGTGGAGGAAGCTGACCGGATGTGGATTCCATCTGGTCGAGAAGGTTCTTGAGCTTTGCTGCCTGACCGTTTTCTTCACCAGCACCATAGACCGTGATAACGTGCTTGAAACGTCGGCCGATCGGCCCGTTGGTTGCCAGCTCACGCATGAGAACCGCCAGCATCACGGTTTTACCCGAGGAACGCGCGCCCACCAGACCAAACAGCGGAGAATCACTCGAGAAACCGTCGGGCAGCCGCGAATGGCATTGGGGGCACAAACGCACACCCGTCGGCCCGAAACACTTCGGACATTCTGCTCTCCGCACCTCCCGAAGCATCGACGGAGTCAAAGGAGTGAAGGCCGGATAGTATTCGTTCAGGTCACCGAAATACCGTTCTCGTGCGCTATCGACTACTTTGATACACGGTTGCTTCCCCGCTGCCGGGCGTCCCAAGCAACGGAAGGACGCCTTACGCAGGTCGATATCCGTATAGCAATAGGGGCACGACGCTACAAAACCCGGTAGAGGCATCGGTCATCCTTTCATCGATGAAGTGGACGGATCATTGAGAATGATTGGTGAAGCCGAGTCCGCAAAGAGACGTACCCAATAGCCGCCTTTGATCTTCGGGATGGAAAAGCTACGATAGTGGGTGAGGTCCGTTGAAAAATCGAAGTGAAGGCTCGCTATCTGTTGCCCGTCTTCAGGACGAGACGGCATGAACGCGCCAGCGGCCATCACGGCAACCAGATCCGCTTCGCCGCGGAATCCATCACTCGTGACACTTACGCGCGCTTCGCGCCCCCCGAAGGGACCTCGAGGCAGCTTGAGCTGATACCGTATACTCGGAGGTACGGCTTTCAGGCGAACGGTAACAGGCGCGAATGTGTGCTCTTTGCCAAGACTTGGCACTACTGTTCCAACTGACACTTCGGTGATCAGCTCAGCATTTGGAATACGCACACCGCCGTCGCGTCTGTAGACAAACCGATCAACACGCTTGTGCCCGCTCTTCCCATTGACGGCAGACCACGTCACGTCCATCAAGTAATCACCGTGGGGCCACACCCACGAGACGTTCAGTTCGGAGCCGAGACGCACCGCCTCCACGTCACGAGGTGGTGGCGCTGCGCCGGCAACGACTGCCCCTCCGACGATTCCCTCGGTCCCATCCCATGTGACAGGCACAAACGAACGCACATCGGGCAGCACGTAGAAGTCCATCGTCTGGCGCACTCCACTACTCCGGATTGCGCCCATGACCCGTTTCCCAGTCAATACGTCAAGTCGATCTGCAGTAACGCGTGCCCCAGTCTCCACTGCCATGTCGATAGGCAGTGACCATAATTCCGTGGCGTAGCCCGGGACCTCGGTCCATTCAGCACGTACCCCGGGTTTTCCATCCGGCATCCTGGTACTGCCGATGCTCAGATCGCGTACTGCATGGACAGTACCGCGTGGCGTCGCGTCGAGGGTGGTCGATTCAGAAAGAACGGACTGTCCGTTCACCACGTAATGGGCTCTCAGAACAACAGTGTATTTCTGTCCGAGTTGAAGCCCTTCGATGCGCAATCGCCCCTGTGTCGTCGTGGGGAATGCCCTGCGCGTTCCGTCTGCGCTGATCAGCTCTCCCGACACACCCGCAACCTGAGCTGGTGCTTGCCAGAAGACCGTCACGTCGTCTGAGGTCACGACCGTGCGCGCATCGGAGGGCGGTGGCAGGACCGTTATCCGCGAAACCGCCGGAGCTGAGTAGCTAGCCCCCTGACGGAACGCGAAAACTGCGTAGACCGCCTGGTGTGCGACGAGCGGCGAAGGATCGAAGGCCGCCTGATCAGCTGTCGCTGCCGCAATCGTCAGTCCTACCTTAGGATTCGCCGGTGTACCCGATTCGCTGCGAACCACGGTATACCTGATATCAGGGTCCTGCGCGCCTCGCCACGCAAGGGCAACACCTTTCCTACTCGGGGAATAGCTCACGTCCAGACCCGTTGGCTGGTCGGGAGGAATCTGAGACAAGAGACGGGTGATTTCCGTATCTTCATGGTCCACCGAACGTGCATCCCCAAGCGCTGCACGAGCTCCGGAAAGGTCCTTCACCGCTATCGCTTGGCGATACGCCTCCATCGCGGCACTTTTGCGTTCCTCTGCAGCTGTAAGCGCTTCGGCTGCCTCTCGGGCAATAGGGGATTGCGCTTTATCTTCATCCCCGCCGACCAGCGCGAGGTAAAGCCTGCGCGCACCCGATAGATCCCCAGCTGCGATCAAATCCTTCACCTTGGCAATGTCGGGTCCCGATCCACCTGTGGCTACACCCGCGAGCAATCTACGCGCGTCGAGATCAGCAAGGCCAATGGCCATCAGACGGTTGAGTGCAAGCGTTGGCGTCAACCCTTGAGTCCGCACAAGTTGTTCCGCCAATTTCGCCCACCATGCAAGAATAAGGTCACGCACATCGGAGTCTGTCGTACACTCTTCTCCGATTTTAGTGAGAACCTTCTTCGCACTTTCCATAGAGTCGCCGGACCTAGTGTTCACGGCCGACTTAGACTGGCGCAGATCAGCGATCCCTACCACGCGCCGTCTGTTTCCGGCGACGACAGCGCTCAACTCATCGATCACACGAATATCACGTGGGTGTTCTGATCGTTCGTGTAACAGCAATACCTCAACAATGTTAGTCATGCCAGGCGGCAAGTTCCCTTTGGACCATGCGTTAGCCGCCTTGCTTACTGGCACCTCAAAGTCAGGGCACACGCGGACCCCCTGCCCTTTGACAGCACCCGCCAGCTCGGCATCCGTCACACTCGCGGCAATTCCGTAAGCCGATGCCGCTTGGCGCAATTGCTCAGCAGTTACGACAGCGAGGGGATTATCCTGCTTAACTGCCTGTGCAAAGTCATTCAACTCCGCCTGGCCAATCTCCGCTGCGCAATGCGATAATTCTTCCCAAAATTCAGGGTCGCACACATGTTGCTCAAGCACCTTATTTACCGCTGCGAGTAGCTGTTTAACCAGCTTTGCAACTGGAACACGAGCGGCGTTCAGATGTCTCTCTAGCCCCTGAACATGCTTTGTTAGCTCATTTTTTGACATGCCGGGAGTGATGGCAAAGAGCGCGGCTATATCTGCCTTACACAGGGCTTCAATTACCGTTGTTTCGTCCTGCGCACCGCTGAGCGCACGCAGCGCGCCATTGATTGCGGACTGTTGCGCCGCATTAGTGCTCAGAGGTTTCAGAACAGAATCCTGATACGCCTTTTTGTCGAACATTATGCTCTCTGCCTCACTCCCGGGGATGGTGCCTACGACCGAGTCATGATCTGGGCGATCTGCTTCCTTGCCTTCTTGACGTCCTCCTGACTCAAGACAGAGACTGCTGCCTCCGCCTTAAAGGACCGGCCTGTTGCCGGTTCGACAACGAGCAGGGTTGCAACGCCTTCCTCCGACACTTCCAGGGTCACCTCGATGGGATCTCCCCTTCGCATCGGGGGAAGTCCCTCGATGGTTGTACTCGGTCCAGAAATCATCGCCTTGTTATCCCGCGTGTCTTCGGACTCCACTTCACCACCTTGTTCGAAGAGAGAGACCTCGACGCTCGACTGCCCGTCTTCAACGATGCCACCAGTCAACGAGGCAACGAGTGGAAGCGTCTCATTTGCGTGCGCGAGGAAATTGACATACTCCTCAAACTTGCCCTTGTCATTCTCCCTGACGAGTCGCACTCCCAGCCCTCGCGAGAGCACGTTGGTTACCACGGTCCGGCCAGGGCCAATGCCGAACATCGGCTTCGAATCGCCGAAATCAGCCGATGTATTGTCTGTCGCCCCCGCACCGATTTCTGCGAAGCCCGGATCGGGAAGCTCTCCCTGCCCGAAGATCGCGGCACCCTTGGCCACCGACAGATCAAAGTCAGTATTTTCGGCGTTAAAACCCGCTTCTGCGAGCGTTGTCCTAATCATCGGCATACGCGAGGACCCACCAACGAGGAGGTAACGATCAACGGTCAGACCCGGGAACTTATTCTGCGCTGTTTCGATGACTCGCCGGGTGATTTCAATGGTTTGTGCCACAAGGTGTGACGTCGCTTCTTCGAACTCTTCACGCGTGACTTTGACATGTTCCTTCTTGTCCTGGTACCGGAGAAGAATGTTGGCAGATGCACGTTGGGTCAACGTCTTCTTCGCGTCTTCGACTTCCACTCGAAGCTCGGTCATGAAGTCTTCATCGAACGAGGGATCATTGTCATCGTCAAGGCCCGCCTGTTCCTTGAAACGATCCAAGAATATATCCTCCAGGCACTGGTCCCAGTCGGCACCACCAAGCAGACGATTGCCGTCGATAGCAACAACTTCTACTTGCCCCGCACACGACTTTAGGATGGTCGTATCGAAAGTACCACCGCCGAGATCGAAGATAAGCAGGGTCTGTTCTTGCTCCTGTCGGGCACACAGGGAGATGGCAGCCGCGACCGGCTCCGGGATAATGCCGACAACTTCCAGACCGGCGATCTCTCCGGCTTGCTTGGTCGCTTGCCTTTCCTGGGTTCCAAAATATGCCGGGACAGTGATAACAACCTTGCTGATATCCAGGTTATTCTGGCTGTTGGCGTCGCTGACCAGCTCTTTCAAGATCAAGGCAGAGATGGACTCCGGAGTGTACTCCCGCCCCCGGAATTCTAGCGGGAATTCCTCGCCCATGTGGCGCTTGATAAGGGAACAGGCATTCTCAGGGTCGCTAACCTGCGTCTGCTTCGCCTGGCTGCCAATGACAACGGTGCCGTCTTCATCGAAGAAAACAACCGACGGAGTCGTGTCTTCACCGACAAAATTCTTGACAATTTCAGGCATTCCATCGTCATTAACAAGGGCGACAGCAGAGTATGTCGTTCCCAGGTCGATCCCATAGACTTTGTCACTCATGCGATAGTTCCTTCCTTATGTCATTCCGTGTTTGTTGTTGCTTCGTCAGATGTTGTTTCCAACATAGCGTCATAGCGGTACACAGTTACCTGCGCAGGTAGGAAAGCACGCTCGGCTCCCGAGCGCTTCAGGCCTTGACGCAGAACCCTGGCCACCGTCCAATCCAGATCACGCACACCCGTTCGCGTAGTCTTCCGCGCGGCATGGAGAACCCTGTCGAAAGCATCACCGACCCTAACACCGACAGATTCCACTCCCAGTAGGTCAAGCGACTCGATGAGCACATCATGGAAGTAGTCGAATTCAACATCCGCCTTATACCCCTCCCCCTGTGCACGTGCCAGCGCTGCAGAGTCTGCGGCCTGGGTCAATAGGAGGGCCATCCTTGTCAAAACAGGACCGAAGAACTGCTGTATCTGATCGGCCCTGAGCAATTCAATGCGACTTTGAAGCTGACGTACCAGATTCTCATAGAACTCTGCCCGTTCGGAAAAAGCCTGTACATCCGCACGCACCCCAGAGAGAAGCTCAGCAATGTCTGCCTTGCCGAACTCGTCATACGCATTGCGCATCGTAGGCAGCGTATCCGCGACCGATTTAGCCGCGTTAACAGAAGCATCATCGACGCTGTTTCCCAAAACCGCACCCGTATCGCTCTCGGTCTCAAAAGCTGGTGAGGTCGCCTCACTGTCCGGAACGACACTTGTTGAATCACTCATCGCATATCTCCTTCGATGATCAAATGGCCAACCAGACAAGTCATCCCAAAACGACGTACATGCAGGTCAATACATATGATTCGCTGTGCCTCTATCTCCAAGTATCACTCTTTGTCACAATACCCTTTAATGAACGAAATATTGCAACGAGTTGACAAAACACCCACAAATCTCTCCGTAATCTAACCTACACCCCTATCTTTGGTTATGACTTCGTAATTCTAAGCTAGATATAGCTTACATCACGTATCTATACTTGTCTAGCACTCATTTGTCCAACAACTTATACAATAGCAACCCTGAAATATAGGATCTAGGCCCCAGCAACACGGGGGTTGTAGGACAAAACGTGTTGGTTGGGGGTTGGTCCCAGGTGTTGTGGTAGGGGGTGGTGTGGTGGAGTTCGTTGAAGCAGATTGCGTCGCCCCAGACGGGGATGGTGCCGGTGGCTTGGTGTGTTTGGCTGGCGTGGTACCAGGCATTTTCGAGGGCTGCGTCGGTGGGCATGGTCGCCAGGATCGTCGCTGCTGGTTGCGGGTGAGCTGAGTGGATGTAGTACCACCAAAACACGGCTTTCATGCGTCGGGTTAGGCGCATGCCGCGGTGGTCGCGCAGTATCTGGCGTAATTGGGCGTTCGTGCTTTCGATCTGGTTGGTCATCGCGGGCATCTGGTGTGTCCAGGTGGGGTCCAGGTAGGTGAACAGGAGCCCCTGGGAGATGAGCTTGTTGAGGCTGTTACGAGCCCGCACGAGACGTTCGTGGGTGTATTCCCATCCCCCCTCAGGCCTACGTGTTTTCTCCTCCCAGAAGTCCTTCCAGCGCGTGCACCACCCCTGGTAGGCACCTATCCATTCCTGGGCGCCTTCAATGTCTGTCACGTGGGTGAGCTGGCGCCCCAGAGCGTATAGCCTGCGTGAGGCTTCCAGTTTGGGGCGCATTGTGGTGGCTTGGCGGATACGACAATACGCGTGGAAAGTGCAGCGTTGAACGCGCGTGGTCGGCCAGATTCTCTTGCAGGCTTTCGCGAACCCGCTGCCCCCGTCGGTCACGACCAGGGCCGGGGGTGCGATCCGGCTCATGAGCGCGCCCCAGGCCCGAGAGTTCTCGCTCCTGGCCGCGTACCAGCCCAGCACGCAATCGGGTGTTTGGGCGATAAGGACCACAGCGTTTCGGCCCAGGTGGATGCCGTCGACGAAGATGACGTCATGGACCTCATCGATGATCGGGCTGAATGGCCATAACTGCCACAACGGCTCACAACGCCGACGAAACGAACGACCCCCACCCGGCATGTCCGCCTGACGGCGCCTTCCAAGGAGCCACGCCAAGAACTCATCCAGATGCTTCGCCATGGAATTAATGCGGCTGACCTGGCTGATATTGCACAGGGAGCAGCGCCATCGCTGCGCCCCTGACGCTAAGTGCCCATACCTGGTCATCACTCGCCCACACGCCGGGCATTTAGGGGTATTCATACCCCCACGATGAAACAACCACCTTCAATGTTGATTTTCCCGCACCAGCAAGCCGAAAACCCGCCACAAAACCAACACGTTTTGTCCTTTAACCCAAAGTTACCCCTCCAACAACACGTAGTGTCCTATAGCCCTCCTTTAACCCCAGATTCACATGCAGAAGAGGGAGACGGCGCTCCAGGTAGAGGGTCCACGTGCGTTCGAAGCGCCCAAACCTCCTTCAGCACACAGCACTGGCACACCCACACCAGCCATGCAGCACACGGAACCAGGTCGACACCAGGCCCACACATACGAAAAACCGACACCCACTATCGGATGCCGGTCTGTGGTGGAGCTAGGGGGATTCGAACCCCCGACCTTCTCATTGCGAACGAGACGCGCTACCAACTGCGCCATAGCCCCAAGGACGGATATACCTTAGCACCCTCCGAAGCCTTCACGCAAACCGACAACGATCAGCGAGGCTTCACACCGAAGACCGCACGACAAAACGACCGATAAGCAGTCGGGATATACTCCCCCACCTTCATTCAACAGGCAACAGGCAACAGGCAACAGGCAACAGGCAACAGGCAACGAAACCACACGCAACCACACTGCACTCGTCAACGCGCCACAGACAAGCGGATGCCCCGCATGTCTACTCCACCGGCCACCTCGCCCCGGATTGAGGGGACAGCGCAGCGAACAACCCCGCGTCACCAATGAGCGACAAAAGA
>NZ_ALCA01000126.1 GCF_000278725.1 Actinomyces sp. ICM47 | reverse complement strand
CTTGGTATTACCACGAGGCGTCGGGTGCTCAGGCCAGCGGCTGGGTGTTTTCTGGTGCGCGTTGGTACTACCTGAGTCCTGACAGTGGTGTGATGGTGACGGGGTGGGTGCAGGTGGGGTCCACCTGGTACTACCTGAGCCCCGACAGTGGTGCGATGGCCACTGGGTGGCTGAAGGAGGGTGGCTACTGGTACTACCTGCAGCCTGGCAGTGGCGGGGTGGCGACGGGCTGGCTGAAGATTTGGGGTACCTGGTACCACTTCGCCGATAACGGTCAGTTGATCAGCTAGGTGCCTGAGCTGAATCGCTGAACCCTGCGCCCGCGCCTCCCGGTCAGATTATCGGGAGGCGCGGGCCTTCGTGGCAGTGGCATGCGGAGACGACTATCTGGTTGCTTGCCGTGCCCAGCCGGACCCCTCATCGGGGTGGTTAAAATCTGAACATACTATTAGACAATATGTCCCGCGAAAATACTTGTATATTAGATAAATAATGGAATCTGCGGCAGCTGAGATGCTTGATAGTTAGGGAGTAGGTTAGGGTTTGCTGTGAGGCAACTCGCATAAGCGAGATCTCATTCATGGTCATAACCTCAACGAAGTGAGCCGCACATGTCCCATCGAAAACTCTTGGCACTGGCATTGACAACCGCCGGTGCGCTCGCCATGACGGCAATCAACACACCGGCCTCCATCGCGGATGACACCGGGGCCGCAGAGTCCACCCAGACCTCGTCCGCCGACCAATACGAAAACATCGTCGTGACGATCATCGTCCAGCTGACGGACGACGCCCCAGCGCTCGCAGACATGAAGGAACGCGTGAACGCTGCCGTGGCGGCTGCTGTTCCCGGGGCGAGCGCCACGGGCCTGCGCGAGTACACGCACGCCCTGCACGGCTTTGCCATCAAAGCGCCAGCCTCATCCCTCGCAGCGATCAGGGCGACGCCGGGCGTGAAGGCCGCCTTCGTGGATCGCGACAGCGCCACGATCTATAACGTGTACAGCCCCGACAGTTTCGGTAGCAAGGGCAAGGATCATGACCCCTCGCTCTCGACCGCGACGGATATGACGGCGGCTGCCCAGGCCGCCCAGGTGGGGTCGGGGCAGGTCATCGAGATCATCGACACCGGCTTCGACACGAGCCACAGCGCATTCGCAGGTTCCGTGGAGGGCACGCGCCTGTCTCAAGCGGACGTGACCTCCCTGGCGGCCACGCTTGGTGACGGGCGGGGCGGCGGCTGGGTGAGTGCGAAGATCCCCTTCGCCTACGACTACGCCGACGGTGACGCGGATGTGGCATACCCCGCTCGAGATGAATACGCCGACCAAACCTATGACGTTCGATACACCCACGGCACGCACGTCGCGGCCCTTGCAGCCGCCAACGGCTCGGAGTTCCGGGGTGCCGCGCCCGACGCGCAGCTCATCATGGCGAAGGTTCTTGGCAATGATGATCAGAACATTAACGATAGCGTTTTGTTGGCCGCCCTCGACGACGCGGCCGTCCTGACCCCCGACGTTCTTGTCGTGTCCGTCGGAGATGATTCCGGGCAAAATGGCGACGCCTTGGCTGTCTATGCCGACGTCTACGCCGCCCTGGCGGACAAGGGTATCGCTATCAACGCCCCCGCCGGTGACTACACGTCCGCCGCGTGGGGCAACTGGAATAAGAAGGACCAACCCTTTGTCACCGACGCCGACTATGGCGCGATCATCTGGCCCGCGCTCGACTCGAACGCCCTGGCAGCTGCCTCCCTCGATGAGGTGAAGAGGACCGATGGCCAGCCCCTGCCTGACGCTTCCCCGTCGTACTTTTCGTCTTGGGGCGTAACCCCGGATCTGCGTCTCAAGCCCGAGATCGCCGCCCCCGGTGGGGCCGTCATGTCCGCGCTGCCCGGTAACGAGTACGGTCGCAGGTCCGGCACGGCCGAGGCCTCGGCTCAGGTTGCGGGTATTGCTGCCCTCGTGCGTCAGCGTATCGCCGCCGATCCGATGTTTGCTGGCATGAGTGCCGCCGACAAGGATGCGGTGGTCGCGAACTTTCTGATGGGCACTGCCCACCCGGTGGTGGACGCGACGCAGGCGGATGGCGCGTTCTACTCTCCGCGTCAGGTCGGCTCTGGCCTGGTGGACGCGGTGGGGGCTACGACCTCGCCGGTGTACCCGAGCGTGGTGGGAGCCGCGAATCCGTCGCGTCCCAAGGCTGACCTGGGCGACGGTACGAACGGGTGGACCTTCCAGGTGCAGCTGACCAACGTTTCTGGCACCGACCGCACCTACACGCTCGGAGGCCAGGCGCTCTCGCCGACCATTGAAGGAAACTCTTTCACATTCCGCTCCACCAACTGGACGAACACGGGTATCGGTCTGGCCTTCTCGACCGACTCCGTGACCGTCCCAGCGAAGTCTAGCGTCACCGTGACCGTCACGGTGACCCCGACAGCCGAGTTTGCCTCGTACGCGAGCGCGTACGCACCTGTCGGTACCTACATCGACGGTGCCGTCACCTTCACGAGCGTGGACGGGCAGCCGGGCCTCACGGTGCCCTACATGGGCTTCTATGGCTCCTGGGGCGATCCGTCCGTCTTCGACGGCAAGTGGGATGATCCCTCGGGTGGCGGTGTGCACCTGCGCGGATCCACCTTCACGAACCTGATGTCGGGCATGCCGCTGGGCGACGTCAACCCGCTCTACAACCACAATGACATCCGTGAAGCGCAACAATCGGACCCGGACCTGTTCTACGTCTCCCGGTCTGATGAGTGGCTTGCCCCCTCACGCGTCGGCCCCTCGACGTACACGCTGCGCCCCATTGACACCCTGACCTACACCTACCTCAATGACGCAGGACAGGTCGTGCGCTCCTACACCCGCTCGCACCTCCGTGCATCCCTACATAGCCACGAGATTCCCTACGGTAATCTGGGTATCGACGTTGAGGAATGGACGGACGAACCCTACTTCGATGGCTACGACGAGGCGGGTAACGAGCTGCCCGACGGCCCCTACAAGCTGGTCATCGAGGCCGAAACCTACGCCCCCTCCAGCGCGAAGCAGCAGATGACGTGGGATTTCACACTGGACACGAAGGCTCCCGTCGTGAGCAACATGACGATGGTGCCCACGGGCGAGAACGCCTACTCGCTGTCGTTCGACGTCACTGACTCCGCGCCTATCGCCGGATGCGGGATCTCGCTGGACTCGGGTAAGGGCTATGTCCAGCGCGAGTACGAGGAGGAACCCGCCGCGCGGGGTGAGGACGGGCTGTTCCACGCCCACTACGACCTGAAGGACGTGCCGTTCACCGCGATTAAGGACAAGGGCGATGAACCGTCGACGCTGTCCCTGGATGTGTGGGACTGGGCCAAGAACAAGGGGACGACGAAGCTGCCCTCCTCCCTCGTTCCCATGACGAAGCTGTCGGTGTCGCCTGAGTTGGTGTCGCTGGTGGTGGGGGAGAGTGTGACGCTGTCCGCCTCGCATGAGCCTGTGGATGCGACGGTGACGTCTGTGGTGTGGTCGTCGTCGGACGAGGCCGTGGCGACGGTGAGCGCGGATGGTGTCGTGAGTGCGGTGGGCGCGGGGGATGCGACTATTACGGTTGCTGACCCGACCCAGCCTTCTGTGATGGCCAGTGCGACCATTCACGTCAATGCGCCTGTTCCCGCGCCGAAGGCTGGCGTGTGGAAGTGGAGTGCTCGTGGGTGGTGGTACCGATACGAGGATGGTTCTTACCCGTCGAGCACGGCCCTGGTGATTGATGGTTCCACGTATCGTTTTGATGCGTCCGGGTACATGCGCACTGGGTGGGTGTTTGAGGACGGGCAGTGGTTCTACCACTCCTCTTCGGGTGCTCAGGCGACGGGTTGGGTGCGCAGTGGTGTGTACTGGTACTACCTGGATCCCGCCAGCGGTGTGATGGCGA
Organism: Actinomyces sp. ICM47; assembly: GCF_000278725.1. Classification (GTDB taxonomy): domain Bacteria; phylum Actinomycetota; class Actinomycetes; order Actinomycetales; family Actinomycetaceae; genus Pauljensenia. The sequence continues at coordinate 3,343 of NZ_ALCA01000126.1, read as the reverse complement.
CAGGATGGGTGCAGGTGGGGTCCACCTGGTACTACCTGAATCCCTCTGATGGTGCGATGGCCACTGGGTGGCTGAAGGAGGGTGGCTACTGGTACTACCTGCAGCCTGGCAGTGGTGCGATGGTCACTGGGTGGCTGAAGATTTGGGGTACCTGGTACCACTTCGCCGATAACGGTCAGTTGATCAGCTAGGTGCCTGAGCTGAATCGCTGAACCCTGCGCCCGCGCCTCCCGGTCAGATTATCGGGAGGCGCGGGCCCATTTTGTCGGCAGGAGACGGGGTAAGTGTGACAGTCAACAGTTCCTCGTTTTTCATTGTTATTGCAGGTAATGGTCGATTAAAAAGGTGGCGTTGAGCAATGTGATGGCAGTGCGGAGATATCTTCCAGCAGGTACACGCTTAGACTTCCTGGGATTATGTGTGACAGACTGCGGTGTCATCATTCGACACGGTAGCCTCACGCATGCTTGTCAATACACGGAGAAATAGTGTCCCATCGAACTCACGTAGCCCTGTCGTTTGCGCTGGTCGGTGCCCTGGCCGCTGGCGCACTAAGCGCCCCCGCCGCACTCGCGGCGGAGACGGCCGTGGCCGCCCATCAGGGCAACGTGCGGGCCTCAGCATTTGTCAGCCTGAGCCGGGATGTCCCGACGCAACATCTGCGATTGTGGCCGGGAAGTACCGCGCTCGTTCCCGGACAAGCCGTCATGTTTGAGGCGCTGTCTGACACGTCACCGGTCGATCACTCCGAACTCACATGGACGTCGTCGGATACCTCGATCCTCGCCGTTGACGACAAAGGCTTCGTGACGGCCATTGGTGAGGGTGAGGCCACGATTAGTGTGAAGCGTCGCGGCGAGCCAACTGACGTCGCGGCCGTTCCCGTTCGGGTCCACGCTGTTTCTGAGGAAACCGGAATTGAGCTGTCTGCCTCGTCGATGGTGTCCACCGTCGGCAGACCCATGTTCCTCAACGCGCTCCTGGCTCCCTCTCTGCGGGGCAGCCGCGTCGAGTGGGCGCTTAGCTCCGCATCGCTGGGTTCCATTGCTCCCGACGAGGGGGAGTCCACGGCCATCTTCACTCCTTCCATGCAGGCGGGCGTCGGCACGCTGACCGCAACCGTGACGACCCCCGCGGGTCTTGTCAAGACCGTCACCGTGACAGTTGATGTCCTAGCAGACGATACGGGCGACTTCGTCATGGACGACAGTGGCGTCCTCATTGCGTACCGGGGAGCTGACGCCGAGGTAGACATCCCTGCGGGCGTGAGCGCAATCGATTCGCGCGCTTTTTCCGACACGACCCTGCGTACGGTCCGTATCCCCGCGAGCGTCCGCCGCATCGACGATGAAGCGTTCTACGGGACCGGCCTGGAGGAGATTATCTTCCAGGATGATGAGGCCGCTCCCTCTGAACTCGCAGTGCTGGGCAGCCGAGTCTTCTCCAACACCAACGTCCAGACGCTCACTCTGCCGCGCTCCCTCGTCACCATCAACCGCGACGCCTTCGTCGACATGAGCAAGCTGACCTCCGTCCACCTCGGGCCGAAGGTCGCCGCGGACCAGCTCGTCGGCTCCTTCGCGAACACCCCCGAACTCACGCGTATCCAGGTCGACGCTGGCAACCCCAACTACGAGAGCCTCGACGGTGTGCTGTATACACGCGATCACACGCACCTGATCGCCTACCCGGCGGCCAAGAACGTGGGAGGGGCCTACACGGTCGCGAGTGGGACGACGGACATCGACGACCTCGCCTTCCTGGGCGCACAGGTCGAATCTGTGACGTTCCCCGACGCCCTGCGTCGCGTCGGTGACCAGTCTTTCGAGGGAGCAGCCCTCACAACCCTCACGCTTCCCGACGGCTTCGAGACCATGGGGGCCTCGGCGTTCTGGCAGATGCCCGCGCTCGTCTCCGTCGACCTGGGTGGGGCCACGGGCGTGTCCACCAATGCTTTCCGCTACGATGCCGCGCTCAGCGAGGTCACCTTCCGGCCCGACCTGGGTCGTCTGACCTCCATCGGTGAGGGTGCATTCGTCGGTATTTCAACGCCGACAGTCACCATACCGGACACAGTGTCAACCATCGCCGAGGAGGCCTTCTCGAAGAACCTAGCCCTGACCTCGTTCCACGTCGGCGCATCCCTGAACTCCCTCGGAGACTACGCCTTGGGAGAGAACGACAACCTCGCCACCCTCAGCGTCAGCCCCGCCAACGCCTCGTTCGTTGTCGATGACGGAGCGCTCTACCACAACGACTCGTCCGTGCGGACCCTGGTCCGCTATACGCCCGCGAGTTCCGCCAGCGAGGCGACCGTGGCCGCGGGGACGACGGCGGTCGGGGCTGGAGCCTTCGAGAATGCCACGTCGCTGCGGCGCGTCGTCCTGCCCGAGGGGCTGACCGCTATCAGCGACGAGGCCTTCGACGGCTGCGCGAACCTCGTCGACATGGCGATCCCGGCTTCCGTCGAGGTCGCCCGAGGGCTGACAGGCACCGGCCTGGACACCATTGAACTGGGGACGCAGGTGCGCGACCTGTCGCTTACCCCGCGAGGTGCCCGCAGCGTCCGTCACCTCATCGTGCGCGGAGGCATCGACGGCACCTTCTACAGTGAAGGAACATCGGAGGGCGGACGTCCCGAGAGCGCCTTCTTCGGAGAAGGGATGACCAGCTTCACCTTCTGGGGCGAGATGCCGCGCGTCCTGGTGCTTCCCGCTACCGCCACGCAGGTCACCCTCGCCGAGGGAATGGCCCCTGAGCTCAAAGCGGACACGAGCATCTACGTGGCCTCCGCCGAGGGGACCTCCGCGTGGACTATCGCGACGGCCGCGATGGAGAGCGCGGGCTACGACGCCTCGCGCTTGTCGGTGTACGAGGCCCCGACGCTGGGCGTGTCTGGCACCGGCATCGCCGAGGCCGAGGTTGGGTACGCGCTCACGGTGTCCCCGGGGGTACCTGCGACCGTGGAGATCGCCGCAGGCGGCGGCGTGGCGACGGGGCGCGAAGCCCGCGTCGTGCGGGTCGGAGCGAACACAACCGAGACGCTCCTTCAGGACTGGACTGCCATGACGGACACGGCGGAAGGGGAAGCATCGACGCTCACCTACACGTTCACGCCGTCTCTGGCTGACAGCGGGCTGCGCGTCGACGTCCGCGACGCATCAGGTATTCAACAGTCGGTCACAGTGAGTGTGACCGTGAACCGTGTCCTGCCCCCGCTGCCCCTGCCCGATCCGAACGACGATCCTGCTCCTGCGCCGGTGGAGGACCCGGATCACGCCGGTGCCAAGCCCTCGCCGGTCACCGACGATGATCCCAAGCCCGCTCCCGCGCCGAGCCAGCC
>NZ_ALCA01000125.1 GCF_000278725.1 Actinomyces sp. ICM47 | reverse complement strand
GCGCCGTGATTTTGGTAGCCGTGACGATCACCGTGATGACCGCCGGGGCGGCCGTGGTGGCTTCCAGCGTCGTGATGACCGTCGCGGAGGCATGCGCGGTGACCGTCGTGAGGGCGGCCGTTTTGAGCGCGACGGTCGCAGGCCTCGTCAGAATGATCGCCGCAAGGACGCCACCTACCAGAACTATTCGTCGACGGACGAGTACGTGTCTCCTAACGGCAATGAGCCGACGATTCCTGCTGGCGTGAGTTCCCAGGAGCTTGACCGTGATGCTATGCGCGCGCTGGCGACGCTGTCGGGTCCCAACCGTGACATTGTTGCGCGGCACCTGGTGATGGCCGGTCAGCTGATTGATCTCGATCCCGAGGCCGCTTACCAGCATGCCCAGGCTGCTGTGAGCCGTGCGGGTCGCGTCGATGTCGTTCGCGAGGCCGCTGCTCTGACCGCGTACGCCTCGGGTCGTTATGAGGAGGCGCTGCGCGAAGTGCGCGCCGTGCGACGCATGCGTGGGGATGACTCGCTGCGCGCTGTCGAAGCCGACGCGGAGCGCGGGCTTGGCCACCCCGAGAAGGCCGTTGAGATCATCGACGCAACCGACTCCACGACTCTGGATCTTGCGGAACAGGTCGAGCTGGTACTCGTCTCCTCCGGCGCACGTGCTGACCTCGGTCAGTCCGACGTCGGCCTCGTGATCGTCGACGATGCGCTTGCCGTGCTGCCGGAATCGGCCGACAATGAGCTCCGCCGTCGTCTCATGGAGGTTAAGGCTGAGCGCCTGACGGAACTGGGTCGCGTGGACGAAGCCGAGGCTGTCATTGCGGAGATGCCCGCCGAGGTTGAGGATACCGAGATCGTTGACGTTGCCCTGTTCCAGGACGCCGACGTTGATGATAAGCGTTCGCCGCTGCGCGGCTGCAAGAACGCACTGGCCGAGGAATATGACTGCGCGTTGCTTGACCTCGATGGTACGGCGTGGTCCGGTGACGAGCGGATCGAGCACGCTGCCTCGTCCGTTATCGAGGCGCGCACGATGGGCATGGCCTCCGCGTTCGTCACGAACAACGCGATGCGCACCCCGCAGCAGGTGGCCGACAAGCTCAACAGCATGGACTTCGAGGCGACCCCCGAGATGGTCATGACGTCGGCTATGGACATTGCCGCCATCATGGCGGAGGAACTCGACGAGGGTGCCAAGGTCTTCGTACTCGGCGGTCCCGGTTTGCGCCAGGCTCTCGAAGAGCAGGGCTTTGAGCTGGTGGACAGTGCCGACGACGAGCCTGCTGCCGTTGTGCAGGGCCTCGACAAGGAGGTTAACTGGACGCTCCTGTCCGAGGGAGCTTTCGCGATTGAACGCGGTGCTGCCTTCTATGCCTCGAACCTTGACGCGACCCTGCCCGTTGAGCGCGGTCAGGCGCTCGGCAATGGCTCGCTGGTGCGTGCGATTCAGCACGCGACCCGCAAGCGTCCCACTGCCGGTGGCAAGCCCGAGCCGGGTATCTACCGCCGCGCGAGCCAGCTCGTTGGTGCCACGAACCCGATGGCAGTGGGCGACCGCCTTGAGACCGACATTATGGGTGCCGTCGCAGCTGGCGTCCCCGCGATGCACGTGCTGACCGGTGTCCACCAGGCTCGCGCTGTTTTGCGTGCTCCTCGCGGCCAGCGTCCCACATACCTGGCACTTGATATGCGCGGCATGCTGGAGGCCCACCCGGCTCCCAAGCACCATCGCGACGGCACGTGGACCTGCGGCCTGTCGCAGGTTGCCAAGGTGACGCGCGGCGGTACGCTGACATTGGATGACATCGAACTGACCGACGCGGTGACGATTTCCATCGACTCCTACCGCGCGCTCGCCGCTGCTGCCTGGGAATGGTCGGACGGCTCCGGTAATCCGGTGACCTGCCCTGAGATTACTGTCGTCGACAACGACGATCCGGCAGGCATCGTGGCCGAACCTGAGGCCCTCGCCGTTGACACAGCTGCTGATGAGGACTTTGCGGTGGCCGAGGCTGCCGACGAACTTCCCGAACCCAGCGAGGAGACCCCCGCGTTCCTGCCCGGTGAGGAGGAACTGGAGGCCCTGCTGGAGGCGACGGCAGATATGGACGACGAGGCCTGATGGCCCTGAGTGAACAGACGGCTGCCCGTCTGGTCGGCTTCGATGAGCTTGGCGTGCAGATGCAAATCTCGACGCTTCAGGTCATTGAGGCCGACCTTCGGCGGGCGCTGTCGGCCGACGTGCCCGCGGAGATGCAAGGTTCCGCGGCGCGCGTCGGAGCACGTGAGCAGGGGAGGAACGACGCGTGAAGTTGCGACGGATCGATTCGGAGTTGGTGCGCCGAGGCCTGGCGAAGTCGCGCTCGGCAGCAGCGCAGATGATTGAGGATGGTCGGGTCAAGCTTGACGGCCAGGTTGTCCTGAAACCCGCCCGACAGATGGATCCGGCGCAGGCGATCATCGTCGAGGAGTCGGACGATCCCGAGTACGTGTCGCGTGGGGCGCACAAGCTCGCAGGTGCGCTGGACACGCTCGGTGAGAAGGCTCCTCTGATCGAGGGGCGGCGCGCGCTCGACGCTGGCGCATCGACGGGAGGTTTTACTGACGTTCTGCTGCGGCGCGGAGCTGCTTCGGTCGTTGCCGTTGACGTTGGCTACGGCCAGCTTGCGTGGAAGCTGCAGTCCGATCCTCGCGTTGAGGTCCACGACCGCACGAACGTGCGCACGCTGGATCCCGCCTCGGTTGCTCCGGCACCGGACATCGTCGTGGGCGACATGTCCTTCATTTCGCTGACTCTCGTTCTACCTGCGCTGGTTGCGGCGGCGGCACCCGACGCTGACTTTTTGCTGATGGTCAAGCCACAGTTCGAGATCGGCAAGGAGCGCCTGGGCCACGGGGGAGTGGTGCGCAACCCTGAACACCACGTCGAAACTGTTGAAAACGTGGCGCGTTGTGCCATTGGCCTGGGGCTGGACATCGCCGCCATCGCACCGTCCCCGTTGCCCGGCCCCTCCGGCAACGTCGAGTATTTTCTGTACATGCGCCGCGACTACCCGGAGCCGATCAACCCGCAGGAGCTGACGGAGCACATCCGTCGGGCCGTCGCCGAGGGACCTGCAGGAGGAGCGTTGTGACTCGAGTACTGATGGTGCGTCATCGCAACCGAACGAATGCTGTGACCAGCGCGGTGACGCTCACGCATGCGCTGGCGGAGCGGGGGATTGAGGTCGTCGAGGATGCGTCCTCGGGTGGCATCGATTTGGTGCTGTCGATCGGTGGTGATGGCACGTTCCTCGTGGCCGCCTCGAGTGCACGTGCTCTGGGCGTGCCACTCCTCGGTGTCAATGCCGGGCACATGGGGTTCTTGACGGAGCTCGGTTCGACGGGCACGGGCGACCTCGCGCGCAAGATTGCCGAGGGGGACTTCACCGTCGAACGACGCATGACGTTGGACGTTACGATGGAGCGCTCGGACGGTTCGAGGGCCTCGGACTGGGCTCTCAACGAGGCTGTCATCATGCACACGGACGTCGCTCATCCGGTGCATTTTGCGCTGGTCGTCGATGGTCAGGAGGTGTCGACCTACGGTGCCGACGGCATGATCCTGTCAACTCCGACGGGTTCGACAGCTTATTCGTTTTCGGCGGGTGGCCCCGTCGTGTGGCCCGACACGGAGGCAATTGTCGTCGCCCCGCTGGCCGCGCATGGCCTGTTCACCCGCCCGCTCGTGGTGGGGCCCTCGGCCTGCGTGGAGATCGTTGTGCTCGATGACATGTGGACGGCTCCCGAAATGTGGTGCGACGGCTTGCGTCGGATGACTGTTCCGGCCGGGGCAGTGGTCCGCGCGCGCGTGGGTTCTTCGCCGGTGCAGCTGGTGCGTGTGGATGACACGCCCTTTTCGGCGCGCCTCGTGCGCAAGTTCAATCTTCCCGTGCGCGGGTGGAGGGATGGCCCACGGTGATTGAGTCTCTCGATATCGCTAATCTCGGCGTGATCGCTTCTGCGCATGTCGAGATTGGAGGCGGTCTGGTCGTCGTGACGGGCGAGACGGGCGCGGGTAAGACGATGGTCTTGTCCTCCCTGCAGCTTCTGCTGGGGGCTCGCGCGGACGCGGCGCTCGTGCGCTCGGGTGCGGATCGTCTCTCAGTCGACGGTATTTTTTCGGTGACTGAGGAGGTGGCTGCCCGCGTCGAGGAAGCCGGTGGCGTCGTCGAGGGAGGCGAGCTGATCGTTGGACGCTCCGTGAGGGCGGCCGGCAGGTCGCGCGCGCACCTGGGTTCGCGGCCCGTTCCTGCCTCCGCGCTCTCTGAGATCGTCGGTTCGATGGTGACGATTCACGGTCAGGCCGATCAGGTTCGCCTGACGGGGGAAGCCGCCCAGCGCCGTGCTCTCGACCAGTTTGGTGGTCCTGCGCACGCCGCCCTGGTGAAGGAATACCGCGAGGCTTTCCGCGCCGCTGTGGACGCGAAGCACCGCCTCGATGCGCTGCTTGGGGACGCGAGCGAACGCGAGGAGGAACTGGAGGATCTGCGCGCGGCCCTGGCTCAGATCGAGGCCTTGGATCCCCAGGTAGGTGAGGAGGAAGAGCTGGTTCGCGAGGCCTCACGCCTGACCAACGTCGAGGATCTGCGCGCGCTCATGGGCGTCGCACAAGGCTTCCTGAAGGGCGATGATCGCGGCGACTTTTCGGGGGCGGTCGAGTCCGCGCGCAGTGCCTACGCTCAGCTGGATGACGCCTCTCGCTTCGACGAGGCCGTGGCAGAGTTCGCCGGGCGGGCGCGCAGTCAGGCACTCGAATTGGATGCACTGGCAGACGACATCGCGGTCTACCTGTCCCGCTTGGACGCGGACCCGGAGCGCCTCGCGCAGATTCATGCGCGACGCGCAGCCATCAAGGATGTCCTGCGCGGGCGTGCGGCCGACGTTGAGTCTTTGCTGACCTGGGCGGATGACGCTCGAGCGCGCGTGGATGAGCTGTCTGCCCCGGCCTCGGACCCCGAGGTCGTTGAGCGCGAGCTGGCCGCGGCTCAGAGTCTCGTCCTCGATGTCGGTGCGCGCCTGACGAAGGCACGTACGCGCCTGGCCCGCGAGTTGGCCGCAGGCGTCAACGAGGAGCTCCACGCCCTCGCGATGCCCGACGCGACCCTTGACATCGACCTGGAGGCCACCAAGCCGACCTCGCACGGCTGCGAGACGGTTGTCTTCCGCCTCCAGCCGCACCCGCACGCGCCCGCGCGCCCGCTCGGCCAGGGTGCATCCGGCGGTGAACTCTCGCGCGTCATGCTCGCCCTGGAGCTGATGCTGGGGCGCACTGAGGCCTCATCGACGTTTATCTTCGACGAGATCGACGCTGGTATCGGCGGGCAGACCGCAAGGGAGGTTGGCGCGCGTCTGAAGCGTCTTGCCGCATCGCGCCAGGTCATCGTCGTCACCCACCTGGCTCAGGTCGCAGCCTTCGGCGACCAACACCTGGTCATCGAAAAAACTGATGGCACGACCAGCGTCCGCGAGGTGACAGGCGCGGAGCGCGAGGCCGAGCTGACCCGCATGATGGGTGGGGATCCGCACTCGCAGGCGGCGCGCCGCCACGCATCGCGCGTCCTGGCCTCCGCCGTGTCACAATCGCAGGGATGAGTGACACACGTTCAACAACAGCAAGTGCCCGGAGCGGGCGGGTTCGCATTGACGACCGGCCCAAGCACCTGGCGACGCGCCTTGAGACGGGCGATATCGCCGTCATTAACGTTGCCGACCTCGACAAGGATAGCGCCGCTGCGCTCGTGGCTGCCGGCCCCGTTGCGGTCCTCAACGCGCAGCCCTCGCTGACGGGGCGCACGGCCGCGTTGGGTCCACGGCTCATTCTTGATGCCGGCATCCTCCTCGTGGATGACCTGGGACAGGACATTATGTCCTTGCGCGAAGGACAGGAAGTGACGGTTACGGGCGGCAAAGTGCTGCTCGAAAGCACCGTTATCGCCACTGGTAAGCGGGTCGAGGACGAGGACCTCGAGATCGAGGTCGCTGACTCCGCAGCTCTCTTCGCAGGTTTTGAGGGCGCGATCGAGGACTATCTGGCGAAGGATGGAGCAACTGTCCTACGTGGTGAGGGTGTTCCTCAGCTGCACGAGCTCGGCAACCGTCCCGTCCTGCTGGTGACTGATGCATCCGACGCTGCTGGCGAGCTGCGCGCGCTCGCGCGGTGGCGCGCCGAAGCGGCCCCCTACGTCGTGGCGGTGGACGGGGGAGCGGACGTCGCCCTCAAAGCGCACCTGACGCTCGATGCTGTGATCGGGGACGCCGAACTCATGAGCGAGAAAGCGATCCGCAAGGCCAGCTCCTTCATCGTGCGCGTCGGCGGTGACGGCCTGGCTCCCGGCTCCGAGCGCCTAGATCGTATGGGCATCGTCTACGACTCTGTCGCGATGTCCGGAACGTCACTTGATGCCGCAATGGTCGTCGCAGCCCATTCGGATGCCAGTGCTGTCGTGACTGCCGGCGTCTCCTACGGAGAGGCCGAGCTGGTCGACGCAGGGCGTTCCCTCGTCGCCCCGGCCTTCTTCTCACGCCTTGCGTGCGGCTCGCGCCTGATCGGAGCCCACGCCGTCGCTGCCACATTCCGTCCCCGCCCGCGCGGATGGACGCTCGTGATGCTTGCGGTCGTCGCAGTCATTCTCATGGGCGTCGCCCTGTGGTCCACCCCGTGGGGTAACGATCTGCTGTACCCGATCACGTCGCTCTTTACGTCGCTGCCGCATCTTGCTGGAGGAACCCAATGATTAACTTCCGTTACCACGTTGTCTCGATCATCGGGATCTTCATGGCGCTGGCCGTTGGCGTCGTCCTGGGGGCCGGGCCCCTGCAGCGCACGATCAATACGGGCATGAACCGCTCGTCGTCTGCGGCCGCCTCCGACCCGCAGCTAAGCGCACAGGCCGAAGCTGAAGCCGCGGGCCTCAAGGCCCTCGCGTCCTCGTCCCTGACCGGCTCACTGACCGGCACCCAGGTCGCGCTCGTTGTGCTACCCGGTGCCTCCGACGATGACGTGGCCGCTGTACGCTCCACGTTGACCGACGCGGGTGCGTCCGTCGTCGGTCGCGTGACGCTGACCGACAACTGGCAGTCCACCTCCATGAGCCAGTACCGTGCCACGCTGTCGACGTCGCTGGCCTCTCATCTTGAGTCTGCCGCCGCTAAGACCGCCAGCGCCGATGGCGTCGTGGGCTACTCCATCGTCCAGGTCCTGACCTCGAGCGGCTCCGAGACCGACCTGCTGCGCCAGATCCTCACCGACAAGTCGACCCCGCTCATGATGATCGACGAGGATCCCACCGGCAAGGCCACGACTCTTGTTGCTATCGGTGCGCGTGCACAGAACGCGGCCACGGCCTCGTCCGCTCCTACGAGTCCTGACGCCTGGGTGGGCATGGCGCAGGCCGTCGGCTCCACCTCCGGCGTGGTCGTGGGTGATGCTTCCTCGCGCGACGCGATGATCTCCCGCATCCGCAGCGCCGGCACCGCCGTGACGACCGTCGATTCGGTGGGTACCACCCTCGCGACGGTCGATACCGCGCTCGCCCTGTCGACCAAGGCGACTGGAGCGCGCGCCTACGGCGTGGGTTCCGGCGCACAGTCTGTCATCCCGAGCAACAAGTAAAGCGCGTCACGACGCGATTTGCTTCGTCGTCCCCCGCTGATCTGCCCAGGTCAGCGGGGGACGAGTCGTTCGTGCAGTGTTAAGCTGAAGTTCCATGGTGAGTACTTCAATGCGCACAGTGCGTGCGGAAAATTCCATGACCAAGCATATTTTCGTGACGGGTGGCGTCGTCTCTTCATTGGGCAAGGGCCTGACCGCCTCCAGCTTGGGGAGGCTCCTTCGTTCGCGGGGCCTGCACGTGGTCATGCAGAAGCTCGATCCCTACATCAACGTCGACCCCGGCACAATGAACCCCTTCCAGCACGGCGAGGTTTTTGTCACTGAGGATGGTGCGGAGACCGATCTGGATATTGGCCACTACGAGCGCTTCCTCGATGTGAACCTGTCGGGTGCCGCTAATGCGACCACCGGCCAGGTGTATTCCACGGTCATTGCCAAGGAGCGTCGCGGCGAATACCTGGGTGACACGGTTCAGGTTATTCCTCATATCACCGACGAAATCAAGAACGTCATGCGTCGTCAGGCTCAGCCCGATGAGAACGGTGAGCGTCCTGACGTCATCATCACGGAAATTGGTGGAACAGTTGGCGATATCGAATCGCAGCCGTTCCTTGAAGCAGCCCGTCAGGTGCGCCACGACCTCGGCCGCTCGAACGTTGCTTTCGTGCACGTGTCGCTGATTCCTTTCCTGCCCGCAGCCGGCGAACTGAAGACGAAGCCGACGCAGCATTCCGTCAGCGCACTGCGATCAATTGGCATCGCGCCGGACGCGCTCGTGCTGCGCACTGATCGTGCGCTACCCGAGGGAGTCAAGTCGAAGGTCGCTCTCATGTGCGATGTTGACCGCGAAGCGGTCATCGAATGCGCCGACGTTCCTTCCATCTACAACGTGCCGCTGACGCTGCATCGAGAGGGCCTCGACGCCTACCTCGTCCAGCGCCTCGGATTGTCCTTCCGCGACGTCGATTGGAAGGAATGGAAGGAACTTCTGGAGCGCGTGCATTCTCCTAAGCATCGCCTTGAGGTTGCCCTCGTCGGCAAGTACATCGACCTGCACGACGCGTATCTATCGGTGTCTGAGGCGATCAAGCACGGCGGTTTCGCGAACAACGCCCGAGTTGATATTCGCTGGGTTGCGTCGGATACGTGCGAGACACCCGAAGGGGCTGCCCGCGAGCTCGCTGGCGTCGACGCGATTGTCGTCCCTGGAGGCTTCGGCATTCGTGGTATTGAAGGCAAGCTTGGCGCGTTGCGCTGGGCACGCGAGCATCGTGTTCCGACGCTGGGCCTGTGCCTGGGACTGCAGTGCATGGTCATTGAGGCTGCCCGACATCTCGCTGGTATCCCCGGTGCTTCGTCGACCGAAATGGATCCCGACACGATCGAGCCCGTCATTCATACGATGGCCGACCAGCATAAATTCGTTGATGGAGACGGTGATATGGGCGGAACAATGCGACTCGGTGCATACCCCGCACGGCTCGTTCCGAATTCGATTGTTGCCGCAGCCTATGGCACGACCGATGTGAGTGAGCGGCACCGTCACCGTTACGAGGTCAACAATGCCTACCGCGACCGCCTCGAACAGGCAGGCTTGAAGGTTTGCGGAACCTCTCCGGATGGCTCACTTGTTGAGTTCGTCGAGCTTGATTCGGCTCTGCACCCCTACTATGTTGCAACGCAGGCGCATCCGGAGTTTAAGAGTCGTCCGACGCGCCCGCATCCGCTGTTCGCGGGGCTGATTGAAGCTGCGTTGAAGCGTCACGTGGGACGTTACTCATCGCGCTCGGACGAGAAGGAATGAGAGACAACATGCATTTTTTGTCGAGCGAGCAGGTCCGCGCGATCGCTGACCAGCCGACCCCACACAAGGTCGCAGCGAGCGAGGTCGTGTGGAGCGGCCGTATCGTGGACATGGTGGAGGACCGTGTCGTGGTCGTGGAGGGTGAGGAACCCGTTGTCCGTCAATACACCCGCCACCCGGGTGCCGTCGCTGTCGTCGTGATACGCGGCGAGGCCGGTGCCGAGGAAATTCTCCTCGAGCGCCAGTACCGACACCCGGTGCGCGCGTCGCTGTGGGAGATTCCCGCTGGACTGCTTGATATCCCCGGTGAGGATCCTCTGGTTGCAGCCGAGCGTGAACTTGCGGAAGAGGCGGACCTGAGCGCCGGGCGTTGGGACACGCTCGTTGACTTTTACACCTCGCCCGGCGGATCGACGGAGCCTATTCGCGTCTTCTTGGCACGAGACCTCGCACCCACGGGCACGACCTTTGAGCGCGAGGATGAGGAAGCAACCATGGAGTACGCGTGGGTCTCACTGACCGACGCCATGGAATGGGTGCTTGCCGGTCGCCTGCACAATCCTTCGACCGTCATCGGCATCATGGCCGCGCACGCCGCACGAGGCCGTGGCTGGAAAGGCCTCCGAGAGCCGGGGGCGCCCTGGCTTCGTTGATTGTCAGGTAATAGGCCATAAGTCCCTCGACATGTGGGTCGTGTAACACTCTGACACGCTTTTCGCAACGCCTCTTTATCCAAATTAGCGTAGACTTCTTCCCAGAGAAAAGCACGGATTGGGGCGCGCGACTTGCGTGTCGGAGCGGAGGACAGGTGGCCGAAGAAGTAGACGCCACAACTCGTCAGCAGGTGCTCGATCTCATCGTCGAAAAGGGGCCGGTGACGGCCTCGGCGATTGCCAAGGTCCTCGGCCTGACGACGGCGGCCGTGCGCCGCCACATCACGCTGCTGCTGGAGTCCAAGGAGATCGCTGAGCACGAACCCGGTGCGCCCTCCAAGCGGGGGCGCGGGCGCCCCGCGCGTCACTACGTCGCCACCGAGCGGGCACACATCCACCTCGCCGACGGATACTCCGACTTGGCTTCCAAGGCACTGGGATACCTGGGGCAAGTCGGGGGTGAGGAAGCCGTCGAGTCTTTCGCAGCTGCGCGCTCGCGCGAGATCGAGCGCCGTTACGCGCCCATTGTGCGTGACGCGGGATCGGACCCTCGAGTCCGTGCTCAGGCGCTTGCCGACGCGCTTACGCAGGACGGGTACGCCGCGACAGTCCGAGACATTGGAGGTGGCACGCTGGCCGTTCAACTGTGCCAGGGTCACTGCCCAATCCAGAACGTAGCGGGGGACTTCCCCCAGCTGTGCGACGCCGAGACGATTGCCTTTGGCAAGCTGCTCGACGTGCACGTCCAGAGACTTTCCACGCTTGCGGGCGGGGGACACGTGTGCACCACCCACATCCCGGTGGGCATGCCCATCATCCGCCCGGGTGCGAGGAATGTGCGACGCAAGTAGCACACAGGTAAGAACGAGAGGTTGACACAACTATGACGCAGGCACCCGCCGTGGGCGCTGAAGACCGTCGTATGACCGATGACGAGATCATCGAGTCGATTGGCGGTTACGAATACGGTTGGCACGATTCCGACGACTACTCCAAGGATGTCCCCACCGGCATTAATGAAGAAATTGTCCGTTTTATTTCGGATGTCAAGGGCGAGCCGCAGTGGATGCGGGAGCGTCGCCTGAAGGCGCTGGAGCTGTTCGAGCGCAAGCCGATGCCGGCGTGGGGTCCGGACCTCTCCCACGTTGATTTCGACGCTTTCAAGTACTACGTGCGTCCCACGGATCGACAGGTCAATGACTGGGAGGACCTGCCCGAAGAAATCCGTGACACCTACGACCGCCTGGGTATCCCCGAAGCTGAGAAGGCCCGCCTGGTCTCCGGCGTCGCTGCCCAGTACGAGTCCGAGGTCGTCTACCAGCAGATCCAGGAAGACCTCGAGCGCCAGGGCGTCATTTTCACGGATACCGACACCGGTCTGCGTGAGTATCCCGAGATCTTCGAGGAATACTTCGGCAAGTGCGTGCCCGCGGGCGACAACAAGTTCTCCGCGCTGAACACGGCTGCATGGTCGGGTGGTTCCTTCGTGTACGTCCCCAAGGGAGTGCACGTGACCATCCCGCTTCAGGCCTACTTCCGTATCAACACGTCTGCGATGGGCCAGTTCGAGCGCACGCTCATCATTGCCGACGAGGGATCCTACGTCCACTACGTCGAAGGCTGCACCGCCCCGATTTACGACGAGAACTCTCTGCACTCCGGCGTCATTGAAATCTTCGTGAAGAAGGACGCACGCGTTCGCTACACGACAATCCAGAACTGGTCGACGAACGTCCTCAACCTGGTCACCCAGCGCGCTATCGTCGAAGAAGGCGGCACCATGGAATGGGTCGACGGCAACATGGGGGCCGCGATCACCATGAAGTACCCCGCCTGCTTCCTCATGGGCGAGCACGCCCGCGGCGAGACCCTGTCCATCGGCTTCGCTGGCCCCGGCCAGCAGCAGGACACCGGAGCCAAGATGGTGCACATGGCACCCCATACCTCGTCCTCCATCGTGTCGAAGTCCGTCTCGCGCGGCGGTGGCCGCACGTCCTACCGTGGCCTCGTCCAGGTCAATGCGCGTGCCCGTCACTCTAAGTCGAACGTGCTGTGCGATGCCCTGCTGGTGGACAAGATTTCGCGTACCGACACATACCCCTACGTGGATGTGCGCACCGATGACGTTGAGATGGGGCACGAAGCCACCGTCACCAAGGTGAGCGCCGATCAGCTCTTCTACCTCATGAGCCGAGGCCTCGACGAGAACGAGGCCATGGCGACGATCGTGCGTGGCTTCGTTGAGCCGATCGCCAAGGAGCTGCCCATGGAGTACGCCCTCGAGCTCAACCGCCTCATTGAACTGCAGATGGAAGGATCCGTCGGCTGATGACGACCCCCAACACTATTGCCGAGACCATGAACAAGGCCCACTCGCACGGGGGCGGCTCCGAGAAGGCGCACCCCTCGCGCGCCGACCGCCCGACCTCCTTCGAGCTGGACGACATTGCCGTGCCGCACGGCCGCGAAGAGGACTGGCGCTTCACCCCGATGCGTCGCATCGAGCGCCTGTTTGAACCCGCCAACTACGACGCGGGCGATGCCCCCGTCACGGTGGACGCTCCCGCGCCGGTTACCGTCGAGACCGTCGCGCGTGATGACAAGCGCCTGGGCACCGTCCTGGCTCCCGGCGACCGCACCGCCGTCGTCGCTTGGAACGGCTTCGAGCAGGCGACGGTCGTTGAGATCCCGGCCGAAGCCGAGCTGGACGCTCCGGTGCGCATCAACGTTGCTAACGTCGAGGGCACCCGTGCGCAGCACCTCATGATTCGCGCAGGTGCTTTCTCCAAGGCCACCGTCATCCTCTCGCACGCCGGCTCCGCGCAGGCCGCTCTGAACCAGACCGTCGAGGTCGAGACCGGTGATAGCGCGAACCTGACCGTCGTGTCGCTGCAGGAATGGGACGACACTGTCCTGCACGCCTCGAACCAGCGCCTGGCCCTGGGCCGCGACTCTAAACTCACCCACATCGTCGTCACCTTCGGCGGCGACCTTGTGCGTCTGTGCGCGGATACTGATTTCCGCGGTCCTGGCGCTGAGCTGACCATGCTCGGCATTTACTTCGTGGACGGCGGCCAGCACCTCGAGCACCGAGTGTTCGTTGACCACTCCCAGCCCAAGTGCTTCTCGCGCGTCACCTACAAGGGAGCCCTGCAGGGCAAGGACGCACACTCGGTGTGGATCGGCGACTGCCTGATCCGCGAGGCCGCCGACGGCACGGACACCTACGAGCTGAACCGTAACCTCGTGCTCACCGAAGGTGCCAAGGCCGACTCCGTGCCCAACCTCGAGATCGAGAACGGCGAAATTGAAGGTGCGGGCCACGCGTCCGCGACCGGTCGCTTCGACGACGAGCAGCTCTTCTACCTGATGAGCCGTGGCGTCCCGGAGGCCGAGGCCCGCCGCTTGGTCGTGCGCGGCTTCTTCGCCGAGCTGATCAACCAGATTGGCGTCCCCGAGGTGGTCGAGCACCTCATGGCAACCGTTGAGGCCGAGCTGGCCAAGTCCCGTAACAACTGAGTTTTAAGGAATACACATGTCGACTCTGCGCATTAAGGACCTGCACGTCTCCGTCGAGACCGCCGAGGGTCCCAAGGAAATCCTCAAGGGCGTCAACCTCACCATCAACTCCGGCGAAATCCACGCCATCATGGGTCCCAACGGCTCCGGTAAGTCCACCATGGCCTACGCCCTCGCCGGTCACCCCGACTACGAGATCACCTCCGGTGAAGCCTGGCTCGACGATCAGCTCATCACCGACATGAGCGTCGACGAGCGCGCCAAGGCTGGCCTGTTCCTGGCCATGCAGTACCCCGTCGAGGTTGCGGGCGTGTCCGTCTCCAACTTCCTGCGCACCGCCAAGACCGCTATCGATGGCAAGGCTCCCGCCCTGCGTACGTGGGTCAAGGAGATGAAGACCTCCATGGAAAACCTGCGCATGGACCCCGACTTCGCCGAGCGCGACGTCAACGTCGGCTTCTCCGGCGGCGAGAAGAAGCGCCTGGAGATCCTTCAGATGGAGCTGCTCAAGCCCTCCTTCGCCGTCCTCGACGAGACTGACTCCGGCCTTGACGTCGACGCGCTGCGCATCGTCTCCGAGGGCGTCAACCGCGTCCACGGCGAGACCGGCTGCGGCGTCATGCTGATCACGCACTACACCCGCATCCTGCGCTACATCAAGCCCAGCCACGTTCACGTGTTCGTCGACGGCCACGTCGCCGCCCAGGGTGGCCCCGAGCTCGCCGACGAACTCGAAGAGAACGGCTACGACAAGTACCTGGGTCTCTGATACCCGTGTCCAAGGACTTCACCGCCGCCGAGCTCGACGCGATCCGATCAGACTTCCCGATCCTGAGTCGCGTCGGGCGCGGCGGGGCACCCATTGCGTACCTCGATGCGTCGGCGACCTCGCAAAAGCCTGAGGCCGTTATCAACGCCGAGGCTGACTTCTACCGGCGCTCCAACGGTGCCGTCCACAGGGGCACGCACCTGCTGGGTGACGAAGCGACCGACGCCTTCGAGAGCGCGAGGGGCACTCTGGCCTCGTTCGTGGGTGCAAACCCGGACGAGATCGTGTGGACGAAGAACGCCACCGAGGCCATCAACCTGGTCGCCCTATCGATGGGTAACGCGTCCTGCGGCCTGGGCGGGGACGAGGCCGCGCCTATGCGCGTGGGACCCGGCGACCGCATCGTGTGTACGCGCGCCGAGCACCACGCGAACATCGTTCCCTGGCAGCAACTGTGTGCGCGCACGGGCGCTGAACTGGCATGGCTCGACCTGACCCCGGACGGCCGCATCGACCTCGACACCCTGTCGGTCATCACGCCAAATACGCGCCTTGTGGCCTTCACACACGTCTCCAATGTGACGGGTGCCGTCTCCCCGGTCGCCGCCATCACGGCTGCTGCGCGCGCGGTTGGCGCGCTCATCCTGCTGGACACCTGCCAGTCGAGCGCCCACATGGCTCTCGACCTGTCCACGCTGGATGTAGACTTCGCGGTCTTCTCTTCGCACAAGATGCTCGGACCCACGGGCGCGGGTGCGCTGTGGGGGCGGCGAACGCTGCTGGCTGCGATGCCTCCCGTCCTCACGGGCGGCTCCATGATCGAGTGGGTCACCATGGAGGAGTCCACCTTCATGGCACCGCCCGAGCGCTTCGAAGCGGGTTCCCAGCCCGTCGCACAGATCGCAGCCTGGGCTGAGGCGCTGCGCTACCTGGCTGGCCTCGACATGACCCGCGTCGAAGCCCACGAGCATGCGCTCACCCGCATGATGCTCGATGGCCTCTCCTCAATTGACGGCATCACCGTGCTGGGTCCCGCCTCGGACGTGGACCGCATCGGTGTCGTGGCCTTCGCCGTGGACGGCGTACACCCCCACGACGTCGGCCAGTTCATGGACTCGGTGGATGTCGCTGTTCGCGTCGGGCACCACTGCGCGATTCCGCTGCACACCTTCTTCCAGGTGCGCTCCTCGGCGCGCGCATCGGTGGCACCGACGACGACGCCCGAGGAAATTGAGCGTCTGGTGGATGGCTTGTCGAAGGTACGAGCCTTCTTCGGTCGGTAGAATCAGTGCGAGTCGTCGGATCCTTTGAGAAAGGTAGCTATGGGTAGTCTCGAGCAGTTGTATCAGCAGGTGATCTTGGACCATGCGCGTGAAAAGCACGGGGAGGGAGACCCCTCTGGGCAGGACGCGTCCTCTCACCAGGTGAATCCGACATGCGGCGACGAGGTCACTTTGGGCGTCACGCTGGACGGCGACTTCCTTGCATCAATGCAGTGGGATGGCGACGGTTGCTCGATCTCGCGCGCCTCGCTGTCCATGATGACCGACCTGACGGAGGGCAAGTCCGCTGAGGAGATCAGCCGCCTCTATCGGGACATGGAAGTCATGATGCATTCGCGTAACCTGGGCGTCGACGACGAGATCCTCGACGAGCTGGGTGATGCGGCCGCTCTGGAGTCCACGTCTCAGTTCGCGAACCGCGTTAAGTGCGCGCTGCTGGGCTGGTACGCCCTGCGCGACGCGTTGGCCAAGTCCGGTATCGATATTTCCGCCGCGGGCGAGCCCGACGAGCAGTAAAGGAATCGCTATGAATAACCCGATGGCTCAGACTGAGCCTGTCGAGCAGCGCTTCGGCGTGCCCGCCTCGAACGAGACGGCGCAGTCGCCTGAGGCCACCCGTCAGATTGACGGCACCGACGTCATCGAGCAGGGCACCCTCGCTGCTGAGAACGTCCTGGAGGCTCTCAAGGACGTTATCGACCCCGAACTGGGCATCAACATCGTTGACCTGGGTCTGGTCTACGGCGTCGTCATCGGTGCTGAGAACCAGGTACGCCTCGACATGACGCTGACGTCCGCGGCATGCCCGCTGACCGACGTGATCGAGCGCCAGGCGCAGACCATCCTGTCGGGAGTCACCGACGAGGTCCAGATCAACTGGGTGTGGATGCCGCCGTGGGGTCCTGACCGTATCACACCGGATGGTCGTGAGCAGTTGCGCGCAATCGGCTTCAACGTCTGAGATGCCTTTGCGCGCAGTGTCCCCGGAACCGCTCGGTTCCGGGGACACTCGTATGTAATCCCGCGGTCACTGGTCCCGCGCCTCCCGTTCTCTTCTGCGAGCGGCTCCAGTGTCGCGTGTCCCGTTCCCCATGATGGTCCGGTAACCTAATGTGCGTCACGGCATGAAGGAGAGGGGCAAAGCCCATGGAGATTCTCGACAACACCGAGGGCAAACGCCTGGTAGACGCCCTGCGTGCCAACCTCGATGACGAGGCGAAACTGTCGATTATCAGCGCGCACTTCAGCCTGTTCGCCTTTGGAGAGCTGCGCGAGGAGCTTGAACGCCTCGACTCCGTGCGTTTTCTGTTCAGTGAACCGACGTTTATTCAAGACATGGGATGGGTCGTGGGGGCACCGGAGTTTGATATCGCGCGACGTGCGCAGGGGGAGAGAGAAAAAGCGCTCGCTGACTCGTCCCTGGAACTCACGCTGCGCAACAAGCTCAGCCAGCGTGCTCTCGCGCGGGCGTGTGCATCCTGGCTGAGGGAGAAGGTGACGTTCCGCTCCGTGCAGCGCGAGCACATGCTTCAGTTGACGCCCAGTTACATCGTCGAGGACTCCGCCAAGAGTCCCCATCTGTTGACGGGACAGGGTGCCACCTTCACCCTTGAGGGACTGGGAGTTGAGCGTCGTCCGGATACGCTGACGATGATGACCCATTGTGCGGGGGATGAGGCCAAGGCACAGGTTGAATTTCTTATGGCGACATTCGAGTCCGTGTGGGCCGATGATACAAAGACCTGTGATGTCACTGAGCAGATTGCTCACCAGGTGGAGGCTCTCTACACAGAGAATGCTCCTGAGTTCATCTATTTCCTGACCCTGTACCACATCTTTCGGCGGTTCCTCCTGGAGAACCAGGATCACAATCCACGTGAAGATACCGGTTTTTTCGAGTCGGTGATCTGGGGTAAGCTCTACGATTTTCAGAAGGACGCCGTTATCGGGGCGATTCGTAAGTTGGAAAAGTATAACGGCTGCATCATCGCCGACAGCGTTGGCCTGGGCAAGACATTCGAAGCGCTCGCCGTCATTAAGTACTACCAGCAGCTCAACAAGAACGTATTGGTACTGTGTCCGAAGCGCCTGCGTGAGAACTGGACGCTGTGGACGCAGACGAGCGATGAACGTAATCCCTTGGCTGCGGACCGATTCGCCTACAAGGTGTTGAACCACACGGACCTGTCGCGTCGCCGTGGCAAGAGTGGGGACATCGACCTGGAACACCTGCAGTGGGGGACATTCGATCTGGTTGTCATCGATGAGAGCCACAACTTCCGCAATAGGAGTGTGACCGGGGCGAGCACGAATCGTTACACGCGCCTGATGAACGAGGTGATCCGGGCTAACGGACGCACGAAGGTGCTCATGCTGTCGGCGACCCCGATCAATAATCGTCTCACCGACCTGCGTAACCAGATTGAGCTCATTACGGAGGGTCGTGATGATTACCTCGAGAAGACCGATGGCATCGTTTCCATCGATGCGGTGATGCGACTGGCACAAAAGCGCTTCAACCTGTGGAGTTCGCAGGCGCATGGACGTCACACGACGGAGAGCTTCGCCGAGTACGTCAATGCGGACTATTTTGCGCTCCTCGACGCCCTGACGATTGCGCGTAGCCGCAAGCATGTGGCCAAATACTACGGCACCGAGACGGGGACATTCCCCACCCGCCTCACTCCGTGCAATGTCCAGAAGCCCATTGATTCACGCGGCGAGTTGCCTCCCATTGGGCAGCTCTACGATATGATCAGCGATCTGAGTTTCGCCCAGTATCAGCTTCTGTCCTACGTGCGTGAGGATGCGCGGCCTGCCTACGAGGCCGACTACCGCGAGGGCTTCGGCAATGACTTCGGCAGTGAGCTGCATCGTACGAATGCGGTCGCCGCGCTGATGCGTGTCAACCTCCTCAAGCGCATGGAGTCTTCCGTGAGCGCCTTCCGCACGACACTGGACCGCGTGCGCAGTTCTTGCGCCGACATCCTGGATCGACTCGCGGCGCTTGACGCGCGCGATGCTGTCGATTCTGTAGCAGTGGGATACGGGATTGAGGGCCTTGAGGACGGCCTCGATGACCGAGATGCTGAGATGTTCGAGGTCGGGGCGCAGATCCGCGTCGACTTGCGCGATGTGGACCGCGAGGCTCTGTCCGTGGACCTCGTACGCGACATTGCGATTCTCGACGAACTGGTTGGTTACGCCCGGGCAGTGACCCCGGATCGTGATGCCAAGCTCGGCGCGTTACGGACACTGATCGCGGAGAAGACCGGAGCCGGCCAGATTAACTCGGGTAACAGAAAAGTACTCGTCTTCAGCGCTTTCGCTGACACCGTTACCTATCTCTATGACCAGTTGGCACCGGATCTGCAACGGAGCCACGGCCTGACGTGCGCGCAAGTGACAGGCACTCGCAATCGAGTCACGGGAAAGCGCCGGGCGCGTGGTGGCTTCGAGGATATCCTCGGTCGTTTCTCGCCGCGTTCGAAGGAAACCAATGCCCTCGCGGACCGTGAGGGCGAGATCGACATCGTCTTCGCAACGGATTGCATCTCGGAGGGGCAGAACCTCCAGGACTGCGATTGCGTGGTCAATTACGATGTGCACTGGAACCCGGTTCGTCTCGTGCAGCGTTTCGGCCGCGTCGACCGCCTGGGCTCGACGAATGAGCATATCCAGATGGTGACCTTCTGGCCGGACGTCGACCTGGAGTCCTACATCAATCTTGAGTCGCGTGTGAAGTCACGCATGGCTCTGGGCGATGCGAGTGCCTCCGGCGAGGAGAATCTGCTCACCCCGTCGGAGGATATGAACGACCTGGAGTATCGCTCGGATCAGTTGCGCACGCTGCGCAGTGAGACTCTCGACCTCGAAGACATACGGCGGGGAATGTCGATCACGGATTTTGCGTTGGATGATTTCCGAATCGAGTTGGAGCGCTACATGAACGCGAACCCGGGCACACTGGAAGGCGCGCCGACGGGCTTGCACGCGGTCGTGTCAATTCCGGATGACCTGCGCTCTCACGTGAGTCCGGGAGTGATCTTCTGTCTCGAACAGCGTGCAGGTGGTAGTGGTGCCAGCCGTGCAAACGCTCCGCTCTCTCTTATTTACGTGCCGCGGGACGCAGCAGGCGCGCGGACACTATCCAACCCAACGCGTTCCCTGGACCTGCTCAGGCGGCTGTGCGAGGAACACCATGAGCCACTGGATGCCCTGTGCGCGCAATTCAACCGAGCCACACGTGATGGTGAGAACATGAGCGAGTACTCGGCGCTGCTGACCGAGGCCGTCGCAGCGGCGATCAGGCAGGGAGAAGAAGCAACCCTCGAATCGCTGTTCACACCGGGAACGATTGCCCAGGGAGCCTCGTCAGAAGCAGACTTCTCTCTGGTGAGCTTTGTGGTGCTCCTGTGAGCTCCATCGACTGGGGGTCGACACTGGCCCTGCCGCCCGGCGTCCGTCGCTTCGAGCGCACGATTCCCACAGATGTGCTGCTGCGCGAGGTGGACCTGACGCGCACGCAGCGCGAGGGCCTGGGCAAGATTGAGGGGCTGACTCTCCTGGGAGTCGCGCAGGAGACCACGACTTGCATTCCCGCGACAGCCGCGACGAATCGTCGTATCGATGCGGTGTTATTCTTGCGTGCATCCCTCGGAAAGACGCGAGCGTTCGAGTCGACTGCCGCTCTTGTGCACGGCTGCTTCCCGCATCCATCACTCCTGATCCAGGAGAACGCCCGTGGCGATGCCTGTCTGTCTGCAGCGCTCACGTCGCGCCGGAAGCGTGCGACGGGATTGACTGTCGACGCCATGGAGGTGGACAGCAGCATCGGTGTGTGGCGGCGCACGGAGCAGGGGAAGGCCTTCCTGTCCTCGCTGGCTTTCGACACCCTTGATCAGCGTTCGCTGGCTCATGTGATCGAGGACATCATGGCGCGAATCCGCTTGGCTCGTGTCGCTCGCCTTGCTGGCTTCTATCCGGATCCGAGTCTGTGCCGGACCTCGGACGTGGTGGCGTTGATTGAGCGCTTGCTCGAGTGCCAGAGCAGGCAGGATCGACTGCGTGCCCAGTGGAAGGCACACGGAACCACGCAACGAGAACGCCTACAGCTACGAATTCCCCTCAGCGAGGCGATCAATCAGACGAAGACAGCGATCAACGAACTGACGAGGCATTGCGGCCGTTGACGCTCGCTCAGCGCCCCAGCTTCTCGCGCACGACCTGAGCGACTTTACGGCGCAGGATCTTGCCCATCGGGTTGCGCGGCAGCTCCGCGATGAACACGATCTGGCGGGGGAGTGCGTAGTGAGCAATGGACTTTTCGGCCCACTGTCGCACCTGCTCCAGCGTGAGGCGCTGGGCACCTTCCTCCATGATGATAGCGGCGGTGACCTCTTCGGTGGCGTCCGCGACGGGCACACCGACGACGGCGACATCCGCGACGCCCGGTAGTGAGCGGATTGCCGCTTCGACCTGGGAGGGATAGACGTTGAAGCCGCCCGACAGGATCAGTTCCTTCTTGCGGTCGGCCATGGAGATGAAGCCGTCGGCGTTGACGCCGATGTCGCCGGTCTTGAACCAGCCTTCCGACGTGAAGACGCGCGCGGTTTCCTCGGGTGCGTTGAGGTAGCCGTCAAAGACCTGAGGGCCTCGCACGATGATTTCGCCGGGCTGCCCGTCCTCGACGTCGAGAGTATCGTCCTCCAAAGAGACCAGGCGCAGCTGCGTGGAGGGGAAGGGGACGCCAAGCACGCCGTGACGGCGTTTGGCGGACAGAGGAGCGCCGGTGAGTACGGGAGCGGTTTCGGACAGTCCGTATCCTTCGACGATGAGGCCGCCCGTGGTGGCCTCCCAGTCATCCGCGAGCGCGGTCGACAGTGGCATGGCACCGGCTACCGAGTATCGAATGGATGAGAGATCGGTGCCGGTCTCCTTGGCGCGCGCCAGGATGCGTTCGAACATGGGCGGCACGCCCACGAAGAAGGTGACGGGTCGGCGCTTGTGCGCGTCGAGGGCCATCTGTGCGTCAAACTTTGGCAGCAACACCTGGGTGGCTGCCTTACGCACGGACGCACACAGGAAGAAGGTCAGGCCGAAGGCATGGAAGTAGGGGAGTAACGAGAAGAAGGTCTCGGCCCCTTCGTGCAGCTTCCACACCCAGAACATGCACTGGTTGACATTGACACCGATATTGCGGTGGGTGAGGGGCGCGGACTTGGGTACGCCGTTCGTCCCCGACGTGTGCAAGATGACGGCACGGTCACCGGGTGAGGGCAGCGGGTGGTCGGCGTTGATGGGGTTTGACGAGGCCGTGGCGCGGTCCCAGGAGATGGCACCCTTGGGCATGGGACCGCGCAGTTGCGCGCGCATCTGGCGGGCGCGAGGCACCGGCAGGCTCAGGAGGAAACGCTGCGAGGCAGGCATACCGTGCGAAATGTCGACCGTGAACACCGTGTTGAAACGATCCAGGGGAAAGGACTCCACGCACTTTTCCCAGACGATGGCGACCCGGCCACCGTGGCGCTCCAGCTGGCCCGCGATCTCGGCGGCCGGTGCCAGCGGGTTGTGCTGGGCGGCTACCGCTCCGATGCGCATGCACGCGTAGAAGGCGACGAACGCCTGCGGGCAGTTCGGCAGCGAAATCGCCACCGTGTCCCCAGCACGTACCCCGGCCTCGTGCAAGACGCGCGCAGCGCGCAGCACCTGGTCACGAACCTGCGCGTAGGTCGTCGTGGCACCAAAGTAATCGAGCGCCACGCGATCCGGGTACAGGCGGGCCGCGGTGTCGAGCAGCTCGTAGAGGGACGTATCCGGCACGGGCACCTCGTAGGGCACTGCGTCGTAAAAGTCGTGTGCCTGGCTGACGATACTCCGTGTCATGACATCCTCCTGTGATCGGTCTTAACAAGTCTACCGGCGCACACAACGAGGGTCATACGCGGGGAACATCCCACGTGTTGCACGTCGCAATGCTGCCGGAGTCCAGGCCGGTCTGCAGCCACGTCGCGCGCTGCTGCGCGCTGCCGTGCGTCCAGGACTCGGAGTTCGTCGTCCCCTGGTACTTCGTCTGCAGGCGGTCGTCGCCAATGGCCTCGGCCGTCTGGAGGGCACCCATGATCTGGTCGGATGTCGGGGTCTGGAGGTAGGGGGTGCCCGTCGAAGGATCGGGGGTGCTGGACGCCCAGTGCATCCACACGCCCGCATAGCAGTCAGCCTGCAATTCGGAGCGAACACCCGCCCCCTGCGAGCCGGTCTCGCGCGTGTTGTACGTGCGGAAGACACCTTGCAGGTTCTGAATGTGGTGGCCCCACTCGTGGGCGACCACGTACTCCTGTGCGAGCACCGAGTCCGAGGCACCGTACTGAGTCACCATCTCATCAAAGAAACCGAGATCCAGGTACACCGTCGAGTCACCCGGGCAGTAGAAGGGGCCGACCGCGCTCGTCGCCGAGCCGCACGCGGTTGACACACTGTTCGTGAAGATCTGGAAATCGGGGAGTTCGTAGGAAACTCCCGTATGCTGATCGGCCAGCTGAGTCTTCCACACCTCGTCCAGGGACTGCGCGGTGGCCACCATGCGGCACTCCACGCGCTCGTTTGCGTCCGCGCCCGTTTGGCACGTCGACACGTCGACCGACGAGGAGGACGAGGACGACGAGGGGGCCTGGGAGGAGATGAGGCTGGTCAGGTCGATGCCCGTGAGGTAGGAGAACCCCAGGATCAGCAGGACTCCAAGGATTGAGCCGCCACCGGCACCAGCGATCTTCCGGCCAGCGCCGGAGGTACTCACACGCGAAGGATCCAGGTGGATATTGTCGTTGAAACTCATTGGTACTCCTTCTTGTCAGGGACGCCGCCCGGCCTGATAACGGCCCAGCATATCGGAACGGAACGCCTCGAAGCAGCCGTCCTCGATGGAGGCGCGGATAGCGTCCACCAGTCGCAGCGTAAACCACTCGTTGTGGATGGTCGCCAGCGTAGAGGACAGAATCTCCTTCGCCTTGAACAAGTGATGGACGTAGGCGCGCGTGTAATGCGTGCAGGTGTAGCACTCGCAGCCCTCGACGAGGGGTGTGAAATCACGCTTGAAACGCGCATTCGTGATATTGAAGCGCCCATCGGGCGTGTAGATCGCCGCGTTTCGTGCCACTCGCGAGGGGTTAACACAGTCAAAGGTGTCGGCACCGGCTGCTACACCTGCGAAGAGATCCTCGGGCTCGGAGATACCCAGCAGGTGGCGGGGACGGTCCTCACCCAGTTCCTCGCACACCCACGACACGATCGTGCCCAGGTTCTCCTTCTCGAGCGCTCCGCCCACGCCGAAGCCGTCGAAGCGCTGGCCGTCCACCTCCATGTCGGCCATCGTGCGCGCTGCCTGGCGACGTAGGTCCTCCCACTGGGCGCCCTGGATAACGCCCCACAGCTGCTGGTAGGGCTTGTGGGAACGCTCCTGCGTGAGGCGCTTGTGCTCGGCCAGACACCGCGCGGCCCACGCGTGCGTGCGCTCGAGCGACTCGACCTGGTAGCCACGCGGGTGCAGCAGGGACGTCAGCTCGTCGAAAGCGAACATGATATCGGCACCTAGCTGATGCTGAATACCCATCGACACTTCGGGGTTGAAGCGATGCTTCGTGCCATCGATGTGGCTGGAGAACACGACGCCATCGTCATCAACAACAGCATTTGACGCTTTGATCGCCTGCATCTGGACAGCTGGGTCGTTGGGGTCGGCCTTCCCGGAAAACTCCTGGGAGAGAACCTTCTTGAAACCCGCACCCAGAGACAGCACCTGGAAGCCCCCCGAATCCGTGTACGTCGGACCCGCCCAGTTCATGAAAGACGCAAAGCCGCCGGCGTCGTCCACAATGTCGGAACCCGGCTGGAGGTAGAGATGATAGGCGTTGGCCAGGACGGCCTGTGCGCCGAGGCTACGCACCATCTCCGGAGTCAGTGCCTTCACGTTCGCCTTCGTGCCCACGGGAATGAACGCCGGGGTACGGATCACGCCATGCGCGGTGTGGATGACGCCGGTGCGCCCGAGGCCGCGTTCGGCACCCAGGCGAGTGCCGACCTCGAACCCGCGGTCGGGGCAGTGGGTTCCCGACGAGGCCGTGGCGTCGAAGGGCGCACACTCCTCGGGGGAAGGAGCACTCAGCCAGTTCGCGTTCATCGATCAAACACCTCGTCTTTCTTCAAGCCTTCAACGCGGCGGATGGCAGCGATCACGGGATAGGTCACGGGCAGGAGGACGACTTCGAGGAGGACCTTGTAGAAGTAGCCGGTGACCGTGTAGTTAACGAAGTTACCGAACGTCATTTGCCCGTAGAACAGAATCGTGCAGAACAGGATCGTATCCGCAGCCTCACCGACGATCGTCGAGCCGATCAGGCGCGCCCACAAGTGCTTGGTACCCCAGCGACGACGGATCCACACGAGCACGTAGGAGTTGAGGAGCTGCCCGGCCAAGTAACCCGCGAGCGACGCGACAACCGCACGCCATACGACGCCCAGGACTGCCGCGAAAGCCTCCTGGTTCTCGTAGTCGGGTGCCGGAGGCAAATACTGGACGATGAAGAAAGTGAGCGAAGCCAGGAACGAGGCCACGAAGCCCATGACGATGATCCGCCGCGCGCGGGCAAAACCATACACCTCCGAGAGCACATCACCGATGATGTAGGTCAGAGGGAAGAGAATTGCGCCCCCATCGAAAATCAAATAATGGGTGGAAGAACCCACCATAAACGCCTTCGTCGCGGCGATATTAGAAATAAGGAGCAACGCGACGAACGCGACCGAAATGATGTCGAGGGCGCGCGCGGGGCGCGCCGATCCAGACGGGACCGGGCTATCTGACATGGGTAGAATCCTCACAATGCCGAGATGGAATGGTTATATACACCACCCATTGTGCCCGCAATTGCTGCAAGGTGGGCCAACAGGACGGGTCATCGGCCGGGTTGATTCGCCCACAACCGCCCCTCCCTCTACTCTTGGAGCGTGATTAACGTCCAGGACTTCTCTCTGCGAATCGGTGCCCGCGAACTCGTCAACCACGTATCCTTCCGGATCGATAAAGGCATGTGCATCGGCCTCGTCGGACGCAACGGTGCCGGCAAGACCACGACGATGCGTCTCCTCGCCGGAGAAGCCGACCGTGGGGGAGCGGCCGAGTACACCGGCACCATCAGCTCCAACGGCACCGTCGGCTACCTCGCGCAGGACACCCACGTTGGTGACCCGGAGATGAAGGCTCGCGACCGCATCATCTCCGTGCGCGGCATCGACTCGATCATCGCGCGCATTCGCAAGGCCGAGCACGAGATGTCCACGACCGAGGGCGCTCGCCAGCAGCGGGCCATGGAACGCTACGTCAAGCTCGACCAGCAGTTCACCAACTCCGGTGGATGGGCCGCCAACGCCGAGGCCGCGCAAATCGCGCACTCCCTCGGCCTTGAAGACCGCGTCCTCGATCAGAGGCTCGACACGCTCTCGGGCGGTCAGCGCCGCCGCGTCGAACTCGCCCGCGTGCTCTTCTCCAACGCGGATGTGCTCCTCCTCGACGAGCCGACCAACCACCTCGACCACGACTCGATCATGTGGCTGCGCGACTGGATCAAGACCTTCCCCGGCGGCGTCATGATCATCTCCCACGACGTTAAGCTCCTGGGCGACACCGTCAACCAGGTCTTTTACCTGGATGCCAACCGCGCTCACGTCGACATCTATCACCTGGGGTGGGACGCCTACCTCAAGCAGCGCGAGGAAGACGAGCGCCGCCGCCGCAAGGAACGCGCCAACGCCCTGAAGAAAGCCGAACACCTCAAGGCCCAGGGCGAAAAGATGCGTGCCAAGGCCACCAAAGCCGTCGCCGCCCAGCAAATGCTGCGCCGCGCCGAAGAACTCTTCGCCCAGGCGGGAGGGGAGGTCGTCCAAGAAAAGGTCGCGCGCCTGCGCTTCCCCGACCCCGCCCCCTCCGGGCGCGTCCCTCTCACCGCCGAAGGCCTCTCCAAGTCCTACGGCTCCCTCGAAGTCTTCACCGGCGTGGACCTGGCCATCGACCGCGGCTCCAAGGTCGTCGTGCTTGGCCTGAACGGTGCCGGTAAGACGACGCTGCTGCGCCTCCTGTCCGGCATCGAGAAACCCGACTCGGGGCGCGTCGTGCCCGGACACGGCCTCAAACTCGGCTACTACGCCCAGGAACACGAAACCCTCGACGACACTCGGACGATCCGCGAGAACATGGCCGAGGCCGCACCCACCCTCGACGACACACACGTGCGCAACATCCTCGGCCAGTTCCTCTTCCAAGGCGACGACGTCGACAAGCCCGTGTCCGTCCTATCAGGCGGAGAAAAGACCCGACTCGCCCTGGCCACCCTCGTCGTCTCCGGTGCCAACGTCCTGCTCCTCGACGAACCCACCAACAACCTCGATCCCGCCTCACGTGAAGAAATCCTCGCCGCCCTGCGCGACTACGAAGGAGCCGTCATCCTCGTCACTCACGATCCCGGTGCCGTCACCGCCCTCAACCCGCAGCGCGTCCTGCTCCTTCCCGACGCCGACGAGGACCTCTGGGACGACAGCTACCTCGACCTGGTGACGCTCACCTGACCTCATCGCGAGCCGTCGCGTACCCACTAACCGCGCGCGACCCCCTCAGTCCAGGCGCACCCGCCGTGCCCGAAGGCACCCACGACAAAGGCCGGGACTGGAATCAACCAGCCCCGGCCTCGTCGATTGACTCAGAGAACCTTGGAGAAGAACTCCTTGGTGCGATCCTCCTGCGGATTATCGATCACGTCGGCGGGAGTACCCGCCTCGACGATCACGCCGCCGTCCATAAAGACCACCTGATCGGCGACCTCTCGGGCAAACCCGATCTCGTGAGTGACCACGGCCATCGTCATGCCCGACGCCGCCAGATCCTTCATGACCTGAAGAACCTCGCCGACCAGCTCGGGGTCGAGCGCGGACGTCGGCTCATCGAACAGCATGATCTCCGGATCCATGGCCAGCGCGCGAGCAATCGCGACGCGCTGCTGCTGGCCACCCGAGAGCTCAGCGGGGTAGTGGTCCGCGCGATCCGCCAGCCCCACCCGTTCGAGCAGCTCAAGAGCCTGTGCGCGGGCCTCCTTCTTCGAACGCTTGAGCACCTGAACCGGCGCCTCCATGACGTTCTCCAGAGCCGTCATATGCGGGAAGAGATTGAAGCGCTGAAACACCATGCCAATGTGGGAGCGCTGCGCCGCAATCACCCTGTCACGGCGCTCGTGCAGGACACCCTTGGAATCCACACGGTAGCCCAGCAGGTGGCCATCGACGTACACACGGCCCGCACTGATGTCCTCCAGCATGTTCAGACAGCGCAGCAGGGTGGACTTACCCGAACCCGAGGGACCCAGGATGACGCACACCTCACCGGCAGCAATATCCAGATCGATGCCGCGCAGCACGTGCAGATCACCGAAAAACTTATGGACTCCGCGCACCGCCACCATGGGCGTCTCGCCGGTTACCGTCTCCAGATCCGTACCCGTCATGGTGTCACATCCATAAACTTGAGCTTGCCATTCATCTCTTCGTCCTCATCCGAGGCCGTGTCGCCCGAGGCGCTCTGCCCGCCCGTGTTATCGCGCCGCTCGAAGCCCTTCGCGAAGTGCTTCTCGATGATCGATTGGATCCACATGAGCAGACTCGTGATCACCAGGTACCAGATCGCCGCGGCGATCAGGAGAGGCACCGGGGCAAACGTCGCCTGGCCACGCTGACGTGCGATGAACGTCAGCTCCAGCGTGAAGGGAATCGCTGAGACGAGCGACGTGGTCTTGAGCATCGAAATCGTCTCGTTGCCGATCGGCGGCACGATCACGCGCATCGCCTGTGGCAGGATAATCCTGCGGAAGATCGTCGCCCGCGGCATGCCCAGGGCTGTCGCCGCCTCCCACTGGCCCTTCGAGACGCTCAGCAGACCGGCACGCATGATCTCTGCCAGGTACGCGCCCTCATTCAGACCCAGACCCAGGAACGCCATCCAGAACGGCGTGAAGTAGGTGGCCGTATCGAAGCTGACCTCCCAGCCGAACATCGAACCGAGGAACGGAACGCCAAACGACAGCGACGGGTAGAGCGTGGGCAGCAGGGACCAGAAGATCAGCTGCGTGTAGATAGGCGTACCCCGGAAGAACCAGATGTAGGCCATCGCCACCCAGCGCAACACCGGGTTGACCGACTGACGCATAATCGCCATCGTGATCGCCAGCACCGTGCCGATCACCATTGCGAGAACCGTCAGAATGATCGTGAAGGCCACGCCCTGCATGAGGGACTGGGAGAACAGCCACTGGAACACGACGTTCCACTGGTAGTTCTTGTTGGTGACCAGGCCGTGGATGGCCATCGCCGCGAGGATCGCGACGATGATCGCGCTGACCCACCTCCCCGGCTTGGGAACGGGTTTGGCGTTGATGAGTTCAACGCCGTCTTTCATGGTGTCCATACAAACCTCATTCGGTGGTAGCCGGGTTGAGATCAGCCGTCGTCAGAGCGGCGTCCTGCGCGCCGTAATGGCCCAGGATGTCCTTCAGATAGCCGTTGTCCATCAGGTACTGCATGGCCTTCTGGACCGCCTCGGTCAGCTGGGCGTCGTTCTTGTTGACGGCGATGCCCTGGGGAGCGGACTCGACGACCTCGCCTACCTGCTCCATCTGGCCGCCTGAGAGAGTGACGGTGTAGCCGATGACCGTGGAGTCAGCGAAGGTCGCATCGTACTGCCCTCCGGTGACCTTGGGTGTGATGTCGGTCTGCTGGTCGTGCGGCATGATCGTGATCTTGTCCAAGCCGTCGGCCACGCACTGTGCCGACAGTTCGGTTGCGTAGTCTTCCTGCGCGGTTCCGGTCTGGACGCCGATGGTGGTTCCGCACGGGTTGGTCGGGTCGAAGTTCTTGGGGTTGCCCGCGGCGACACCGAAGGCGGAACCGACCTCGACGTAGGAAATCATGTTGGTCTGTGCTTCACGCTCGGAAGTGATCGTAAAGGAGGAAATACCCACGTCGAACTTGGTGCCCAGCGCGGGAATAATCGTGGGGAACTCCGCGTGGTTTGTGGTGCCGTCGTTCAGACCCATCACCTTAGCGAGCGCCTTGTTGATATCCACGTCGTAGCCCTGCGCGGTCTGCAGATCGTCGGCCAGGAACTCTGCCGGCGCGTAGTCGGCCGAGGCGCCATTGCGCAGGATGCCTCGTGCCTTGACCTCAGCGGGGACCAGGGCGGCGATCTCTTCGTTCGTGGGGATTTGGGAGACGTCGTACGAGGTCGTGGCCGCGCTCGTGCCGGCCGCGCTCGCGCCGGCGTTCGATCCATTGGAGGACGAGGTCGGGTCCGCGCAGGCGGCCAGGGGCAGTACTGCTGCGGCCGCGAGTGCGATGAGAGCGTGTGCCTTCGTGATGGTCATGATGTGCCTTCCGATGGGATGGGGGCCGTGTGCCCGCTGTTGCTATCATTATGCACCTATATGCATAACAATGCATATTATGCGTTGAGTGTCACGTCGTCAGCCGACCGATGGATTGAGCTGGGCGGTGGTAAGTGCCGCGCTGTCTGCGCCGTAGTGAGCCAGGATATCCTTCAGGTAGCCATTATCCATGAGGTACTGCATAGCCTTCTGGACTGCCTCGGTCAGCTCTGCGTCATCCTTGTTGATGGCGATCCCCTGGGGGGCGGATTCAAACGTCTCTCCGAGTTGTTCGATCTTGCCATCTGAACCTGCAGCGGTGTAGCCAATCACGGTCGAATCGGCCAGGGTGGCGTCGTACTGGCCGCTGATGATCTTCGTGGCAATATCGGTCTGCAGCTCGTGTGGCATGACGGTGATCTTCTCCTTTCCGTCAGCTTCGCACTGCTTCGACAGCTCTTCCGCATAGGTTTCCTGTGCGGTGCCTGTTTGAACGGCGACGGTCGTGCCGCAGGGGTTGGAGGTGTCGAAGTTCTTCGGGTTGCCGGTCGCGACGCCCCATGCGGATCCCACATTCAGGTAGGAGACCATGTTGACCTGTTGCTCTCGCTCCGAGGTGATCGTGAAGGAGGAGAGGCCGACATCGAACTTCGTGCCAAGGGCGGGGATAATCGTGGGGAATTCGGCGTGATGCGTGCTGCCCTCCTTGAGGCCCATCACCTTGGCCAGTGCCTTGTTGATGTCGATGTCGTAGCCGACGGGGGTTTGTCCGTCGGTGGCCATGTACTCGGCCGGAGCGTAACCCGTCGAAGCGCCGTTGCGCAGTGTTCCCCGTTTCTTGACATCCTCCGGAACCAGCGCGGCGATGTCGGCGTCGGTGGGGATCTGGGAGAAATCGTAGGCCGTGGTGTTCGATGAGGCAGCGACGTTGCTCTGCGCGCCGCTTGTCGAGTTTGTCATCGGGTCGGCGCAGGCGGTGAGAGCGACCGCCGTCGTCGCCATGGTTAGGGCTGCGAGAATCTTCGTTGTGTGCATGGTTATGTTCCTTGGTATCTGTATTGCTGGCGGTCAGTGATACTGTTTATGCAAACAGACGCATACTATGCATGTCCATCGGGTCTCACATCCTGGATGCAAAAGTGGGCGAGCACATAGTGCTCGCCCACTTGACTGTGTGACTCAGTTGCCGCGCAGTCCGCGCCTCGACGTGCCGCGGACCCTCAGCGGATCGATGCCTTTAGGGATCGGCGGCTCGCCCGAACGTAGTGCATTGATGCGCGCTGACACCTGGGGGACCTCCTCGGGCGTGAGGACATTCTTTAGCTTACGCAGCGCGCTCTGCAGGTCCTTGAGGGGAATCTGCCCCTCGTCGCGGCCAACCTGGATCTGGTGGACGGGAACGTTACGCATGATCTTGGTGATGCGCTTGGACTCTGCGGACAGCAGCGGGCGCACACGAGAGGCCGGACCCTCAGAGATGAGAACGACGCCGGGGCGACCGACGATGCGCCACACAAGATCCTGTTCGCGCGTGAAAGCGACGGGCTGCTCGGGGATAATCCAGCCGCGCTGAATCTGCGAGAGTGCAACCTTGACGGCACCGGTGGTTTCCTCGACCTGTGCGTACAGCGCGCGGCGTGCCAGGAAGCTGAGAAGGGCAAGTGCCGCGGTGATGGACCCCATGATGCCGACAATGAGCCAGCCAATCCAGGAGGTGTTCGTCAGGAACGCCAACAGCATGAACGCGGCGATGACGAGTGCGGCGGTTCCCAGGAGCATCCACGGGAGTGCCGGATATGTGCGTGCGGTCAGTCGGTATGCGTCGAGGATGTTCTGATAGAAGCGCCTCTTCGCGGGGGGATTCTTTTCACTCATAGCATCTCCATTCTACGTGCATACACCCTGAGAAAGTCCACGCGTCCGACCTGGCACTATGTGAGATGAGTTGCATCACATTCTGCGAATTTAGACAATATCACCATGAATATAGGCGGATACGAGATCGGTCAGGTGTTCCACGTCGGCGCGCGCGGCCCCCTGTGGAGGACGCGTTCGAGTGACGGTGAAGCGCTTCTTGCCCTGCGCTCCTCCGACGATGGGGAGCGTTTGCTCGACCGGTGGAAGGCGTGGGCGTCTGTTTCCTCCCGGCACGTCGTTGCCCTGCGTGACGTCGTGCGCTCAGATGATGGGCGGTGGGCCATCGTTCAGGACTTCGTTCCCGGACGTCCACTCGATGTTGAGATTGGATCAGCCGACCTACGTCCGAAGGCTACGCGACGTCAGATTGTCGAAGGGATCGCCGCCGGCATGAGCGCCCTGCACGGCGCAGGTATCGTGCATGGAGACCTGACGCCCGCGAACATCATCGTGACGCCACAAGGACGAGCGGTCATTATCGACATGATCGATGAGATCGGGCCTGGAGCGGGAACTCCCGGGTGGAGCCTCGAGACATCGGGTATGGAGGGGGATCGGCAGTGCCTGCGCCGCATCGCGTCGCTCCTTCAGATGGACGAGGTCCTGGCTGAGTTGGGCTTCGACGAGCTGGCTGCGACCGTCGGATCGGGAGCAACGCCGCTTGTCTGTGACCCGGTAGAGCACGTGATTGCGCGCGAACCCATCGACCCTGAACGAGTGATTGCCGACCTACGAGCGGCAGCCCTGCGTGAGGACACACTCACCGAGGACGAGGTGCGCGCGTCGCACATGCGGCGCGGCGCTGCATCCTCGGACAGCTCTCGGTCTCCTCACCGTAAAGGATTGGCCGCGTTGATCGTCACGTGCTCCGTCATTGTTGCCTTGGGAGCGACGGTTGCCGTGTACGGGGCTTGGACATCCGCGCGAATGTCGCAGCCTTCGCAGGTGCCACCTGCCACGACGCCGACCGAAGACACGCCAGTCGGACTCTGCGATCCCACGGCTGCCGCCGACCTCATCAATTCAGCGATCCAGGCGCGCGACCAAGCGATGAAAGACGGGGATGCGTCAACGCTTGATGCCGTACTCGGCGGTGAACTGCTCACGGAAGACGCTCAGCGCATCGAGGATATGCGCGCAGGCGGCGTGCAGGTGCGCGCCCTGTCGTCAAGCGTCCAGAACGTCGCCATCGTCTCATGCGAACCCGATGCTGTAGACGCGCGCGTGACCCTGCTCGTATCGGAAGCCGAAACGTGCACGGCCAGTGGCTGCAACCTGTATGGTGCGCCGTATTCCACCTACCTGGACGTGCGTGTTGATCCGATC
Organism: Actinomyces sp. ICM47; assembly: GCF_000278725.1. GTDB lineage: Bacteria > Actinomycetota > Actinomycetes > Actinomycetales > Actinomycetaceae > Pauljensenia. The sequence continues at coordinate 35,294 of NZ_ALCA01000125.1, read as the reverse complement.
TCGGGCAAGGTCGTCTCCGCGACGCTCACACACGCGTCGACTGAGGATGCCACGCAGTCGGGCAAGTAGACGCATTGTGGTGCATGTGCTGATGGGGTGGGTCCGCGGACCCACCCCATCAGCACATTGACAGGCGGATTAGAGAGCCAGGTCGGCCTCAAACTCGCCGGCTTCGAGGCGCTTCTTCACATCCATGAGGAAGCGAGAAGCATCTGCGCCGTCAACCAAGCGGTGATCGTAGGACAGCGACAGGTAGACCATCGAGCGGATCGCGATGACGTCTGCGCCGTCGATACCCTTCATCACGACGGGACGCTTGACGATCGTGCCGACACCCATGATCGCGGTCTCGGGCATGTTCAGGACGGGCGTGTCGAAAAGGGCACCGCCGGAACCGGTGTTCGTGACCGTGAAGGTAGAGCCAGACAGCTCGTCGGGACCGATCTTGGAGTCGCGCGTGCGCGCCGCCAGGTCATTGATAGACGCTGCGATACCCGGGATGTCCTTCTCGCCCGCATTCTTGATGACGGGCACGAGCAGGCCACGCGGCGTGTCAACAGCGATGCCCACGTGCTCGTAATCGAAGTACGTGACCTCCTTGTCGTTGATGGTCGCGTTGATCTTCGGGTGGTAGGCCAGAGCCTCCGTCGCGGCCTTCACAAAGAAGGGCAGGAAGGTGAGCTTCGTGCCGTGCTTGGCCAGGAACGCGTCCTTCGAGCGAGCGCGAAGCGCAGCAACCTTGGTGACGTCGACCTCAATGACAGTGGTCAGCTGGGCGGCGGTCTGCAGCGACTCCACCATGCGGCGGGCGATCGTCTGACGCAGACGCGACATCTTCTCGGTCGTGCCACGCAGCGGCGAGGGCTCGCGGACAACTTCGACCTTTGCGGCGGGAGCCGGAGCCGGAGCAGGCGTGGCAGCAGCGGCACGAGCGGCTGCGGCGGCGGCCTCAACATCCTCGCGGCGCACGCGGCCACCGACGCCGGTGCCCGACACAGTGGCCAGGTCAACGCCGAGGTCGCGGGCAAGCTTACGCACGATCGGTGTCACGTAGACGCTGCCGGTTGCGGTGGCCGGCGTCGCAACGACGGGAGCGCCAGTTGCGGCGGCAGCCAGAGTCGACGCGTTCGGGAACGGATCGACGGGGGCGGCAGGCGCAGCCGGAGCAGCCGGAGCGGCCGGGGCGGCAGGAGCAGCCGGAGCGACAGGCGCGGCGGCAACGGCAGGGGCTGCAGGGGCCGCTGATGGAGCAGTCTCGGAGATAATCGCGACGACCGTGCCGACCTCGACGGTCTCGTCCTCGGGCACGCGGATCTCCGCGAGGAAACCTGCGACGGGAGCAGGGACCTCGGAATCCACCTTGTCGGTGGAGACCTCAAGCAGCGGCTCGTCGGCATCGATGGCGTCGCCCACGGCCTTCAGCCACGTGGTGACGGTGCCCTCGGTGACGGACTCGCCCAGAGCGGGCATGCGTACCTCGGTGCCCTGAGCGGGCGCGGTGGCAGGAGTAGCCGGAGCAGCTGCCACGGGAGCCGCCGGAGCGGGAGCTGCCGGGGCGGCGGCAGGAGCAGCAGCGGGGGCCGAGGCCTCGGACGCGTCGCCAATGCGCGCGATCTCGGTGCCGACCTCGACGGTCTCATCCTCGGGAACCAGGATCTCGAGGAGGACGCCGGCGACGGGGGAAGGAACCTCGGAGTCAACCTTGTCGGTGGACACCTCAACGATGGGCTCGTCGAGTTCGACGGTATCGCCGACCTGCTTGAGCCACGTCGTAACGGTGCCCTCGGTGACGGACTCGCCCAGAGCGGGCATAGTCACTGACGTTGCCATGTGTGTTCTCCTAATAAAAGCTGTATCAGTTGTGGACGTGAAGGGGCTTGCCGGCCAGCGCCATAGCTGCCTCGCCGAGCGACTCGTTCTGGCTCGGGTGCGCGTGGATCAGGGACGCGACGTCCGAGGGGTACGCCTCCCAGTTCACCATGAGTTCGCCCTCACCAATCTGCTCCCCGATGCGCGCGCCGATGCCGTGGAAGCCCACGATCGGACCGCCCTCAACCGAGACCAGCTTGATGAGACCCGACGTTGCCAGGATAGACGACTTTCCGTTGCCGGCGAGGTTGTACTCGACCGTGCGCACCTGATCGCCGTACTTCTCGCGGGCCTGCTTCTCCGTCATGCCGACCGAGGCAATTTCAGGTTCGCAGAAGGTCACGCGCGGGATGTTGATGTCGGCCTGCATCGTCGGGTTCAGGCCGGCGATCTCTTCGGCGACGAAGATGCCCTGCATGAAGCCACGGTGGGCCAGCTGGAGGCCGGGGACGATGTCGCCAACCGCGTAGATGTTGCCCACGCCGGTGTGCAGACGATCGTTCGTGATGACAAAGCCGCGATCCAACGTGATGCCGACTTGCTCGTAGCCCAGGCCTTCGGTGACGGGGCCGCGGCCAACGGCGACCAGGAGAACGTCGGCGTCGAACGCCTTGCCGTCCTCGGTGGTCACGTGTACGCCCTGATCGGACTGTGTCGCGGAGGCAAAACGGGTCTTCGTGTGGAACTTGATGCCGCGCTTGCGGTAGGCGCGCTCGAGCTGCTTGGAGATGGCCTCGTCCTCGTTGTTGGCGAGGTGGGGCAGGGCTTCGATGATCGTGACCTCGGCACCGAAGCTACGCCACACGGAGGCAAACTCGAGGCCGATGACGCCGCCGCCGAGGATCACGACAGAGGAGGGAACCCAGTCCATCTGGAGCGCCTGATCGGAGGAGATCACGCGGCCACCGATCTCGAGGCCGGGGATCGAACGCGAGTAGGAGCCGGTGGCCAGGACGATGTTGCGGCCGGTGATGCGCTGGCCGCCCACCTCGACGGTGTTGGCGTCAGCGAGGCGACCCCAGCCGGAGATGAGTTCAACCTTGCGGGACTTGAGAAGCCCCTGCAGGCCCTTGTAGAGGCCAGCAATGACCGAGTCACGGTACTTGCCGACCTGGGCCATTTCGATACCGTTGAAGGTGGAGTTGACGCCGAACTTCGCGGACTCGCGCACGGCCTCAGCCGTCTCGGCGGCATGCAGGTACGCCTTCGTCGGGATGCAACCGCGGTGCAGACAGGTGCCGCCCACCTTATCGCCGTCGATAAGGGCGACTGTCATGCCGAGCTGTGCCGCGCGCAGGGCAGTCGCATAGCCGCCGGAACCCGCCCCCAGAATGACAATGTCGTAGGTCGATTCGCTCAAGGTAGATAACTCCTCGTTGATGAGCTTAATGCTCAGATGGTTGTTTTCATGACGGGCCTCACGGTCCATATAGGCCCATTGTCCCACGTTTGTGTGATGCTGTCCCACAGGTCGGTGGGGCGGCTTGGTGCATCAGGCCACACGCATCGCATTCCTCGCGTTATCATGCGGAACGCGGTGCGACACAACGGACCTATCGGTAGGATCAAAGCGTGCATGAACAAGACGCGACTCCTGATGTTGGCGACGCTCGCGATAAGCGCCCTCCCTCCCTGGGGCTTGGGCGCATTATCATTGCGTTGTTTTGGCTCCTGGGGGCCTGGATTTTTGTAACGGCTATCGTCGATCTCTTCCATGGGCAGGGCAAGCCTTGGGGTCCGCAGATCGTTGCACTCCTGGCGGGCGTCGACTACCTCGTCGCCGCGACGGCCCTGACCCACAATGGCAAGCGCATGCGACAGGTCGGCTGGGTGACCATCGGTCTGTCGATCGCCGTGCCGATCATCCTGTGGGTTGCTTCCCTCGGCTTGGACGAACTCAACGTTGCGCGCTCGGCGTGGACCGGCATGGGCGCGGACTTCTACTATCTGCCGTTACTCGTCTCCCTTATTGGGGTCGTGTGGATGTGGCGTTCGAATCCGCGCAGGATCGTGTCGCTCGCCGAACAGGTTGAGCGCTCGAGTTCGCCGTGGAAGGGGCACTGACCACAGTCTCGTCCCTGAGGTGATCGCGCGTCACGAGGCCCGGCGGAGTAATCCGACCCGGGCCTCGTTCCTGTCTGCGGTTTCTTGTCTGCCAGCGGCTAGACGCCGCCCGGGAAGCCCAGCTGACGCCACGCCTCGTACAGGACGATCGATGCTGAATTGGCCAAGTTGAGTGAACGCACGCCCTCGCGCATGTGGATGCGAATGCGTTTCTCTACGCGCGGGTGGCTCATCGCCTCCTCGGACAGGCCCACCGATTCGCGCCCAAATAGCAGGCCGTCGCCATCCGCGTAGGACACGTCCGAATACATGGCGCTCGCATGCCCCGTCAACGCCCACACGCGTCCCGGAACCTGCGCGAGCGCGTCGTCCAGGGATTCATGCACCATGACGTGCGCGAGGTCGTGGTAATCCAGCCCCGCACGGCGCAGCTTCGCATCGTCCATGTCGAAGCCCAGCGGCTTCACGAGGTGCAGCATGGACCCCGTGCAGGCCGACAGGCGGATTGCCGCACCCGTGTTACCGGGGATCTCCGGCTCCCAGAAAATGATGTGCAGCATGTTCTCAGGCCTGGTGTGTGACGGTCAGGGTGGCGCGCGCAATCGTGTGCTCGAGCGCCGCGAACGAGGCCATGGCGGGGGTCGCGTCGTCATCGAGGCCCAGGGTGTCCACGTCGAGGGCGTGCACCGTGAAAATGTAGCGGTGTGGGCGGTCACCGGCGGGCGGCGCGGCACCGAAATAGGAGGCCTCGCCCGCATCACCGCGCAGGTGGAATGCGGGACCGTCGAGGGTTAGGTCGGATGCGCCGGCACCCTCGTCCAGGTGCGTCATCGATGCGGGGATATCCAGGATCGCCCAATGCCACCAGCCCGAGGGGATCGGGGCGTCTGGGTCGAAGCAGGTCAGCATGAAGCTTGCCGTGCCCTCCGGGAACCCCTCCCACGCCAGGTCGGGGGAGAGCGAGCCTCCGCGCGCGGTGGCCGCCTCCGGCATCGGTGTGCCGTCGGTAAGGGTGGACGAGGTTAGGGTGAAGCTGGGCAGATCGATTCCCTCGAAGGGGGCGGGTGCTGGGGGGCGAGTATCGATGTTCATGTGTGCTCCTTTTCTCTCCTCTCCATTGTTGCGTATGAGATGGGGAACGTGCGCTCGGGACGCAGGTGTGTGAGCGGGGTTCTACACTTCCCATATCGAACAGATGTTCTATATGTGTTGGGGAAGGAGGAGAGGTGTCCAACGCGCGCGTGCGCCTGCGTAAGGCCCGCGAGGCCTTGAGTCGCGCCGAAAATTCGGTCGGTCTGCGTGGTCGACTCGACGTCGAGGAGAGGTATTCGATGGGTGGGTTCGTTCCGGTGCTCCTGGGTCCGCAGAAGAGGAGGCAGTTGATTCGGCTCCTCATTGATGTCTGCCCCTCTGAGGGATGGGTTGGCGTATATGGCGTGCGCCATATCGGATGGGAGTGGGCGCAGCGCCAGGGGATGGACTTAGAGCGCGTGCTGGTCCTGAATCCTGATGAGGAGGCGAACGCGGGGCAGCTGTGCGCGCTACTTCTGGAGGGGTGCGACGTCGTGTGCCTGGATCTTCCCCAGCTCTCCCGTACCGAGCAACGAACCCTGGCGGCGCGTGCCCGCTCTCTGGGGCGCACCCTCGTGACACTGCGCATGTGGCCGGGACTCTCGCGCGACGCAGCAGGAGCGGGGAGTATGCGGCTGGTGGTCTAGGTGCGCTACATGGTCTTGTGGATTCCTGACTGGCCTGTCAACTGCCTCGTGGTCGACCTGCCCCCGGGTGGTGTCGGCGCGGTTGTTCATGCTAAGCGCATCGAGGTTGCCAGTGCATCCGCCCGGCGCTGCGGTGTGCGGGCAGGTATGAGTGTGCGCGAGGCGACCTACCTGTGCCCGGAGCTGATCTGCTTACCGCGTGATCCGGACCGTGAGGCCCGCGCTTTCAACGGTGTCATCGATGCCTTCGACACGGTCGCTGCCGGTGTCGAGTGCCTGCGCCCGGGGTTAGCCAGGTGTCGGGCGCGCGGCCCCGCGCGCTGGGCGGGTGGCGAGGAACAGGCAGCCTCCCTACTCGTTGATGCGATTGAAGAGGCTGTGGGTGTCGAATGCTTCGTCGGTATTGCTGACGGGCCGCTGGCCTCGGTGGAGGCCGCCAGGGCGGGGCGAATTGTGCCCGCCGAGGACACGCGATTCTTCCTGTCAAGGATCGGTCTGTCCTGCGCTCTGGGATGCGTGCTGCCGTCGATGCGAGATCGGACTTCTGCCACCGTCGACCTCCTGGCGAGCCTGGGCATCACCAGCTGCGCGGATCTGCTGCAGCTCGGACGAGGCCCCGTCCTCGAACGCTTCGGCGACGTCGGTGAGCGGCTGTGGATCCTGGCCTCGGGAGGCGATGCCGCCGTGTCGTCCAGCGAGCGCGCGCAGGCGGATATTACGGTCGAGTACGACATCGACGGTGGGGGAGAAAGCGTCCAGACCATGACGGTCCCCGTTATCCGCGCAGCCGAGGAGCTCGCTGGCCGACTGTATGGTGCCGCTCTGGTGTCGCACACGCTTCGTATCGACGTGGAGGACGGCGGGGGCGGCTCGCGCAGCCGCACGTGGAGCGGGTGCGACCTGTCGGTGCCTGCCGACATCGCCCTGCGCGTGCGGTGGACTCTCACAGGGTGGATGGCGTGCGACCAGGGACCCTCCGGCGAGGCCCGCTTAATTCGCCTCACGGCCTGCGACCCGTGCCCTGGAATCGGCTCCTCGGCCCTGTGGGGGCGCAGCAACAGGAAGTCAGATGTGTCGCGCAGCGCCGTGCGGATCCAGGGACTGGCGGGGCCGGACGCGCTGCTGGTCCCGCGCGTGCAGGGCGGGTACGATCCGCGTAGCCGCATCGTCATGGCACCCTGGGGCAACCAGGAGCCGCTGCGCTCTCGTGCGGGTGCCTGGGAGGGGGCCGTCGCCGAGCCGCCGTCCACCCTCTTCGACACTCCCATCCCCGTGCTCCTGGTCGCAGAGCCGGGAGCTGGTGGCGACGTGCGCGTCGACCAACGCGGATCATTGACAGCGACCCCCGCCTACCTCCTCACCAAGAACGGCGGGGAGGGGTTACCGGGTCGGCTTCTTCCCTCGGGTGAGTCTTGGGAGCGCTCGCAGTACTCGCCCCAGCTGTGTGCCGGTCAGCGTTGCAGAATCCGCGCTATCGCTGGCCCCTGGCCCGTGGGCGGGTGCTGGTGGTCGGGGGAGCGCGCCCGCGCCTACATGCGGGCCACGCTCGAAGATGGACAGGTAGCGCTTCTCGTGTGGAGTGGGGGTGAGTGGATGGCAGAGGGCCTTGACAACTGACGGTGACGAGTCCAGCGGCCGTGCCGTAGACTGAAAGGATGGTGACCCACGAGTTCAGCGATATCCTCGCATCGATGTCGGACGATGACATCATGGCCCTCGTCGGCCCCGCCACCTGGGCAAACGGCCTGCGTTTGGAACGCAATGGAGCGGTGAAAGAGCTGCTCTGGGACCAATCCGAGGACCATCTTGAGGCCCGCGTCAAAGACAAGGGACTGACATATCGTGTACGGATCGCCCACGGTGCGCTTCGCCCATCACTCGCATGCGCCTGTTCCTTGCGTTCGGATTGTCCGCACGCCGTGGCGGTGCTGATCGCTGCGCGCGCCGAGGCGCTCGAGAGCAGGGGGGCCGTGCCCGAGTGGAGTCGCGTCCTCGAGCAGGTGCTGGGCATCTCTCGTGAGCGCGGCGGGGATCCGCTGGCACTCGTTATCGATGCGCACGATCCGAGCGTGGCGGTGTCGTTGATCCCGCTGCGCAGGGGAGCCTCGTCGGCGTGGAGTGCGAAACGGGCGTCGTGGCTGGACCTGACGGCGACGCAGTGGGAGTCGGTGACGGATGGTTTGGATCCGACTCACGTGTCGCTGCTGCGCGAGGGGTATCGGCTCTCGCGTGAGTCGCGTTCGTGGCATGCGCGCACCGAGGTGACGCTCAGTTCACTCGGCGAGCATGCGTACGCGTGGCTCGCGCGCCTGGTGCGCGCGGGGGTGGAGCTTTTTGCGTCGGTGGACGGACGTGAACCTTTCGTACTGTCGCATGCCACGTGGGATGCGGATATTGACGTGAGGACCTCCGAGGAGGGCCTTGAGATGCGGGTTGTCGCTCGCAACGGCGATCAGGTCGTCGCACACCCGCGCATTGACCGCGACACGGGGTTGCTGTTGCTTGACGGGGGGATGCGCGCCGCGCGCATCGAAGGCTTGAAGGCGTTGGAAGGGTTCCCGCTGGATCGACCACTGGTTGTTCCAGCCGCAGATGTGGCGGAATTCCGCGGGACGTGGCTGACGGCGCTACGTCGGCGTTTCGTCATGAGTTCTTCAGATGGGAGCTTCGACGCCGATGCGACACCGCAGGTCACGGTTGTGGGCACGCTGCGTTGCGACGAGAACTCCGTCGTCGTGCACTGGTGGGCGGAGTACGAGGAGGGGCGCTCGCGCTCGCGTGCACCGCTCGCCCACAGCATGGGGGACGAGGCTGTGGCCACCCTCGCGGATCGCGTCAACAGGTGGGGAATCTCGGTGGGAGCAGACCTGTGGACGCCGTTGCCGGGTTTGGGGCGCATCGACCCGTGGCGCGTGCCGGAGTTCCTCTCAACCGTCGTTGATCGCGAGAGCGTGGACGGCCTCGTGTGGGACGTCGCGCAGGATGTGCGCGCCATCGAGGTGTCGCAAGACGGGATGGATGTGGACGTGTCCGTCGAGAGCACGGAGTCGGATTGGTTCGATCTGAACGTGCGCGTGCGCGTTGGCGACCATCTGCTGAGCGTACGTGAGGCGTTGGAGGCGATCGCACGCGGTGACGACTATGTTGAGGCCCACGGTGTGTGGGTGCGTCTGGACGGCCCGCGCATCCGCGCGCTGGCTACTCTGCTGGACGAGGCTCGGTCCCTTGCGGGGTGGGAGGGCGAGGGCCTGCGCCTCACTCCCGTGCAGGTGGGCCTCTACGAGCTTTTCGAGAAGCAGGCCGACTCAGTGTCGCTCTCGGCGTCGTGGCGCACGCGTATCGCCGCGCTGCGTGGCGAGCACTCGGACAATGGGCTGGCTCCCATCCCTGCCCTGGCCTCGCTTCTACGCCCCTATCAGCGGCACGGGCACGCCTGGCTGACCTCGCGTCTATCCGCCGGACTGGGTGGGGTCCTGGCCGACGACATGGGCCTGGGCAAGACCGTGCAGATCCTGTCGGCGATCGCGTCCCTGCGCGCGGCGGAGGTGGGGAGCGGCCCGGTCCTCGTGGTCGCTCCTACCTCGGTCGTGGGTGTGTGGGCGGAACAGGCCGCGACGTTCACGCCCGGCCTGCGCGTGCGTTGCGTCGCTGAGACTGCCGCGCGACGAGGAACGACGATCCGCGAGGAGGCCGAGGCCTGCGACATCGTCGTTACCTCCTATACGTTGGTGCGCCTCGAAGCCGAGCAGTGGCGCGAGGTCGCCCTGTCCGGCGTCGTCATCGACGAGGCGCAGGCGGTCAAAAATCCTCGCACGGCAATATACCGCGCACTGCGCGACATGGATGCCCCCTGGCGTCTGGCAGTGAGCGGCACCCCCATCGAGAATTCCCTGGGCGACCTGTGGTCTCTTCTGTCCTTGACATGCCCGGGGCTGCTGCCCCCGTGGGAGGCCTTCACCCAGAAGGTGCGCAGACCCATTGAGGGCGGGGATCCCGACATGCTCGCGCGCCTGACCTCCTACGTTGCACCCTTTATCCTGCGGCGCACGAAGGAACAGGTGGCCACCGACCTGCCCGACAAGATCGTCGACGTCGTGCGCGTCGAGCTGGGCAGGGAACATCGCCACATCTACGACCAGTATCTGGCCCGCGAGCGCGCCCGCATCCTCGATTTGCTGGTGGATCCGGACGCGAATCGCATGAGCGTTCTGGCATCGATCACGAGGCTACGTCAGCTCGCGCTCGACCCGGCCCTGGTGGAGGAGTCCTATGCACATGTGGGGTCGGCGAAGGTGGAGTACGTGGCGGACCGCCTCGACGAGATCGTGCCGCTGGGCCACCGTGCGCTGATTTTCAGCCAGTTCACGTCGTTCCTGGCGCGTATTCGGCACGTGCTGGAGCGGCGTGGCGTGTCGGTTGTGCAGTTGGATGGCTCGACCCGCAACCGGGCGGAGGTTATCGAGCGCTTCCGTTCGGGTGAGGCACCGGTGTTCCTCATTTCTCTCAAGGCGGGTGGGTCGGGCCTGACCCTGACGGAGGCGGATTATGTCTTCGTCATGGATCCGTGGTGGAATCCGGCTGCTGAGGAGCAGGCGATCGACCGCGCGCACCGCATTGGTCAGACGAAGAAGGTGAATGTCTATCGTCTGGTTGCCGCTGATACGATCGAGGCGAAGGTTGTGGAGTTGCAGGACCGTAAGCGTCGGCTCATTTCCTCGGTGATGAATGGGACGGGTGCCAGTGCGTCACTCAGCGCCGCGGACCTGCGGGGGCTGCTTGGCTAGCGCTCGGTCGGCTTGTTGCGTCCGGGGCGCACAGCGACCTTGAGGCCGGCGCGCGAGCGTACGGCGTCGAGCGCGGCGTCCACCTGGGTGAGGGGGAACTCGTGGGTGATGAGTGGGGACAGGTCGAGCGCGCCCGTTGAGAGGGTGGCGACGGCGGCCGCGTAGTCCTCCAGGGTGGCGTTCGCGCTACCCGAGATGGTGAGCTCTCGGTAGTGGATGAGGTTCGGGTCGATCTGGGCGAGCGTTCCTGCGGGGAAGCCCGCGAAGCAGGAGATGTAGCCGCCAATGGCGGTGCACTGGGCGGCGATGGGGACGAGGCCGGGATCGCCCACCGCGATGATAACGACGTCCGCGCCAGCTCCACCGCTCCACTCGCGGACCGTCGCGACGAGTTCATCGCCCTGTGAGGCGGTCACGGTACTCGCGCCGAGGGCGAGCGCAGGATCCAAACGCGCGGGTCGCCCGCACGCCATGACGGACGCGCCCGCGGCGGCAGCGAGCGCGCAGTGGATGAGGCCGATGGGGCCTGTGCCCAGGATGAGGACTCGCGAGGTTGAGGTGATGGGGAGGCGAGTTCGGGCACGCAGGCAGCATGAGAGGGGTTCGGCCAGGGCCAGGAGTGGTGGCGCAATTTCGCGGGCGCTGGGGGTGATGCATGCCAGCGCCCGTTCGGGTACGCGGATAACGTCGGCGAGTCCTCCGTCCACTCCGGTTCCAAAGAGCGCCATGTTCGCGCAGACGTTTGAACGTCCGGCCGTGCAGGGTACGCAATGGCCGCAGGCGATTTCCGGGGCGAGGCCCACCTGGGTTCCCGGTGCGGGCGCGTCGATTCCGGGGCGAAGGTCCACGCCGAGCTTCCACACGCGCGCGGCGATCTCGTGGCCGAGGATCACGCCGGGGGTGACGCCGTGCGTCTTTTGTCCGGTGACGATACGCAAGTCCGTGCCGCACAGAGTCGTGGCTTCGACTCTCAGGAGGACGTCGCGCGGCCCCAGGATTGGCAGTGGGCGGCGAACCAGGGTGAGGGAGCCGGGGGAGGGAAGCGACGCTGCGAGCATGGAATCCATGCGACCAGGATAGGGCTTGTAGATCTCGGAGGAGATTCGGTTGTACGGAGGCAATGCGGGCCAACACAGCATTATCGAACATATGTTCGATATGATGGGTGGGTGACCAATGAACCCCGATACGCCGAGCTGCACGCTCACAGTGCGTTCACCTTCCTGGAAGGCACCGACGAGCCTGCGGACATGGTCACGCAGGCTTCACGCCTGGGCTTGGATGCTCTCGCTATTCTCGACGTCGACGGCATGTACTCGACTGTGCAGACCACGATGGCGGCGCGCAGCTGCGGCCTGCCGATTGTCTACGGAGCCGAGATCACCCTGGACCCGAGCACGCTGCGAGCAGTCGTTCCAGGCGCTCAGGCGAGTGGCTGGGGACTCGCCCCCGGCGCGGAGGAGCCAGGTATCCGCCTCCCCATCCTGGCCTCAAGCCCCCACGGCTACGAAAACCTCGTCGGCATGATGAGCGAGCGCGCGCTGTCACAGACAGGGGAGCGCGCTCCACGTTTTACCCTCGAGGACGTAAACGAGGCTGGCGCTGACCTGCTCATCATGACCGGGGGGAGGCGCGGACCCCTCATGCGCGCCCTATACACCGGTGGTCCCACATGGGCGCGGCGCATGGCCGGTGCGCTCGCGGAGGCGGTTGGAGGGGTGGATCGCCTCCTCATCGAGTGGCAGGCAGCAGCCGGAGACGGCCTCGACGCGGGAGACACTCTCGCCGAGCTTGCACAGGGGATGGGGGTTCGACTGCTCGCCACGACGGGTGCGCGAATGTCTGTGCCTTCCAAGCGTGCCCTCGGTGACATCCTTGCGGCGACCCGTCTGCGTTCCTCATTGGACGAGGCCGTGGCTCACCTCGGAGCACATCGGCCCTTCCTACGTTCACCCGCAGAGATGGCCCGTCTGCATGCCGCTCACACCGAGGCACTCGTGCACTCCTGCGAGGTCGCGGAGGAAGCGTCCTTCGACCTGCGTCTCGTCGCTCCCCGGCTTCCGCGCATCCACGTCCCAGAGGGATACTCTTCTGGCAGCTGGCTCGCCTATCTCGCTCACGAGGGGGCCCGCGAGCGCTACGGCCCGCGGGAGGAAGAACCGCGGGCCTGGGAGACGATTGACCGCGAGCTAGGCATTATCGAGCGCCTCGGATTCGAGGGGTACTTCCTGATCGTCAAGGAAATCGTCGATTTTTGTTGCCAGCGCGGCATCTTGTGTCAGGGGCGGGGCAGTGCCGCAAACTCGGCTGTGTGCTTTTGCCTGGGCATCACGGCGGTGGACGCGGTGCGCCACAACCTCCTTTTCGAGCGCTTCCTGTCGGACGCGCGCTCGGGGCCGCCCGACATCGATATCGATATCGAGGCCTGTAGGCGTGAGGAGGTTATCCGGCACATCTACGACCTCTACGGGCGCGACCGCGCGGCACAGGTCGCTAACGTCATCACCTATCGACCACGTTCGGCGATGCGTGACGCGGCGCGGGCGCTGGGATACCCGGCGGGCAGCGCGCAGGCGTGGTCGCGGGGAAAGGGGGAAGTGCCAGCACTCGTTGGCGACGCCGCCCGGGCTCTGTTGCGCCTGCCCCGGCACATGGGTATCCATTCGGGCGGTATGGTGCTCACCGACCAGCCGGTCTCTCGTATCTGTCCGGTGGGATGGGCTGCCATGGAGGGACGCACGGTGTTGCAGTGGGATAAGGAGGATTGCGCGGACGCTGGTCTGGTCAAGTTTGACTTGCTCTCCCTCGGTATGCTCACGGCGCTGCGCGTCGCCTTTGACGAACTACAAGCTGACGACATTCGAGCGGATGGACCGGCGAATCCACGCTTGCGCGGGTGGGCACCACGTTCGCTGCGTGGACGCCGGGATCAGCCTCTGGGGTTGCATACCCTGCCAGAAGAAGACCCGCGTGTCTACGACCTGCTCTGCGCCGCCGACACCGTGGGTGTGTTTCAGGTCGAGTCGCGCGCGCAGATGAATACGCTGCCGCGCCTCAAACCGCGCTGTTTCTACGATATCGTCGTCGAAGTAGCACTCGTGCGCCCCGGCCCCATTCAGGGGCATGCGGTCAACCCCTATCTGCGTCGGCGTGCGGGACGTGAGCCGGTCACCTACCTGCACCCGCTCCTCGAACCCGCGCTGCGCCAAACCCTCGGAGTGCCTCTCTTTCAGGAGCAGCTCATGCGCATTGCCACGGACGCCGCTGGCCTGTCTGGGGCACGCGCTGACCAGCTGCGCCGAGCGATGGGTGCCAAGCGTAGCCTCGAGCGCATGGAAGCCCTCAAGGGAGAACTCATGGCGGGCATGGAAGAACGCGGGATCGACACGCTCACGCGCGAACGCATCTTCGATCAGCTCAAGGCCTTCGCGGACTTCGGTTTCCCCGAGTCGCACTCTTTTTCTTTCGCGCACATCGTCTACGCCTCCGCGTGGCTCAAGGTTCACGCGCCCGAGCATTTTTATGCGGCGATTCTCTCCTCCCAGCCGATGGGTTTCTACTCGTCGGCGACGCTGGTCCAGGACGCGCGCAGGCACGGAGTGACGGTCCTGGGACCCTCGGTCAACGACTCTTTCCTGGACACGGGCGTGCAATGTGCACCCGGCGTTCCCGGGGAGCAGGAGTATCGGGAGGGCCGCCCCGACCCACTCCCGTCGCGTCAGGTCATTCCCCTGGACGTGGACGAGGAGCTGGTGGTGCGCATCGGATTATCGTCGGTACGAGGCCTGGGGCGGGCTGCCGAGCGCATCGTGAGGGTGAGAGAAACGGGAGCTTTTTCCTCCCAAGCGGACCTGGCGAACCGCGCCCACCTGAGCGCATCGGACATGGAGTGTCTCGCCATGGCAGGAGCACTGGAATGCCTGGGCATGGGCAGGCGCGAGGGAACCTGGGCCGCGGGGGCGCTGGCCGCGCCGACTGCGCGGCGGGGGGAATGGCAGCCCTTCCTACCGGGTACCGAAGTAGGCACCCGCGTCCCCGACTTGCCACCTCTGACGCACACCGAGCAGATGTGCGCCGATATCGAGACAACCGGACTCACCCCCGGGAAACACCCCTTCTCTTATCTGAGAGGGGATCTGCCTCCCGGCGTGTTGCGCGCTGCAGAACTCGGCGCCCACCTTGACGGGAGGATCGTCGACGTGGCTGGGCTGGTCACGCACCGACAGCGCCCCCACACCGGCGGCGGCGTCACTTTCCTGTCCCTCGAAGACGAGTCCGGATTCGTTAACGTCTCGGTGGCTGTGGGTACCTGGAACAAATTTCGACGCATCGGCCTCGAGTCGGGTGCCCTGCTCGTACGTGGCACGCTCGAGTGGGGTGACGGCGCAGTCAACGTGCGAGCCTTCCGGCTCGCTCCCGTGCATCTGCCCATCCAGGTGCGCTCGCGCGACTTCCGCTAACGTCCCTCAGCAGCCGGCCGGCATGAGAAGCGCGCGAAGATCCTCGACCGTCTCGCACACAACCTCGGCGTCATCCAGACCATCCTCCGTCGCATACCCCCAACCGACACCGATGACGGGGATGCCAACCTCGTGGCCGCCGCGCACGTCCCAGATAGAGTCGCCAACAATGACGGGATGCGACACGTCCGCACCCATCGCGCCCAAGCGAGCCACGGCCTCGTGAATGACCGTCGTCTTCGATGACCCCGGATCCGGCGTCGCCCCCGCGATCACGTCGAAGGCATCCGCAAGGCCCAAATGCTCCATCTGCGCGATCGCCATCGGTGTCTGCTTGGATGTGGCCGTCGCAAGGGGAACGCCCGCATGGTGCAGATCCCACAGCAGATCACGTACACCGTCGAAAGGCTCAGGATCAAGATAGTGGTCCATGTAGCGTTCCCTGTAACGCGAAACCAGATCCGCGCGCAGCTGCCCCGAATAACCCAGGTCGCCAAACGAGTACCACAGGGGAGGGCCAACATAGGTACGAAGGCGCTGATCATCTGGAATCTCCAGTCCAAAGTCTGACAATGTGCTCCGGAATGCTCCCATGATGACGGGCGCAGAATTAACAATCGTCCCGTCAACATCAAACAGCACAGCAGAAAAAGTCAACGACATAAAATCCCCTGGTTCTTGGTGCTTTCTTAGTCACTATGCCCTATTATCCCGAGAGAAACACACGAAACGACTATGAGAGAGGCACACGTGGAATCGCGAGCACGGCTCACCCCGATCGTTCAAGCCAATAGCGCGCGTGCAGCCGCGTGGCGAGTCTTCTTCGAGGCGTCCGGACGCCTGCAGGGAATCCTCGAAACACGCCTAAAGCGCGCCTACGGCGTATCTATGCCCGACTACAACATTCTCCTGGCACTGTGGGAGGCCCCCAGCCATCGCTTGCGCATGGGTGAGTTGGCTGATCGCGTCGTCTACTCGCCGTCGCGCGTGACCTACCTGGTCTCTAACCTCTCCCGCGACGGCTGGGTCGAGCGCATCCCTTCCAAGGTTGATCGCCGCGGCTACGACGCATGCCTGACCACTCAGGGAATCCAGACTGTGCTTGCTGCCACAGAATTGCATCAGCAGACGGTGGCTGAGTATCTCCTAGACGGCATGACGGATGCCGATATCGAAGCAATTGCAAAGGTTTTCTCGACATTGGACTCCCGCCTGAAGGGCGAAAAAACCGATTCCTAGTTTCGATTGGCGCATGTCGATGTAATCGTGTTAAGCTTCTACTCGCTTGCGGATCACAACGGTTCGCACCGATCACCTGCGCGGGTGGCGGAATAGGCAGACGCGCTAGCTTGAGGTGCTAGTCCTCATTTTACGAGGGTGGGGGTTCAAGTCCCCCTCCGCGCACGAAATGCCCCGGGGCCGAAAGGCCCCGGGGTTTTCCATATCAACCGTGAGGAGACGCTGTGCGAATTGATATGTGGCTCGACACGTGTGACCCGTGGAGCTACCTGGGCCTACGACACCTGCGCACCGCCATGTCCCGCTGTGAACACAGCACCGAGATGGAGGTCTACCTGCACGCCTACCTGCTCGACCCCGACCTGGAGGCAGCGCTCGACAAGCCACGCATCGTCGCTCTGGTTGAATCCGGGGCTGCCAACCTGGAAGAGGTAAACGAGGCCGACGAACGCATGCGGGCGCTGGGTGCTCGAGAGGGCATTCGCTTTGACTTTGACTCCCTCATCATCGCTCCTACCTCCCGTGCGCACCGGGTTATCGCGGCCGCCCACGACGCCGACATCGACAACGACACGGTCGCCGGCCCGGACTCTCTCCACCTCAAGGTCGCCGAGGCGATTATGCGTTCCCACTTCGAAATGGGCCTGGACATCTCCCATCCCGAGGTGCTCATCGGCTGCGCGCAGGACATTGGCATGCCGCCCGACCTCGCCGCACTCGCTGTTGGCGACGAGGAATGGGCCTCGCGCGTCTACTCCGACTATCAGATGGCGATGCACATGGGGGTGGCCTCGGTTCCCACCTACGTCATGGATTCCCAATTCCTCGTCGACGGACATCAGACTGTCACAGCATTTTCCAACATCCTGGCCACTGCCTGGGATAACGCACGAAAGGACCACGCATGAGCGAGAAGGACACCACGGCCTCGTCCGTCCCAACACCCGCACCCAGCCCGATGGAGCTGGTCCTGCAGTTCCACCACACCTACTCCGTCCCCATCCGTCCTTTCAGCGATCCGACGCTGGACTACGAGCGCATGAACATGCGCATGAGCCTGATCGCCGAGGAGTTCGCCGAACTTATGGGCGCAGTCTACGGCCCGCGCGCACGCGCGATCATCGAGGCCGCCACCGCCGAGGCCGTCGCCGCCGACGAGGGGGAACGCGATGTTATCGAGGCCGCCGACGCCCTGGCTGACCTCGTCTACGTCGTCTACGGCATGGCCATCGAGTCGGGGATGAACCTCGATTCGGTCCTGGCCGAAGTACAGGCGTCGAACCTGTCCAAGCTCATGCCCGACGGATCCGTCAAGCTCCGCGAGGACGGCAAGGTCTTAAAGGGACCGAACTTCTTCCAGCCCAATATTGCGCGCGGCCTGGGCCTTGAGAGTCACACCGACAGAGGGGAAGCGGACTAAGGTCCCTATCACGCGCATTTGAGGGCGTGAGATGACACAATAGACGCGGTCCATTCAAAAGGAGGAATGTCATGGCACGCGTCGCAGTCATCGGCGGAGGATACGGAGGCGTCACGGTCGCCAAGGGGCTTGACCCCCTCGCGGACGTTATCCTCATTGAGCAGAAGGACCAGTTCGTCCACCACGCGGCCGCGCTACGCGCCGCCGTTGACACGGTGTGGGAACACGCGATCTTCATGCCTTACACGAATCTCCTGAGCCGCGGCCAGGTCGTGCGAGGCACCGTCTCCGCCGTCCACGGAACGACCGTTCACGTATTCGGTCATGACCCCATCGAGGCTGACTACGTCGTCTTCGCCACGGGTTCTACCTACCCTTTCCCGGCCAAGTACTCCTCCTACCGTTCCTCCGTCGCCAAGGCGCGCCTCGAGCAACTCCACGAGAACCTCTCGCGTGCCCGCTCCGTCATGATCGTTGGCGGTGGCACCGTCGGCATCGAGCTGACTGGTGAGCTCGCCAATGCCTTCCCCGGGTTGGACATCACGATCGTCGAGGCCTCGGACCAGATCCTGGGCACCCCCGGCTACACCGACGCCCTGCGCAATGAGATCAGCGAGCAGCTGGCCACCCTCGGCGTTCGCGTCGTCACCGGCTCCGAGCTGGCCTACCTGCCCCCTCAGAACGTCGGCGACCTCGCGCACTTCATGGTCGAAACCAAGAATGGCGAGGTCATCGAGGCCGATCTCTGGTTCCAGTGCTACGGCGCACGCGCCAACACCGGGTTCCTGATCGGCAGCGAGTACGAGTCCGTCATGCACCCCAACGGCACGATCCGGGTCGAGCCGACCATGCAGGTGGCGGGACACTCCACCGTCTACGCTGTCGGCGACCTGACCGACGTGCGCGAGTCCAAGCGCGCCGACGCCGCGCGCCAGCAGGCCCGCGTTGTCATCGCCAACATCACCGCGCAGATCGAAGGGGAGGAACCCGACGCCCACTACGTTCCCACGAAGGAATGGGTCATCCTGCCGCTGGGCCCGAACATGGGTGCCTCGCAGCTGCTGGATTCCGACGGGCAGACGCGCATCCTAGGTGCCGATCAGACGGCGGAAATCAAAGGCACGGACCTCATGGTGTCCGTTATCCGTTCGCAGCTCAACCTGCCCTGAAAAAGTGTGCGTCCTCACGGTAGACTGTGACCTATGACTGGAGATGCCCGCCGCGCACTGACGCGCCTGCTCAACGCTTTCGAGAACCACTTCGACATCGCACGCGATGGAGACGAGGCTGATGACGCCGCGCTCGAAGCCGCCGAGCTGGCGCTGCGCGACGCCTTCTTCACCTACGACGATATCCTCTTCACCCAGCTGGGCGTGGAACTCCCTTTCGACATCCTCGATGAGATTGACGAGGATGACTACGACGAAGATGATGAGGACTACGACGATGAGGACGAAGACGAGGACGACGACTTCATCGAAGTCGATGACTGAGACCAATCAGTCTCGCACGCGCATGAGGCGAGGGGTCGAACCACACGGTTCGGCCCCTCGTTCGTATCTGCAAGCTGCTCGCCGCTACTGGGCAACCTCGGAGAGTACCTCGCGAATCGGGGCGGGCAGCGGCTCCGTGTACTCCAGGAGGGTGTCGAGCTGTCGAGTTGTTCGCGGTCCAATGAGAGCCGAGGAGATGCCCGGGTAGTCGCGTACCCACGCCAGGGCGACGTCTCCCGTGCGGCGATCCAGGCCCGAAGCCGCGCGGTGCGTCGCTTCGATAACACTGTTCGCGAAACCCGACAGGTAAGGCTCAACCATGTGACGAAGATGCGGGGAAGCAGCACGCGAATCGGCGGGGGTCGTGTGGCGGTACTTGCCCGTCAGGGCACCGCCTGCCAGCGCCGACGCGGCCAGAACGCCAACCCCCCTGCTGGCAAGTTCCGCTACCGTTGATGCGCAGGCAGCATCCACGAGGGAGAACGGGAATTCGACGAGCGTGATCGGCGCGCTGACACCCACGACACCACGAGTGACCGCCTCGGCCAGTTGCCAGTGAGACGAACGCGACAGACCCACGTAGCGGGCGCGCCCGCTACGGTAAGCGAGGGTCGCCGCCTCCAGGGTCTCCTCCAATGGCACCTCCGGGCGCGGCTCCACGAGCCACACGTCCACATAATCCGTGTCCAGTCGCGCCAACGCATCATCCAGGCTGCGCAGCAGATCCCCGCGTCCGGCCGCGCCCACCCACGCGCCTTCAGTCGCACGGCGCATCCCTCCGCGCCACGCGAGAACCACGCGGTGCCTGCCCACCGACGCTACGGCCTCGGACACGACGTCCACGGCCATACCGTCGCCGTGCGAGGGGGAGCACTCGAGGAGGGAACCGCCCGCGTCGACGAAGTGCGTGAGCATTTCGAGGGCCTCAGGCGCATCTGTATCGCGCCCCCACGTCAGGGTCCCCAAACCGATCGACGACAGGTATAGGCCGCTACGTCCGCATTGCTTCGAATCCATGCCCCCTAGCCTAGCCGAGTCCGAGCCAACCACTGTGCATGCTCCGTCGGCATCGGGGGAGTGGTTCCCCCAAACACCGGACACAGTGAGCGCACACCACACCAATTACACAGCGGATTCTTGCGCGCAGCGAAGGAATCATTGGCGATGTCGGAGGCGATGTGCGTCCATAGGTCATCGATGTGACGCTCAAACGCGCGAATATCATCGGCGACCGGATCAAAGGTGATGACCTGACCCGCGCGCAGGTAGACCAGCTGCATGCGGGCCGGCAGCCTCTTCGTGCGGGCCAAGAGCAGCGCGTAAAAGCGCATCTGGTAGAGTGCTTCGTCCACGTAGCGCGGTCCGGGGGCCTTGCCAGTCTTGTAGTCGACGACCCGCAGTCGCCCATCGGGGGCTGCGTCGATGCGGTCGATGAAACCGAGCAGGCGCACGCCACCCGCTGTCGTCGTCGTCACGCGCTGCTCGCGCGCGGCCGGGGCGATCCACTGCGGCTGCTCGATGGCGAAGTAGCCGTCAATGACCCCGCGCGCGTCCTCAAGCCACGCCTGAAGGTCCTCCTCATCGGTGAAAAGATCGGCAATCGCAGGGGTTTTCGCCACGACGGCCTCGTAGGCGGGGGCGACCCGTGAGCGGGCAGCTTCAGGCGTACGCTCGTGCGGGGCCAGTCCGAACAGCTCTTCGAGGACCGCGTGGACCACCGTGCCCAGCGCCTTCGCGCGCGTCTCGGGTTCGCGGTAACCGTCCAAGACATGCAGACGATACTGGAGGGGGCAGCGCTCGTATTCCTTCGCGCGCGAGGCCGACAGCGCGGGATCCCACGTACGAGGACCGGGGGAGGGGGCAATCAGGTCTGTCATGAACACCACGCTAACCCTCACCACCCCCATTTGTGTCCTGGCAGGGGCGGGGAGGCCCAAGGCGCTATTCTTTACGTAATGACTATTCAGCGTAATAATTCCGAAACGGCCACTGACTTTGGCCAGCCCACCCGCCGAGGCCCCTTGACCGAGGGCGACCGCGTTCAGGTTCGCGACCCGAAGGGACGCTTCCACCAAGTGATCTTGGTGCATGGCGGACGCTTTCAGTCCAACCGCGGTGGATTCAACCACAACGACGTTATCGGCCGCCCCGACGGCCAGGTTATCGTGACCGACGAGGGGCGTCAGTTCCAGATCCTGCGTCCCCTTCAGGTTGACTATGTCATGTCGATGCCGCGCGGTGCGGCGGTTGTCTACCCCAAGGACGCGGGCGTCATCACCCACATGGGCGATATCTTCCCGGGTGCCACGGTCATCGAGGCTGGGGCCGGGTCGGGTGCCCTGTCCATGGCGCTTCTGGACGCCGTGGGACCGAGCGGACGCCTGATCTCCGTCGAACGCCGCCAGGACTTCGCAGACATCGCTGCGGCGAACGTGGACCTGTGGTTCGGACGCCGTCATCCCGCGTGGGATCTGCGCGTCGGCGACGTGGACGAGGTGCTGTGGGCGGTCGATGAGGGGAGCATTGATCGCGTAGTCCTCGACATGCTGGCCCCCTGGGAAAACATCGAGGCCATCACGCATGCGCTCATTCCCGGCGGCGTTCTCGTCTGCTACGTCGCGACGGTGACCCAGATGTCGCGCCTGGTCGAGGACCTGCGCGCATCCGAACGCTTCACAGATCCGATCGCGTGGGAGGATATGCGCCGCGAGTGGCATCTTGACGGCCTGGCGGTGCGCCCCGAGCATCGTATGGTCGCTCACACCGGATTCCTTGTGGTGACTCGTCTGCTCGCCCCTGGCGTGACGCCGCAGGAGCGCGCGACACGCCCAGCCAAGGCTGCCGAAGGCCAGGGCGGTGCGTGGGACGACGAGCAGGACTGGTCCCTGGAGAAGGTCGGCCAGCGCGTGAACTCTGAGAAGAAGGTCCGCAAGGTGCGCCGCGACGTCGTCGCGCAGGCAGACACGTGGGCGTCGCAGGGACGCGAGGCTCAGACCAATGAGTGAGGTCGAGCAGCGCCAAGCACTCGAGCGGCGCGTCATCTCGCTCGAGGAAAAGAACGGTCGCCTCACCAGCGCACTGACGGCGGCCCGCACCGAGCTGATTCGCCTCCAGGGCGAGTTGGCGGATGTCTCACGCCCGCCGCAGACGCTCGCGACCTTCGTGCGTGCCTTCCCGGCCGCGCGTCAGATCGAGGTCGTTTCGGGCGGTAAGCGCATGCGCGTGGCCGTTGCCCCCAAGCTGGACGTCACCGATCTGTCGTACGGGCAATGGGTGCGCCTAGACGACACGATGATCGCCGTCGCCGCTGATGACTTCGCGCGCAGCGGCCAGGTGGTGTCGGTCCTCGAGATGGTGGGTCCGGATCGCGTGCTCGTCGCCGCCGAGGGTGGTGCGGAGACTCTGTTGGAGCTGGCCGGACCTTTGCGCCACGGCAACCTGCGCCCCGGGGATTCCCTCGTCGTGGACACGCGCTCCGGCATCGCGCTTGAACGCATCGTGCGCGAGGACGTCGAGCAGCTGCTTACTCCCGAAGTTCCCGACGTGACTTACGCGGATATTGGCGGCCTGGACGCCCAGATCGCGCAGGTGCGCGATTCGATCGAGATGCCCTTCAACCATCCCGAGCTGTACCGTCAGTTTGGCCTGCGCCCGCCCAAGGGTATCCTGCTGTACGGCCCTCCCGGCTCGGGTAAGACACTCATCGCCAAGGCAGTCGCGAACTCCCTGTCCAAGCGCGGCGGTGCTTCGACATTCTTCCTGTCGATCAAGGGACCCGAGCTGCTTAACAAGTTCGTGGGGGAGACTGAGCGCCAGATCCGCGCGATCTTCGCCCGCGCCCGCGCGCTTGCGGCAGGCGATACCCCCGTCGTCATTTTCTTCGACGAGATGGAGGCGCTATTCCGCACGCGCGGCACGGGTGTGTCCTCGGACGTCGAGACGATGATCGTCCCGCAGCTATTGGCCGAGATGGACGGCGTCGAGTCTCTCGACAACGTTGTCATCATCGGCGCCTCCAACCGCGCGGACATGATCGACCCCGCCGTCCTGCGCCCCGGGCGCCTCGACGTGCGTATCCGGGTGGATCGCCCCGACCGCGCGGGCGCGCTCGACATCTTCTCGAAGTACCTGACGCCCGCCGTGCCCATCCACGCGGCGGAGGTTGCGCGCGCCGGCGGTATCGACGAGGCCGTGGCCGGGATGATCACGCGAGCGGTCGACGCGCTCTACACCCGTGACGAGACGACTGCGCTTTTCCTCGCGACGCTGGTGAGCGGCGATCATAAGCGCATCTACCTGGCGGACCTTGTCTCTGGCGCACTCATCGCAGGTATCGTGGAACGCGCGAAGAAGTATGCGATCAAGGACGCGCTCACCGGGCAAGCAACAGGACTGACCATGGAGCACCTGCTGCGCGGCGTACACGAAGAAATGAACGAATCGCTGGAGTTGGCCGCGACCTCTTCGCCGGAGGACTGGGCCCGCACGAGCGGACTCGCGCCCGAGATTGTCAGCGTCAAGCCGATTGGAGCGGTGAAATGAGCAGCGAACGCATTATCGGAACCGAGACCGAGTACGGTGTGTACCGTCCCGGAGACGCCTGGGCCAACCCGATTGCCCTGTCCACCCGTGTTGTGTCCGCGTACGGCGAGATCTCTCGCTCCGGCTCGCCAGCCGATGGAGCGGGCGTCGTGCGGTGGGATTACACGGGTGAGGACCCCCTCAATGACCTGCGCGGTATGCGCATGTCGCGGGCAGCCGTCGACCCGTCGCTCCTCACGGACGATCCGTATCACCTCGCGCCTTCCGGTGGCTCCGAGCGCGTCGCCCGCCCCACGGCCGAGGAACTTGCCCTGCCTGCTGCGACGACCGCCGTGCTCACCAACGGTGCGCGTCTCTACGTCGACCACGCCCATCCGGAATACTCGGCCCCCGAGACCCTGGGCGCGCGCGACGCGCTCCTGTGGGATCGCGCGGGCGAGGTGATCGCCAGGCGCGTCATGGAGCGCCTGGCGGCACTGGGTGAGGAGCCCATCGTGCTCGTCAAGAACAACACGGACGGTAAGGGCGCGGCCTACGGCACGCATGAGAACTACCAGATGCCCCGCATCACTGACCTGGACACGATCATCCGAGGCCTGACACCGTTCATGGTGACACGCCCTGTTATCTGCGGCGCGGGCCGCGTGGGGCGCGGGCAGAAGAGCGAGGTTCCGGGCTTCCAGATGTCCCAGCGTGCCGACTTCGTCGAAAACGAGGTGGGCCTGGAGACGACCTTTAACCGTCCGATCATCAACACGCGCGACGAACCCCACGCCAACCCCGCGCAGTTCCGCCGCCTCCACGTCATCGGCGGCGACGGCAACATGTTCGACGTGTCCGCCTTCCTACGTTTCGGTACGACCTCCCTGGTCCTGTGGGCCATCGAGCAGGGCACCGATCTGCGCTGGGATTCCATCGTCATGGATGATCCGGTTCAGGAAACCTGGAACGTCTCTCACCATCCCGACCTCGACTACAAGATCAGCACGGCCGGCGGCTCCTACACAGCCGCCGAACTCCAGCAGGTCTACCTGGACCTGGTCCTGGATACCTTCGAGGAAACCGGCATGACTCCCACGGCGGCAGACCGGGAGATCCTCACCCTGTGGCAGTCTGTCCTGGACCGCATGCGCGCCGATCTCTTTTCCGTGGCGAGCGATGTCGAATGGGTCGGCAAGTACCAGCTCGTCAAGCGCCAGAAGGAGCGCGCGGGTCTGGAGTGGAACGATCCGCGACTGGCCGCCATCGATCTCCAGTGGGCGGACCTGCGGCCCAGCCACGGCCTCGTCTACCGACTCGCGAAGGCCGGGTTAGTGACGCGCCTCGTCTCCGATGAGGAAGTTGAGCGCGCCGCCGACGTCGCACCCGCCAACACGCGCGCCCACGTACGCGGCTGGGCCGTTGCGAACCGCCCGGACCTGGTCAAGGCCTCGTGGTCCTCGTTGGTCTTCGACCCGGGCGAGGGCGACCTGGTGCGTTTCCCGATCGCGGACGCCCTCGATACCTCCACCCGCTGACACGACGACAGAAAGAAGAACACACCATGTCGAACCAGATTTTTGCCGGTGCCCCCGCCCCCGACGACGACCCGATTGAGGCCGCGGGCCAGGTTCAGGCGCGCACCGCATCGATCGACTCCCTCCTCGACGAGATCGATTCTGTCCTCGAAACCAACGCCGAGGCCTTTGTCCAGGGCTTCGTCCAGAAGGGTGGCCAGTGAGGTGAGGCGTCGAGTTTTCGGCATCGAAACGGAGTACGGGCTGACGGCCGCGTCCCTGTCCGGGGCAGCGCCGATGGACGCCGAGCACGCCGCTCGTCAACTGTTCGAGCCGCTCCTGCACCAGGGGCGCTCCTCCAACCTCTTCCTACGCAACGGCGGACGACTCTACTTGGACGTGGGTGCACACCCCGAGTACGCAACCGCCGAATGCGACCGCCTGGAGGACCTGCTCGAGCAGGATCGCGCGGGATCCGAGATACTCGCCGACCTGGCCGTCCAGGCCGATGAGGCACTGGGCGAGCTGGGCACCGACCTGCGCCTGCACCTGTTCCGCAACAACCTGGACTCACAGGGCAACTCCTATGGCTGCCACGAGAACTACCTGCTGCACCGACGCCGCGACTTCCGCCAGGTTGCCGACGCGCTCGTCGCTTTCTTCGTGACCCGCCAGATCCTGGTGGGTAACGGGTGGATCAACACCGGAGCCGCGACGCCGCGCCTGCAGTTCTCCCAACGCGCCGACCAGATGTGGGACGCCGTATCGTCGGCGACCACCCGCTCGCGCCCGATTATCAACACACGTGACGAGGCCCTGGCCGACTCGGGTGCCTACCGACGCATGCACGTCATTGTCGGAGACACGAACGTCGCCGAGCCGACGACGGCCCTCAAAGTCGGCATGACCGAACTCCTCATCCATGCCATCGAGGACGGCCTTCAGATCGAAGACCTGGCCCTGGCCGATCCGATGCGTGCCATCCGCGAGATCAACGCGGATCTGACCGGCTCTGCAGCCATCGAGCTGGCCTCAGGTCGCACCACCTCCGCGGTCGCTCTGCAGCGAGAGATTCGCGAGCGCGTCCTCGCCCGTATTCCCGTCGCCGAGCTGGACCCGATGCGCGCCTACGTGGTCGACCTGTGGGGCCGAGGCCTCGACGCGATCGCGAGCGGCGACTGGAGCGGGGTCGCCACGGAACTCGATATCGCGATCAAACGTACGCTACTGTCCTCCTACTGCGCGCGCACCGGCGCTGCCCTGAACGACCCGCGAGTGGCTCGCCTCGAACTGTCCTATTCGGATATCACGGCGCAGGGCCTGCGCGAGCGTATGGAAAAGGCCGGTCTCATGCGCCGCCTAACGACTCCGGAAGGGGTCTCGCGCGCAACGACCGTCGCTCCGGCCTCGACGCGTGCTCACCTGCGCGGGCGTATCATCGCTGCGGCGGAGGATGCGCGCGCCGACCTCAGTGTCGACTGGGTGCACGTGCGCCTCGACGATTCCACGGCGATTCCCTTGTCCCTGCAGGATCCCTTGGCCACGTCCGACCCCCGCGTTGATGGACTCATCGCGCAGATTCACGCGTCGTCTCCTACGATTCCCGCATGACCCCCGCTTCGCAACACTCCAACAATGCGAGCGTCCGACGCTCGAAAGGCTCCTCACAGCGCGCCGCTGCGAGGGGCGAACGCTCACGCGGATCCTCGCGCGCATCCCTGCTGATGCGGCTCCTGATCACGCTCGTAGTCTTCGGAGCGTGCGGGGCCGTCGCCTGGTGGGCATTCCGCCCCGTACCTGCCGCGCAGGAAACGACGACGGCCGAGACCAGCGCACAGTCGACGACGCTTCCGTTGTTCGACCGCGTCGCCGTCTCGGGGCGCGTTGGTGCCACGCCGACGATTGAGATCAAGGCACCCCTGGAGGTCGACGGCACCAAGGCAGCGACTGTCATTGCTGGCAACGGACGTCAGATCACCGAGGGGTCTCCCGTGCTGGTCGCTATCACGGCCTTCGACGGAAAGACCGGCACGAACCTGTCCGATTCGGGTCGCCCCCAGCTGAGCCTGGGGATCGTCGGCACCAACGTCATCGGTGATGACCTGACGAATATTGTGATCGGGCAGAACGAGGGGTCGCGTATTCTCGCCTACCGGACGATTGCGCCGGGCGCAGGCGCGCCTGGTTCGACGAGCAACATCGAGGTTGAGGTCATCGACATCCTGCCCTCCATCGCGGTGGGCACGGAAGCGGATGCGTCAAACGGCCCGTTGACCGTCAACATTGTCCCCGAAGGCCCAATCATCACCCACGGCACGACTGTGCCCGACCGTGTGACGACGCAGACGCTCATCAAGGGCGATGGCATCCAGGTGCACGAGAGTGATCGCGTGGTCGCCCAGTTCACCGCCGTGGGCTGGAACGACGGTGTCGTGCGAGTGTCCACGTGGGAGACCGGCGTCCCCCAGGTCATCAATCTCGGTAAAGCCATGCGTGGCCTGCAGACCGCCCTGGTGGATCAGAAGGTTGGCTCGCGTCTGGCGATTACGATTCCCCCAGACCTGGCGGCCGGCGACGACACCCTGTGCTTCGTCATCGACATTCTTGGCACCGAACCGGGGCTGAGTGCGACTGGGGATACGACACCGCAGTCCTGATCGTTCACCCCGTGAGAGTGGGCGGGCATCGGCAGTCGGCCTTGTGGGACACTGGGAGGCATGCTGAGATGGATGACCGCCGGAGAATCGCACGGACCCGCATTGCTTGCCACGATAGAGGGCTTGCCCTCGGGCTTGCGGATCACGACCGATGACCTGCGCCGCGTCTTGGCGCGTCGGCGTCTGGGATATGGGCGTGGTGCACGCCAGAAGTTCGAGGCCGACGAGGTCTCGATCCTGGCGGGTGTGCGACACGGGGTGACGACGGGTGCGCCCGTGGCGATTCGGATTGGAAACTCCGAGTGGCCCAAGTGGGAAACAGTCATGAGTGCCGACCCCGTTGATCCCTCCGCTCTGCTCATCGATGCTGGCACGGGTGACGAGCGTGAGATCGCGCGTAACCGCCCGCTGACGAGGCCTCGTCCCGGTCATGCGGACCTGCCCGGCATGCTCTCCTACGACCTGTCCGAGGCGCGTCCGGTGCTCGAACGCGCCTCCGCGCGAGAGACCGCGGCGCGCGTCGCCCTCGGGACGCTCGCCGAGGCACTCCTGGAGCAGGTGGCCGGCGTGCGCCTGGTCTCCCACGTCATCGCGGTCGGTACTCAGCGCGCCAGATCCGAGGTGGTGCCGATGCCCGCCGACGAGAACGCCCTGTGCGAGGCCTCTATGCGCACCCTCGACCCGGCTGACAACGCCCGCTTTGAGGCCGCCGTCGACGAGGCGAAGCATGCGGGTGACACCATCGGCGGCGTCGTTGAGGTGATCGCCTACGGTGTGCCTGTGGGGCTGGGCACGCACGTGACTGCGCGCGAGCGCTTGGACGCACGCCTGGCCGCCGCACTCATGTCGATCCAGTCCGTCAAGGGCGTCGAAATCGGTGACGGCTTCGCACAGGCCGCCCTGCTCGGTTCCGCCGCACACGACGAGATCGTGCGCGGGGCGGATGGGCACCTGACCCGCACCACCAACCATGCAGGCGGCATCGAGGGAGGTACGTCCAACGGCGCGCCCATCGTGGCGCGCGCCGGCTTCAAGCCGATCTCGACCGTCCCCCGTGCCCTGCGCAGCGTGGACCTGGCGACCGGCGAGGAGGCTGTGGGCCTGCACCAGCGCTCCGACACCTGCCAGGTTGTGCCCGGTGCCGTCATCGCCGAGGCCGAGGTCGCCCTGGTTCTGGCCGATGCCCTCTTCGATCACGCGGGCGGGCGCTCGGTGGCTGAGATGCGCCGTAACCTTTCCTCTTACCTGGAGGTTGTGGGGGAGCGCGCATGAGCGTCGCCCTGCCCATCGTCCTCGTCGGGCTGCCGGGAGCTGGCAAGTCGAAGGTCGGTCGCCTGCTCGCCGGGCACCTCGGAGTTCCTCACGTCGACACCGACGACCTGATCGTCGAGCGAGAAGGCCGAGCGATTTCCGATATTTTCACCACCGACGGCGAGTCCGCATTCCGGCTCATGGAGACCGAGGCGGTTGCCGACGCGCTCTCACGTCGCGCGGTCGTGTCACTAGGTGGGGGAGCGGCGGCCACCGACGCCGTGCGCGACCTGCTTGTCGGCCATACCGTTGTCTATATTGACGCTCCACACGACGAACTCGTGCGCCGTACAGCATCCAAGACTCATCGCCCGCTGCTCGCCACAGACCCCGACGGGACGCTGCGACGCCTCAGAAGTGAACGCGAACCCCACTACCGTGCCGTCGCCACGCTGACCGTGCCCACCGGGCCGGGACCCGCCGAGGACGTCGCCACCGCCATTCTCACCCACCTGGAGCAGTTATGAGCACCACCATCAAAGTCACCGGCCACCAGCCCTCAACGATCGTCGTCGGCCGCGACCTGGGTTTTGCACCCATCACCGCCGCACTTGATGAGGCAGCCACGAAGGTCCTCATTATCCACGCGCGCCCGCTCTCGGCGCGGGCGGCGGCGCTCGCCGAACACCTTCGTTCCCTCGGCTACGAGGTGGCCACCGCCAACCATCCTGACGCCGAGGCCGGAAAAGCCATCGAGGTCGTGGCCGGCCTGTGGGACACCTGCGGGCACCTCCAGCTGGGACGCAAGGATGCAATCATCGCCATGGGCGGGGGAGCGACCACAGACATGGCGGGCTTCGTCGCCGCCACGTGGCTGCGCGGCGTGACGCTCATCAATGTGCCGACCACGCTGCTCGGCATGGTCGACGCAGCCGTGGGCGGCAAAACCGGTATCAACACGTCGGTGGGCAAAAACCTGGTCGGCTCCTTCTACCCGGCCAACGCGGTCATCGCCGACATGAGCCTGCTGGCAACCCTGCCCCGCGAGGACCTGGCGGCGGGGGCCGCCGAAGTCATCAAGTGTGGGTTCATCGCCGACCCCGAGATCCTGCGCATCGTGGGGGAGACCTCCCCGGAGATCCTCCTTGACCCCTCCAGCGAGCAGCTGGCCAAGATCACTACCCGCGCGATCACGGTTAAAGCCCACGTTGTCTCCGCCGACCTGACCGAAGGCGGACTGCGCGAGATCCTCAACTACGGTCACACCCTCGCCCACGCGATCGAACGAGCGAACGACTACACGTGGCGCCATGGCGACGCGGTGGCCGTCGGCTGCTGCTTCGCCGCGCGCCTGAGCGCTCAGCGCGGGCTCCTCGGAGCTGACGAAGTCGTGCTTCACGACGAACTCTTCGCCCGCGTTGGGCTGCCCACCCACTACGAAGGCAGCTCTCTGGAGGAACTGACCCACATCATGGCCTCGGACAAGAAGGTGCGCCGCGGCATCCTACGCTTCGTGCTGCTCGACGGCATCGCACACCCGAGCACTTTCGCAGTGGAACCCAACGAACTGGTGGCCCCAGCACGCGCCATCGGGATCGACGTATGAGTCTGATCGTCTTGATTGGCGTCACCGGCTCAGGCAAAACGACGGTCGGTCGCCTCCTCGCACAGCGCTATCACCTGCCGCTTCGCGAAACGGACGATGCTGTGGAGGAGCGCCTCGGTGCCTCAATGCGCACGCTTGTCGTGGGCCGTGACCCTCGCCTGGCCATCACTGCACGCGAAGAAGCTGAACGGCTCCTTCGCCTTGACGAGGGCATTGTCACGCTCGGTGCCTCCCAACCGCTCGACTCAGCCACTGCCTCGGCGATCCACGACGCGCGGGGCCGGGGTGCCGTTGTCGTCGAACTCTCCGCGGACCTTTCCGCGGTATCGCGCCGAGAAAACCTGGGGGTCCCGCGTTCTGTCGGCCTCGGCGCACCCCGTGCTGTGCTCACCCAGCTCATGAGGCAGGCTCGTGTCGCCTATGAGGCCGTGGCCGACACAACAGTGGATACGAGCGTCCTCACCCCGCAAGAAGTCGCCGATGTGGTGGCTCGCGCGTGTAAACTGACCTCTGATTACTGATTCCTTTACGAGTGAGGTACCACTGTGGCAACGACCAATGATCTGAAGAATGGCCTCGTTATGGTGATCGACGGCCAGCTCTGGCAGGTTGTCGAGTTCCAGCACGTCAAGCCTGGCAAGGGCCCGGCCTTTGTGCGCACCAAGATCAAGAATGTTCTGTCCGGCAAGACCGTCGACAAGACCTTCAACGCTGGCCTGAAGATCGAAACCGCGACCGTTGACCGTCGCGACATGACGTACCTGTACCAGGACGGCACCGATTACGTCTTCATGGATCAGTCCACCTACGAGCAGATCAACGTTCCCGCCGAGACCGTGGGCGACGCCCGCAACTTCATGGTGGAGAACCAGGACGTCATCGTCTCTCAGCACGACGGCACTGTTCTCTTCGTCGAGCTGCCCGCGACCGTCGTCCTGACGATCACGCACACGGAACCCGGCCTGCAGGGCGACCGCTCCTCCGCCGGCACCAAGCCCGCGACCCTCGAGACCGGCTACGAGATCCAGGTGCCCCTCTTCATGGAGGAAGGTACCCGCGTCAAGGTTGACACCCGCGACGGCTCGTACTCGGGTCGCGTGACCGAGTAATGTCGAAGCAGCACCGCTTCACCTCGCGCACCAAGGCCCGCAAGCGCGCGGCCGATGTTGTCTACGAGGCCGACCAGCGCGGCATGGGGTCCAACCCCGACGTGCTGCGCGACCTCCTGCGCGAGCGCCGCGTCATCACCGCGGCTCAGACTCCGCTCCCGGAGTTCTCGATCCAGATCATCGCCGGTGTGGCGGATAATCTGCGTCGCATCGACTCGCTGATCTCCGCGCACGCCCGCGTGCCCGGCCTGGATCGCATCGCCGCCGTTGACCTCGCAGTTATGCGCGTCGCGGTGTGGGAGATGCTCGAGAACGACGAGGTGTCGCCGATCATCGTCATCGACGAGGCCATTTCGATTGTTCGTTCCATCTCGACCGATACGTCGCCTTCTTTCGTCAACGCTGTGCTGGACGCGATCCGCAAAGACCTCGAGTCTCCCGCGTGGTCGCGCAGGCAGGGCAGCGAGGGAGAGGCGTCGGTCGTCGACTCTGATCATGACGAGGCCGTGGCCGAGTCTGCGCATGACGGTGAATCTCTGCCCGTGCAGGAAGCTCCGGCGCGCTCACTACCCGCCGGTGCCAAGCCTCTGGATGGAGGCAGCGTCGAAGACGAACTCGATGAGCTGCTCGAAGAATACTGAGCCGGCGCATCGTTCGTGATTGTGGCCGCCCTGATTCCCAGGGTGGCCACAATCATGTCTGCCATCAGATACCGATGGCTGCGTTGAGTGCTGCCATGTCGCTGGGGGGCAGAGAGACGGGCGTGGAGGAAAAAAGACAATCGTGAATTCGCCCGGAGGGTGCGAAGACCATGTCCCAGTAGATGACCACCTGCCCAGAGACAACGGCTTTCCAGAGGGCGGGCATCTCCTTCATCTTCTCCACGAACTCCGTGTCGGCCAGAAGACGTTGCCCAATCGAGGGAGCCGATCCTGCTGGAACCGCACGGCCGTCGCCAGCAAAGATCAGTACCCGAGAGGTTCCACCATGGCAGTGCCCGATGTGCAGCTCACCGGGGGTGTAGCCGATCAGGTCCAGGGAGTTTCGTCCCTGCCCGATGCCGCCTACTCCTCCCGCGATGTCGATACCGCGCTGGTCCCACATGGCTTCGAGAGCCGCATGCCCCATATGCTCGGAACCATCCCGAGCGAGGAGGCGTTCGCGGGTGATCTCGTCGGAGTAGTCGGTCGCTCGGACAACGGTTGTCACATCGGCGTTGAAGGACATGAGCTTAGAATCGTTCATGCTGACAGGCTATCGCAGGAAGAAGAACTGTCACATACGTGTCTCGCAGCATGACAAGCGAGAAAGGGAGGAACTTGTCAACACAGTTATCGCCGATTGAACAGTGCTGCATCGTCGTCGTTCGCTCGGTTTCCTAAGTGACGTTCCCCGGGCAGCTGGTCGTGTGAGGGCGCTTAAGCCTATACCCTCACTGGGTATTGGTATATACCCAGTGAGGGCATAAAGTTTAATGGGTGGGGGTATGCCTCAGGGGTCCTGCCGTGAGAGAGTGACAGAACCTTGGGTGGTGACATCGCACGATTGGAGAACGGGGGAGTCAGGTCGTGCATTTGGCCGCTGAACAGGCTCGCGCGTCAGCGCAGCCGTGAGCACATGCATTCCGTGCCCACAAGATTGTGAAGGTAACTTCCCTCACCTTCCGTCATGTCATCAACAACGCGAGGGGCAGCCACATAGCTATGGATAGAGAGTGGTGCATGAAAATGCCAGCACAGTAATCACGTGCAAGAGAGAAGTAGCTGTAAGGCCTGAGGATACGCAGGTGCGTAATTATTAGCGAATATATGCATGCATAATCATGCATAATGCTTGCATGAATATATATTCATGTATAAGTATGCAGCAATGGCTGATCACTGCTTATTGTTATGTGTCAGCGATGCCATAGTCCGCCTCTTACAGGAGCAGTTCTAGGAGCCTGTTGCGTTGGG
The DNA here is from genome assembly GCF_000278725.1 of Actinomyces sp. ICM47. Taxonomy (GTDB): domain Bacteria; phylum Actinomycetota; class Actinomycetes; order Actinomycetales; family Actinomycetaceae; genus Pauljensenia. The sequence goes on along the minus strand of NZ_ALCA01000125.1, from coordinate 1,631 downwards.
CCTACCCTTGGGTGCGAGGCAGGTCTCGGAGCGCGGCGGTCGTCATTTATGGTCTTCGCATGATGCTCGTAGGCGACATCGTATATGTTTCTCCAGGACTGCGCGGCGGGAGAGCCGTGGTCGCAAACCGGTATGCAGTCAGCGCGGGAGTCAGCTGCCTACGCGCCTGTAGAGCCGTCGCAAGGCCTATGCAACAAATTGGCACATCGACCTTCCAGGCGTGATAACGGTGGCATTGCCGCGCCACCAATATGAATCAAGGCATAATGCAAACGTTTGTATTAAGGGTCTGTGCCCACGGTTTTCATCGGAACACTGTAAGACGTTCGCGCCGCGGCTGAGGCTGCATGTAAGAAAACTGTATACAACTGTCGCCTGTGCATACGGAATACAAACGCTTGCATTATGTTGTCTTCGACTGTTCGTTCATCCCGTGCTGGCCCGAACAACGAGTTCTGTGTCAACGCTTCGGCGCACGGGAGGGATGTTCCGTCCCTTGGCTCGAGTGATCGCCATCTCTACTGCGAGTGCCGCAAGACGCGAGGGGGAGGGGGCAGTGTCATAGGGTGTAAGCAATTTTCGTGTAGCGGTGATGCTGTTCGGAGGCTGATCATGGGGTGTCGTCGGATGCTGAGTGTTGAGGATCGCGCGGCGATCATGGCGGGGTTGGAGGCGGGCTTGTCCCAGACGCGTATCGCCCACTTGATTGGGCGTAGCCCCTCGGTGGTGTGCCGTGAAATCGCCCGCCATCGGGGTCCTGGCGGCGTGTACCAGGCCGAGGATGCCGGGAGAGCAGCGCAGGTGGCCAGGCGCCGCCCTAAGAAGCGGCTCCTGGACCGCGATGAGATTCTCCGCCGCCGCGTGATCTTTGATTTGTCGCAGGGGCGCACGCCCCGCCAGATCAGCGGACGCCTGAGCGTGGAGGCATGTGGCACAGTGGCTCCTATGGATAATTCTCCCCACGCCCAGGGCCGCACGATCAGCCACGAGGCGATCTACACGTGGATCTACGCCCACCCCAAGAAGACGCTGATCGAGCACGGCGTATGCCTGCCCTCCAGGCGGTGGATGCGCAAGAAACCCCCTGCAGGCGGGCGCACACCACCCATTGTCGGCATGCGATTAATTGACGAACGCCCCGACATTGCTGACCGGATGATCCCTGGCAACTGGGAGGGGGACCTCATCATCGGCAAAGATGGGGCCAGTGCGTGCGCAACCCTGGTCGAGCGCACCACCCGCTACCTGATCATCGTGGCCCTGCCACTGGGACGCAGGGCCGACCAGGTCTGTGATGCGCTCACCCGCCGCATCCAGGGCCTACCCGAAGGAGCGATGCGAACACTGACATGGGACCAAGGACGGGAAATGGCCCGCCACCAGCGCCTCACCCAAGATACCGGCGTGGAGGTGTTCTTCGCTCACCCCCATAGCCCCTGGGAGCGAGGAACAAACGAAAATACCAACCGACTTATCCGCCGCTACCTTCCCAAAGGAACCCCCATCACCAGCCACCAGCCCTACCTCGACGCCATCGCCTACGAACTGAACAACTGCCCCAGAGCCACCCTCGGCTACCGCACCCCCACAGAAGCATTCAACCAACTCATTGCTACCACCCATTGACACCA